>JANMBJ010000147.1:0-2318 GCA_031360335.1 Candidatus Nanopelagicales bacterium
GCCGTCGCGGGCGCCCACGTCAGCACCGACGTGTCGGCCCTGGGCGGAGACCCGTCGAGGCCGCAGTTGCTGGGGCACCTGTTCATCGCCGTCCGAGCGGATGCGGCACAGACTCTCGACGAGTACCGACAGGCCATCGGCAGCCTCGTCGATGCCGTCCACGCCAGTTCTGCCGGGTTGGATGTTCCGGCCGCGGTTGCTCCCGGCCAGCCGGAGCTCGCGCGAGAGCAGGGGGCTGATGGTCGCATCACGCTGTCACCGCATGTCGTCGCCGAGCTCGAGGACCTCGCGCGGCGGGCTGGAGTCGCCTTGCCGCTCTCGATGGACGACCACATCGGCGCCACGACCACTGCACGCAAGACTGGAGATGCGAGCTCATGACCACCATCGCCTCGGTGCGCACGGACTACTACCTCGTCCCCCTGGAGGTCGTCCTGAGCGACAGCACGCACGGCAGCATCCCGCACTTCGAGCTGGTCACCGTGCGGATCACGGACGACGACGGGATCGAGGGCGTCGGCTACACCTACGCCGTGAACTCGGGTGGTGCTGCCTTCAAGATCCTCATCGACAACTACCTCGCGCCCGTTGTGGTCGGCGCCGACGTCGACGCCAGCGAGCGGGTCTGGCAGGCCATGTGGTGGGCCGTGCACTACTCCGGGCGCGGTGGCCACGCGACGTCGGCGATCTCCGCCGTCGACATCGCGATCTGGGACCTTCGGGCGAAGCGTGCGAGCCAGCCCCTCTGGCGGTACTTCGGCGGGTACGACCCGAAGGTCCCCGTCTACGCCGGCGGCATCGACCTCGACTTCTCCGTGGACGAGCTGCTCGCACAGTCGGACCGGTTCCAGGACGAGGGGTTCCGCGCGATCAAGATGAAGGTGGGGCGCGCCAACCTGCGCGAGGACGTCGAGCGCGTCCGTCGCATGCGAGAGCACCTCGGCGACGACTTCCCGCTCATGGTGGACGCCAACATGAAGTGGAGCGCCGACCAGGCAGTCCGCGCGGCGCGCGCGCTCGAGGAGTTCCACCTGCTGTGGATCGAGGAGCCGACGATCCCCGACGACATCGCGGGCCACGTGCGGGTGGTGCGCGAGGGCCGGACACCGGTCGCCACCGGCGAGAACATGCACACGCTGTACGAGTTCACGAACCTCATCGTCGCCGGGGGCCTCACCTACCCCGAGCCCGACGTGACGAACTGCGGCGGGATGACGGTGTTCCGCAAGATCGCCGCGGTCGCCGAGGCGCACAATCTGCCTGTGACCTCGCACGGCGTCCACGACCTCACCGTCCATCTCCTGGCGGCGGCCCCGAACCGCACGTACATGGAGGCCCATGGGTTCTCCCTGGACCGCTACATCGCCGAGCCCATGGCGGTGACCGACGGGTTCACGGTGGCGCCCGAACGGCCGGGCCACGGGATCGAGTTCGACTGGGCAGCCCTCGAGATGCACCGCCGGTGACGGGGGACCAGGTTCTCCGACGGCTCGTCCTCTGGGACGTCGACGGCACGCTGGTGAGCAACGACGAGAGCGACGAACGGCTCTTCGTGGCAGCGACGGAGTCCGTGCTCGGCCCGCTGCCCGACATCGTGCATCCCTACCGTCACGGCAAGACCGACCGGCAGCAGGTGCTCGAGTACCTGGAGGCGAACGGAGGAACGCTCGCCCAGGCCGAGGAGGGATCTGCGAGTCTCATCGCCCTGTCCGAGGCGCACTTCGCCGAACCGGGTGAGCGGGTGGTCCTGCCGGGCGTCGAGAGAACGGTCGCGGCGCTCGCCGCGGCCGGGCACGTCAACGCGATGCTCACCGGCAACAGCGAGGCTCGGGCACGGCTCAAGCTGCACTCCGCCGGGCTGTCCCCGGACCCCTTCGACTGGTACGCCAGCTGCTTCGGCGGGGACGCCGTTACACGCGTCGAGCTCACGCGCGCAAGTGCCTCCTACGCTGCGCAGTACGGGCTCGTCCCGGTCGTCGTGGGCGACACCGTCGCGGACTCGCGAGCCGCGGAGGCCGCAGGCATCGACTTCATCGGGGTGGCCACTGGGGTCTACACCGTTGCGGAGCTGAGCTCCACGACGAACATCCTCGTCGTCGACGACCTCGCTGTGGGGCACTCCTCACTGCTGGGCCTGCTCGGGGGCTGACCTCACGGCGACGGCAAGGGTCTCTCGTCGCCGACCCCGTGACGTCGGTTGCTAGGAGCCGGCCGCTGCCGCCTTCTCGGCGAGTCGGGCGACGAACTTGTCCAGGTCGACGATGAACCGCTCGTGCGTCCCGGCGACGATGTCGTCGACGCCGTCGTTCGCCGTGATC
>JANMBJ010000164.1:0-17687 GCA_031360335.1 Candidatus Nanopelagicales bacterium
GAGCGGCCGCACGGTGCGGTGTTCCTCGACTTCAACCAGAACGCGCGCGACCGCACCATCGCCTCGGCGTACTCCCTGAGGTCCAAGCCGCACGCGCCCGTGTCGACCCCGGTGCACTGGGAGGAGCTCGACGACGTCACACCGTTCGACTTCACGGTGCGCACGGTCGGCCCTCGGTTCCTCGAGCTCGGCGACCTGCACGCGGGCATCGACGACGTCTCCCACGAGCTGACGACGCTGCTCGAGTGGTATGACCGGGACGAGCGCGACCACGGTCTCGGCGACATGCCCTACCCGCCCGACTACCCCAAGATGGCCGGCGAACCCAAGCGCGTCCAGCCCAGCCGCGCCAAGCCCGCCCCACCCGCCGACGCCTGACCCACCCGGCGCGGCCGGACCGCTAGGGTTTGCGCATGGGTACCCTCATCTTGCTGTTCTTCGTTCTCGTGTTCGTGCTCGGTGTTATCGCCTGGCGCGTCATGAACGGCAAGAACCCCCGCGGCTGAGCGACCGCGAGTTCTCAGAGCAGGACGTCGGCGAGGTTGTAGCGGACCGGGTGCTCGAGCTGGTCATAGGTGCAGGACTCGGGCGTACGGTCCGGGCGCCAGCGCTTGAACTGGGTCGTGTGTCGGAACCGTGATCCCTCCATCGCGTCGTAGCCGACCTCGACCACGAGCTCGGGGCGCAGCGGATTCCAGTCGAGGGTCTTGCCCGAGCTCCAGCGTGACACCGCTCCCGGAAGTCGTGCGCCCTCGTGCGCCGTCGCGTCGCGCCACTCGCTCCAGGGGTGCGTGTCATCTGGACCCACGGCGTACGCCGACAGCTCCTCGACGAGCTCGGCCCGTCGCACCATCGTGAACGACGCCGCGACCCCGACCGACTGCAGCACGCCCGCCTCGTCATAGAGCCCGAGCATCAGCGATCCCAGGATGTCCTGGCCGTCGGGACCCTTCTGCTTGTGCGCACGCCATCCCGCGACGACACAGTCAGCAGTCCGCGCGTGCTTCACCTTGAGCATCACCCGCTTGTCGGGCTGATAGGTCGATGCGAGCGCCTTGCACACGAGCCCGTCGAGCCCCGCGCCCTCGAACACCTCGAACCACCGCTGGCCCTCGGCGAGGTCGGTGCTGATGCGAGTGAGGTGCACGGGCGGCTGAGCGTTCGCGAGCGCTGACTCCAGAGCGGCACGGCGTACGCCGAACGGCTCGCCCATGAGGTCGTCGTCGCCGAGCGCGAGCAGGTCGAACGCCACGAACGACGCCGGGGTCTCCTCGGCGAGCTTGCGCACCCGGCTGTCAGCCGGATGTATCCGCTGCTGCAGCGCCGCGAAGTCGAGACGCTGCCCGGTGCGCACCACGATCTCCCCGTCGACGACGCAGCGATCCGGCAGCTGCGCGAGCACCGCCTCGACGACCTCGGGAAAGTAGCGCGTCAGCGGCTTCTCGTTGCGCGAACCGAGCACGACCGCGTCACCGTCGCGAAAGACGATGCAGCGAAACCCGTCCCATTTCGGCTCGTACACGAGACCACCGGCGACGGAGTCGGGCGCGGGAACGCCGGAGACCGGCTTCGCCAGCATCGGCGAGACGGGAGGCATCACGGGCAGCTGCATCCACCCATCCTGCACCCCACCCCAGCGCCGTTCTCGGCAGTGGCGTCCGCAACCAGCCGCGTTGGCCCGGGGATCAGAACGGGCGGCGTCAGGCGTCGGGGACGAACCAGCTGCGGCCCTGGCTGAACTGCAGGACGAAGCCGCACTCCTTACAGATCAGCAGGGTCATAGGGAAGGAGGTATATCCCCACTGGCTGTCCTCGCGGCTCACCTGCTTGTCGAACTCACGACCGCCACACACGGTGCAGGAGAGGTCGTTGACCCGGCGCACGACCTCGGCCCGTCGCGCGTCAGCCGATGCCGTCGCCGCAGCGCGAGCGTCCGACTCCCGCTTGCGCGCGACCTCGTCGTCGCGCATCGCCTGCTCGACCAGAGCGACCGCGTCCGGCACGGAGAGCACCTCGTCGTCGTGCGCGATCCCGTCCTTGGTCCAGCTGCCGCGGGCCGAGTCGGCCAACGGCGACGGTGCCGACTTGTCGCGCCCGAACGCCCCACCGCCCTGGAGCAGGAAACGTACGGACAGGTTGTTGATCTCACCGGGAGCCGAGCCCCCACGGATCTCCACCTCGTCCAGACTCGGATCGAGCACAGTGCCCCCTCGGTCGATGTACCCCGCAGCCTGGCAGACCTGACCCGGGCGGTGTGGGTCTCAGGTGCGATAGCTGAGGAACAGCGAGCCGGCGTCCTCGATCAGGTGGTGCAGGCGTATGTCGCGCGGGGCGTCGTCGAGGACGCTGCCGGCGAGGATGCGATGCACCTCGCCGCCGTCGGCGTAGGCACCGCCGGCGAGCAGGGGGGAGACGGTGAGCAGCAGCTCGTCGAGCAGTCCCTGGGCCGCGAGATCCCCGAGCAGGGTCGGACCGCCTTCGGCATGGATCCGAGCAAGTCCGCGGGCCCGCAGCGCTGCGACAGCCGCCACGAGGTCGACGTCGTCAGACCCGGCCACCACAACGTCGGCGACCGCTGCCGTGCGTGCTCTCGCGCCGGCATCGGACGACTCGGTCGTGATCACGATCGTCCGCACCGTCGCCTCGGTGAACAGCGCCGAGGTCAGGTCGAGCCGCAGTGAGCGGCTCAGCACGGCGATGGCCGGCACCGGCGTCTGGCCAGCAGCGGCGCGTCGCTCGACGAAGTCCGGCTTCACCTGCGCCGGGCGGTAGTTCTCCTGTCTGGCAGTGCCGGCGCCGGCGAGCACGACGTCGGCCAGGCCGCGGAGGCGACCGAAGACTCGACGGTCCGCGTCACTGGAGATCCCCGCCGACAGCCCGTCGGGGGAGCGGGCTGCGCCGTCGACCGTGCTGACCATGTTGGCGCGCAGCCACAGCCGACTCGGTTCGCCGACCGGCCATGCGTAGGCGGCGTCGAGGTCGGCGTCGGTCAGGTCGTCGCGAAGGTCGGGCAGCAGCATCCGCACCCGACGGATCCTCGCACGGACCCCGAGAGCGGCGCGGCCGCTGCGGCTGCGGCTGAGGTCAGGCTCGGGTCAGCCTCGAGGTCGGGCGGTCGCGGAGAAGATGGCGACGATGATCGCAGCGACCACGACCTGGAGCGCGAAGACCAGCCAGAAGCTCCAGTTCTGAGCGTTCCCGACGGCCGCGCCGATGGCCGCGGCCACGATGCCGACGAGCATCGTGAGAAAACACCCGAGTGGTTGGCTGTTCGGCACCACGATCCGGGCCACAGCCCCGATGATGAGTCCGATCAAGATCGCGGAGAAGAAGCCGTTCAGCTGCATGGGCAACATCCTGGCGTATCGGAGGACGACTGTGGGCAAGGGATCCGAGAAGGACCCTCGGGCTGTCTGCGAGGCGGTGGCGTTCGGTCCCGGTGATCTGCTCGCCGACCGCGACACCCGCGACACCTCGACCGCACCCGGGAGCCGCGAGCAGACCGAGGCCGCGACTGCCGCGCTCGTCACCGAGCTGACCGAGATGCAGGAACGGTTGTACGCCGAGGGCGTCGGCGGCGGTCGACGCTCGCTCCTCCTCCTGCTGCAGGGCACCGACACGTCCGGCAAGGACGGCACCGTGCGGGGGGTGGTCGGGGCGATGAACCCCGCGGGCGTGCGCATCATGTCGTTCAAGAAGCCGACTGCCGAGGAGCTGCAGCACGACTTCCTCTGGCGCATCGACAACGCGCTCCCGGAGCCGGGCAACATCGGGGTCTTCAACCGCTCGCAGTACGAGGACGTCCTCGTCGTGCGCGTGCACGACCTCGTGCCGGAGTCGGAGTGGTCGACGCGTTACGACCGGATCAACGAGTTCGAGCACCGGGTCGTCGATGCGGGAACCCACATCGTGAAGGTCATGCTCCATCTGTCCAAGGACGAGCAGAAGAAGCGGCTGGCAGACCGGCTCAAGGACCCGACGAAGTTCTGGAAGTACAAGCCCGGCGACCTGTCCGAGCGCGCGTTCTGGGACGACTACCAGGCGGCCTACCAGGTCGCGTTGAGCCGCTGCAGCACCGACGCCGCACCGTGGCACGTCGTGCCGGCAGACCGCAAGTGGTATCGCGACTGGGTCGTGGCCAACCTGCTCGTCGCTGCGATGCGCGACATGAACCCGGTCTATCCGGCCGCGGCCTTCGACGTCACCGAGCAACGTCGCCTGGTCGCAGACCTCGACTGACCGCGGACGCCACCCTCACGAGCTCACAGAATCGCGTCAGTGGCCTCAACCGTGCCTCCGACGACGGCGGGCCGGCCCGTGAGCGCCCTGCTACGCCGGCGCAGGTCGGGTGACATGGACTGAGTCGCCCACGGCGATGTCACCCGGGCGCACGACCTTGGTGTTGATGCCGCGCAGGCGCAGCTCCCGACCGTCGGGGGTCGCGGTGAGACGCAGGGCCTCGACGCCGAAGCGCTCCGTGAACTGCGCGCACCCCGTGTGCGGGGCCGCCGTCACCTCGAGCTGCGCGTCACCGATCGTCAGCAGAGTGCCCGTCGGCAGGTTCGTGACGCTGAGGTCGAGGTCGATGTAGAGCTGGTCGCCCGCGAGCGGCCAGCGGTCGCGCGAGCCGGCGACGAGGTCCACGGCGCGCGAGTTCATCACGGTGACCTGGGCGTCGGGGTTGGGGCCGCCGTCGGCCGTGCGGCGGCTGCCACGCTCGATCCAGGTGTCACCGACGACCCCCACGCCGAAGTCGAGGGTCGCCGTGTCGAGCGAACGCCGTACGCACGTCGCCGGGCGCACCACGAGTGCCTGCAGAGTGCCCTCGTCGTGCGGCGACTGGCGTACGTCGTCGACGCCTGCGAGCAGGGTCTCGGCATCGCGGTGGAACGCCACGTGCACCGATGCCTCGGTGGTCTCGGTCTCAGTCTCCGTGCCAGGGTCTGCAGTCACGGCACGACCTTGCCAGATCGGGGCGGTGCTGCCCAGCGGGTTGCGCGCCCGCCGAGGATCAGCCGACGGTGACGGGCACGACGTCCCACCCGCGCAGCACGAATGTGTCTCGTGGCCGCGCACCTGCGGCGAGGGCGAGGGTGGGCATGCGTTCGGCGAGCATCGGCAGCGACTGCTGCAGCTCGAGTCGTGCGAGCGGGGCACCGAGACAGAAGTGGATGCCGGCGCCGAAAGCGTTGTGCGGGTTGGGATCGCGGCCGACGTCGAAGGTGTCGGCCGCAGCGAAGACGTCAGGATCGCGGTTGGCCGAGCCCAGCATCGCCGCGATCTTCTGGCCTTGCCTGACGGTCACGCCGGCGATGTCGACATCGCGCGTGGCGGTGCGCTCGAAGAGCTGCGCGGGGGTGTCGTAGCGCAGCATCTCCTCGACTGCGGTGGCTGCTGTGCCCCACGGATCGGTGACCACAGCGTCCCACTGGTCGCGCCGGGAGAGCAGCGCCACGATGCCGTTGCCGAACCCGTTGACCGTGGCCTCGTGACCGGCATTGAGCAGGAGGACGACGGTTGCTGCCAGCTCGCGCTCGGTGAGCTTCTCTCCCTCTGCCTCGACATCCGCGAGGTGGGTGATGAGGTCGTCTCCCGGCTCCCGGCGGCGTGCCTTCGCGAGGTCGTCGATGTAGGCAGCGAACTCCACGCAGGCCAGCTCGGCGCGTCGGTTGTCCTCGTCGGTGCGGTCATACTCATACATCTTCACGATCGCCTGTGACCACGGGCGCAGCAGCGGAACGTCGGACGCAGGGAAGCCGAGCAGGTCGGCGATGACGAGCACGGGCAGCGGCTCGGCATAGTCGGCGATGACGTCGAACGTGCCACCGTCGCGTGCCTTCGCCTCAGCGGCGTCGAGCAGCTCGGTGCACATCTCCTGGATGCGGAGGCGTCTCGTCTCGATGTGACCACGCGCAAAGGCCTTGGCCACCAACGACTTCAGCCGGGTGTGCTTGGGAGGCTCGTTCTCCAGAAGTGCGTCCTCGTGGAGCCAGTTGAAGGTCTCCCACACGTCCTCGGGCTCGCGCGCCGTGAAGATCCGACCGAGCTGACGGGTGCGCAGGACCGCGTTGGCGTCGTCGTAGCGGAAGGCCAACCACATGCCGAGCGCGTCGTCCCACACCGCGCGACCCTCGGCGCGCATCTGCTCGAACGCGGGGTAGGGGTCGAGCACGGTTGCCGGGTCACTGAGGTCGAAGCGAGGAGCCATGGCGCGACCCTACGACTGCACCGTGTGCGACGCGGTGCTGCCCCAGGTGTGGCTGACAGCCCAGTCTCGGGAGCAGCTGTGGCAGCGTCGCGTGTCCGATGGTGCGGCGGTCAGGCGGTGACGGAGTCGCCTCGGAGGTAGGAGATCGCCTGGGCCGCGGACCAGCCGAGAGGATGGTCCGCGAGCAGCGCTCGCGGGCCGACGAGGTCGTCTCCGAGGGTGACGAGGGGCAGCTCGGTCACGCCGTCCTTGCGGGTCTGGCCGAGCCCGACACTGGCGGTGAGCGCGTTGCAGAGACAGACGCGGCCTTGCGCTGCCTCCGGATCGCCACCCTTGCGCTCGAAGATGCGGGCGGGCTCCGCCGGGCAGCGATAGTCGATGCGGCCGTCGTCGCGGACGAACGGCGTCCGCAGATGGCCGAGGTCGCACACGGCGGTGCGGCCCTCGCGGAGCGACACGTCGGACAGCGTGCCGGGGATCGACGCGACCTTGAACGGGAAGCCGGTCGGAGAGGCGTGGGCGTCGGTGCGCGTCGACAGCACGCCACGGCTCAGTGACGCCAGCAGACCCTCGCGCAGCTCAGGCAGGAAGCCCGACTCACGACTCATCGCGAACAGGGTGCCGACCTGGATGCCGGCCGCTCCCGCGTCGACCGCCTCACGCAGCTTGTCGGGGGAGCCGTAGGAGCCTGCGAGCCAGAACGGGATCCCGAGGGTGACGAACTTCTCGACGACGATCTCATCCCGCGGTCCATAGACCGGCTGGCCCGACTCGTCGACCGTGAGCGTGCCGCGCGGAGGAGCGTTGTGCCCGCCGGCAGTCGGAGCCTCCACGACGAATCCGTCAGGCCGTGTCGCCGGATCGCGGGCGAGGTACTGCGCCAGCACATGGCTCGCGACGATGGCGAGGAACGTGGGCCGGCGCAGCGGCGCCAGACAACCCCCGGTGAGCTCGGCCGGCTCGATGGTGACGGCGTAGGACTTCCCCTCGGGCGCCTCGGCCACGTCGACCGGGAGCGAGGCCGTGCGGTGCTGGGCGAGGTCGTCGAGCAGCGCGGGGATGTGGGCCGGGATCCCGGCTCCCATCAGGACGACGTCGACTCCCGCGAGCATGGCGCCGTAGGCCGACCACGGGGTGGTCATCTGGATCTTCTCGAGGTAGTTGACGCCGACGAGGCCGTCGTGGCCCTCCTTGGCCAGCCACACCTCGACGAAGTTGCCCAGCACGACCAGGTGCTGAGCCCGCGGCGACGGGGTGAGGGAAGGTCGTGCGCTGGGGAGATACGGCTCGCCGGGGCCGCGGCCGCCCTCGCGGAAGTAGTGGTCGAGGACCTCGTCGGCCAGGGCTCGGACCGGGAAGGCGTCGAGCGCGCGGCACACGTCGCCGTCGGGGTCACCGTCCTGCAGCCGACGAGCCAGAACGGCGTCGAGCGCCGTGCCGGACACGACGCCGAGCTCGCCCTCGCCGCTCACGGCCCGCGCCAGCTGCCACGACGAGACGGCCACCCCCATCCCCCCCTGGATGATGCGGGGGAGGGACGCGCTCTCTCGGGTGCTCGCGTTCATCGGGTCTCCTCGTTCGGGTCCGAACCTTCGCTTACGTTAGCGTAGGTTTCCCCGTCTCAGAGTGACGTACGGCGCGGCCTGCGTCACGCAAGGGCAGCCTGTCCTGGCCGGACGGGGCACCCGGGCCGTGGGTCCGCACGGGGACACGACAAAGCCCCGGTGCAGACTGCATCGGGGCTTTGTGAGCGTGATCGCGAGAGGATTTGAACCTCCGACCCCCTCCGTGTCAGGGAGGTGCGCTAACCAGGCTGCGCTACGCGATCAGGTCGTGGACGAGACGGTCTTCAGTTGTCGGACCGAGGACACGTCGCGATCCCCGTCACGGGAACGCAGCCACGGGACGTCCCACCGTGGGGCTGATGCCCCTCGGTGTTACCGAGGTGGAGACGGGATTTGAACCCGTGTACACGGCTTTGCAGGCCGTTGCCTCGCCTCTCGGCCACTCCACCGAGCCAGACCCATGGTGCAGGTCTTCCGAGCGGACGACGGGATTCGAACCCGCGACCCTCACCTTGGCAAGGTGATGCTCTACCAACTGAGCCACGTCCGCGATGCAGGCTGGGGCGAACCCCTCTGCGGGACGAAACCATAACCCATCCCGGCAGCACACTCCAAAGCGGGACCGCCGCGCCGCCGACGCGCGATCATGGGCCGGTGACCGCGACGCTCGACACCCCTCCCGTCACACCGGTCTCAGCCGTCGCGTGGTCGACATGACCGAGCCCGGACGCCACGAGCCGTGGGCCTGGTTCGCCGGCCGGCTCCACACGGGGCTCGCCGAGGTGACCTCCGATGTCGACGCTCTCGACGGGTGCGGCTGGTGGGCTGTGGTCGCGGCCTACGACTCGGCACCGCTGATCGCCCGCTTCACGCAGTCGCGCGAGACGGATGTGCCGGTCGGTCCCTGGCGTGGCCCGGATCCCGGCTCCTGGCAGTCCTCGATGTCGCGCCAGGACTATCTCGACGCGGTCGAGCGGGTCCGCGACCACATCGGCCGGGGCGAGGTCTATCAGGCCAACGTGTGCCGGGTGCTCTCGGCGGCGCTGCCCGATCCGCACGCTGCCGACGTCGGTGGGCTCGCGTCCCTGCTGGCGCTCGGAAATCCCGCGCCGTACGCCGGCGTCGTACACCTGCCGGACCACGGCGTGTCCGTCGTCACGGCGTCGCCCGAGCTCTATCTGCGTCGTTCGGGAGAGGTGCTGGAGTCCGGGCCCATCAAGGGGACCGGGCGAACCGTTGCGGACCTCACCGCGAAGGACGACGCCGAGAACATCATGATCGTGGACCTCGTACGCAACGACCTGGGCGCCGTGTGCCGCACGGGCTCGGTGACCGTGCCGCACCTGCTCGCCCTGGAGCAGCACCCGGGTCTCGTGCATCTCGTGTCGACCGTGCGCGGCGAGCTGCCGCACGACACCGGGTGGGGCGCCGTGCTCGGCGCGACGTTCCCGCCGGGCTCGGTCACGGGTGCCCCCAAGTCCAGCGCACTCCGCATCATCGACGATGTCGAGCTCGCCCCCCGCGGCCCCTACTGCGGTGCAGTCGGCTGGGTCGACGCCGACCGGCGGGCCGCGGAGCTGGCGGTCGCGATCCGGACCTTCTGGGTGAGCGACGGTGTGCTGCACTTCGGCACCGGGGCGGGCATCACCTGGGGGAGCGACGCTGCCCGCGAGTGGGACGAGACCGAGCTCAAGGCGGCGCGGCTGCTGGCTGTCGCGTCGGGATCGACCGCCGCCGTGGCAGGCTGACGTCCCGTGACGAGGTACTGGGTCAACGACGCGCTCGTCGACGCCGAGCACGCGACCGTCTCCGTGCTCGACCATGGGCTCACGGTCGGCGACGGCGTCTTCGAGACAGTGCTGGTCCGTGACGGCAGCGCGTTCGCGATCACCCGTCACCTCGATCGGCTGCAGAGATCGCTGGCGGGGCTCGGCATCAGCGGACCGGATCCCACGCTCATCCGGCACGCGGTCGACACCGTCGTGAGCGACTCCGGTGTCAGCACCGACTTCTCGAGGTTGCGGATCACCGTGACCTCCGGCGCCGGGCCGTTCGGGAGCGAGCGGGGTGACGTCGCACCGACACTCGTCGTCACCATGACGGCCTCAGCACCCTGGCCGTCGACGACATCACTGGCGACCGTGCCGTGGACCCGCAACGAGCGCTCGGCGATCGCGGGTCTCAAGACCACGTCGTATGCCGAGAACGCCATCGCGCTGGCGTTGGCCAAGCGACGCGGCGCGTCCGAGGCGGTGCTGGCGGACACCCAGGGCCGGCTCTCCGAGTGCACCGGCAGCAACGTCTTCGTGGTCGTCGCGGGCGAGGTCTTCACGCCGTCGCTCGACACCGGGTGCCTGGCGGGCGTGACCCGTGATCTCGTCCTCGAGTGGGGCGGCACGGTCGCGCCGATGCACGAGGGACACCTGCCCTATGACGTGCTGTTCACCGCTGACGAGGTGTTCATCACCTCGTCTACCCGCGACGTTCACCCGGTGGTGGGTGTCGACGACCTCGAGATGTCGGCCGGTCCGATCACGGCTCGCCTCGCCGAGATCTTCGCGGCTCAGGCACGTGAGAGCACAGACCCGTGAGACTGAGCTTCCGTGGAATGACGGCCGAGCAGGAGGCGGACTACCTCCCCGTCGTCGTCGAGGAGTACGCCGCTGAGCTCGTGCGCTCGGGCTCCTACGACGAGTCGCGCGCGATCGCCAAGTCTCAGAGGTCCTATGCCTCGTTGCACGAGGACGGCGAGGTCTATGTCGCCGCCTATGACGGCGACACCTGGGTCGGGGTGCTGGGCTATGTGCTCAAGGGCTTCGACGACGACCCCACGACCGAGCCCGCACTCTTCGTCTACGACCTCGACGTCTTCGTGGCGTTCCGACGCCGAGGACATGCCACCGAGATCCTGAGCCACGCGGCGGTACTTGCCGCAGATGCAGGCGCGGCGTCCGTTCTCCTCACGGTGCTCGAGGGCAACGACGGTGCTCGAGACCTCTATGAGGCGAACGGCTTTCACTATGAGGCGCACCAGATGCGCCTCCCGCTCGCGGTCTCCCCGCGGCCGGTCCCGTGACCGCCGTAGTCGTCTTCCTCGTCCTGGCCCTCGCCTGGGTGCTCGTGTCGGGGCGGCTCGAGTCGCTCAGCGTCACGGCGCCGATCGTCGCTGGGCGCCTCGATCATCGCCGACGAGCGGATACCCGCTGAGTTCCGCACGGTCATCAACGTGGAGAGCGGCCTCAACGACGGTCTCGCCACACCCCTCGTGACGTTCTGCATCGCGGTCGCTGCGGCGACTGTCTCAGGTGCCACCGAGCGCCCGTTCGCGATCGCCCTCCGAGAGATCGTCGTCGGCGTCGTCGTCGGCGTCGTGATCGGCTTCCTGACCGGTCGGCTGGTGCGTGCCGCCGAGGACCGCAGCTGGGCACTGCGCCGGTTCCTCCCGGTCGCTCCCGTCCTCGTGGCCGTGGGCACCTACCTGGCTGTCGTCGAGCTGGCGGGCAACGGGTTCGTCGCCGCCTTCGTCGCCGGTGTCGCCTACGGCGGCACGACAGAGCGGCTCGAACGGGACGAGGCCTTCCTGTTCACCGAGCAGATGGGCATGCTGCTCGGTCTCGCTGTGTGGTTCGTCTTCGGTGCGGGCGTCCTCGCGAAGATCCGTGACCTGGTCACCTGGCAGATGGTGCTCTACGCCCTGTTGTCGCTCACGGTGATCCGGATGCTGCCCGTCGCGGTCGCCGCTCTCGGCCTGCGGCTGCCCTGGGACACGGTCGCGCTCGCCGGGTGGCTCGGGCCGCGCGGTCTCGCGTCGATCGTGTTCGCGATCCTGGCGCTCGATGCCATCGAGGGGAGCGACGGCGTCTTCGTGCTCGCCACCGTCTCGGTGACCGTGGCCCTGTCCGTGCTCGCTCACGGGCTCACCGCCGGTCCGCTCGCCACGTGGTACTCAGGCCGCCATCCGGTGGAGGCGAGCGTCGAGACGTCGTAGGCGGACAACGAGCCACATCGACGGGTCGCGTGCTATCGCGCGGCGCGGGCGCGCTCGACCTGGGCCACGAGAGCGACGAGGGCACCGTCGCGGGTGCCGGTCGCGTCGATGAGCAGGCCGTCGACGACGAATGTCGGCGTGCCGACCACGCCGAGGGCTCGCCCGGCGTCGTGGTCCGCGCGCACCTCGTCCGCGTGCCTGCCGTCGAAGAGGGCGAGCGCCACCTCGTCGGAGTCGGCGCCGAGGAACTCCGCGAGGTCGACGTAGTCCGCAGGGCCCTCGATGGTGTCGATCGTCGCCAGCGCGTGAGCCGCGTAGGCCTCGCCCCTGCCCTCTGCCGACACGGCAACCTGGCACTGGGCCGCGGCAACCGCCCACACGTGGTTGGTCAGCGGGAAGTGGCGCAGCCGCACCTCGACACCGTCGCCGAAGCGGTCCTTCAGCTCGTCGAGGAGCTCGAGTGACTCGGCGCTGGCCGGACACGCGAGGTCGCACCACCAGTCGACCAGGACGGCGCCATCCGCACCGGTGCGCGGGCTCGGGCCATTCACGGGGTGCTGCACGGGTCCGGTCATGACGCGCAGTCTGGCCCGTGCGTCAGGAGTGCGGCGAGTTGTCGTCGCGCAGGATCAGGTCGAGCTCGGCATCGATGTCGATGTGCGTGCCCTCGCTGCCCGAGGGCACGAGGACGTAGGTGAGATCGAGGAACGCCTCCACGGCCGCGATGTCGGCTTCGAGCAGCGCGCTCCCGGTCGGGCTCGACAGCGACAGGCACAGCGACTCGGTGTGGCCGTGGGTCGACGGCCACACGGCGACGTCACCGTCGCCGACCGGTGCTTCGATCCCCTGGCAGAGGAGGTCCCGACCGAAGATCCACGTCACGTCGCCCTCCGCGGTGTGGAACGCGGCGGTCACGGCATAGGGCGCCTCTCGCGTGTAGGACAACGTCGCGGGTACGGCGATGGCACGATCGCCACCGAGGACCAGGCGCAGCTCCATGCGGGCGCTCACGGGAAGCACGGATTCTCTCCTCTCGCTGCACACGATCGTGTGCAGTGGAGTTGTCCCCCGAGGGCCCAGAACTGACGCGCCGCCAGCCTGTGAGGCTGGGCACAGGGCGGCACGGGAACCGCCCCGGGGTCGCTGGCGTCGGGGACGGTTCGGCGCACCGGGGACGCTTTGCTAGAGTCGCCGACGCACCTGACGAGCGGCGCGCATCCCGCGCTTCGTCGATGTGCACGCGCTGGTCACGGTGTCACGAGCCCCGGACCTGCCAGGCACGGGAAGAAGCATGACAAGGTCCGTTAGCTCAGTTGGTTAGAGCGCACGCTTCACACGCGTGAGGTCACTGGTTCGAGTCCAGTACGGACCACACATCATCTGCGTTCACGGCACGGCGTCATGCCGTCAAGTGCGGACACCTGCCCGCCAGACCAGCGTGGATCTGATGCGGATCCTGGGACTTCCCGTACGGTCGGCTCCAGGAGGTCACCTGATGCTGCAGCTGCTGTCGCACCCGTCCGTACGTCGAGCCACCGTCCTCGGCGCGAGCATGGTCGCCGTCGGCGCCCTCGTGCCGCCGGCGTCAGCCGCCCCGGCCCCGGTCACTGCCGTGGGGGCCGTGAGCTCGGCGCCCGCCGCGACCGCGGCCGCCACCTCCGTGCCCACCGCGACGGCGGCCGCCACCTCGGTGCACCTCACCGCGACCCGGGTCGTGAGCGGCTTCTCCTCGCCGCTCCTGGTCAGGTCCGCCAACGACCGCACGAGCCGGCTGTTCGTGGTGGAGCAGGCAGGGCGCGTGCGCACGGTCCTCAACGGCCGGATCACCGGGACCTTCATCGACATGCGCTCGACAGTGACGAGCGGGGGTGAGCGCGGGTTGCTGGGGCTCGCGTTCGCACCGGACTTCGCCCGCAGCCACCTGCTCTGGGTCACCTACACCCGGCGTGACGGTGCCCTCGTGCTCGCGCGCCTCGCGACCGTCAGCGCGACCTCTGCCACGGTGGCTCGTGGCAGCCTCCGCACGGTCCTGGTGGTGCCGCACCCGACCTACGCCAACCACAACGGTGGTGACATCGCATTCGGCCGGGACGGCTACCTCTATCTCGGCACCGGCGATGGCGGGAGCGGTGGAGACCCGCGCGGCAACGCGCAGAACCTCAGGTCGCTCCTCGGCAAGATGCTGCGTGTCAACGTTCGCTGCGCCGGCCACCTCTACTGCATCCCGCCGAGCAACCCCTATGCCACGTCGAGGGTCAACCGTCACGAGATCTGGATGTCGGGTCTCCGCAACCCGTGGCGATGGTCGTTCGACACCACTGGCGTGCAGTACATCGGCGATGTCGGTCAGGACCGGTTCGAGGAGGTCGACGCCGTCCTCCCCTCTCGTGCGCGAGGCGCCGATCTCGGCTGGTCCTGCCGTGAAGGCTTCCACTCCTTCGCCACCTCGCACTGCGTCCGCGGTCGCGGCCTCACCTCCCCGGTGCTCGAGCTGTGCCACCCGGACCACATCGCCGGCTGCACGAGCGCTCGTGCCGGCGAGGCGATCATCGGCGGCTACGTCTACCGCGGCTCGCGCACGCCGGCGGCGGTGCGGAGCTACGTCTTCGGCGACTACGTCACCGGTCACATCTGGGCCTATCGGTCCGGTGTCCTCGGCGCCCCCACCGCGCTGGCCGGCGTCGCAGGCTTCGGCACGGACGATAACCGGGAGATCTACGCCGTGACGCTCGGCGGCGGCCTCTATCGCACTGGGTTCACCGTCCGGTGATCCGCGCGTCGGATTCGGTCCGACGCCACGACACCTCGCCCCGGTAGTCTCGGGTAGCCAGAACCCGGCGCTTCGTACCCGTCGGGTCCCCTGCGGACGACCCTTCGTCACGGTCGCGCCGCCGAGCACCAGGAGCATGACGTGCCGCAGATCACCGTTCGGCTGCCCGACGGGTCCCTCGAGGAGCGGGCGGTCGCTGACGGCACCACCGCTGCCGAGCTGTTCCCCGATCGCTCGATCGTCGTCACGCGCCTCAAGGGCGAGCTGAGGGACCTGTCCTACGTCGTGTCCGACGGCGACGAGCTCGAGGCGGTCACGGCCGACACCGACGACGGCCGCTCGGTGCTGCGGCACTCGACCGCGCACGTGCTGGCACAGGCGGTGCAGCAGCTGTTCCCCGAGGCCAAGCTCGGCATCGGTCCGCCGATCCGCGACGGGTTCTACTACGACTTCGACGTCGCGCGTCCGTTCACCCCCGAAGATCTCACCGCTCTCGAGAAGCGGATGCAGGAGATCATCAAGTCCAACCAGCGCTTCTCCCGCCGCGTCGTCTCCGACGACGATGCCCGCGCGGAGCTCGCGCACGAGCCGTACAAGCACGAGCTCATCCGGCTCAAGGGCGGGTCGCCCGACCAGCACGGCGACGTGATGGAGGTCGGCGGCACCGAGCTGACCATCTATGACAACCTCGACGCCAAGACCGGCGATCGGGTGTGGTGCGACCTCTGTCGAGGCCCGCACGTGCCGGCCACCCGGATCATCCCCGCGTTCAAGCTGATGCGGTCGGCCGCGGCCTACTGGCGCGGCAGCGAGAAGAACCCGATGCTCCAGCGCATCTACGGCACCGCGTGGGAGAGCCGCGACGCCCTCAAGGCGCACCTCGCGTTCCTCGAGGAGGCCGAGAAGCGCGACCACCGCCGCCTCGGCCAGGAGCTCGACCTGTTCAGCTTTCCGGAGCAGATCGGCTCCGGTCTCGCGGTGTTCCACCCCAAGGGCGGCATCGTGCGCCGTGAGATGGAGACCTACTCGCGTCGTCGGCACGAGGAGGCGGGCTATGAGTTCGTCAACACCCCGCACCTCACCAAGGCCGGCCTGTTCGAGATCTCCGGCCACCTCGACTGGTATTCCGAGGGCATGTATCCGCCCATGGAGCTCGACGCGGAGTACGGCGAGGACGGCGAGCTCAAGCGGGCGCCGCAGAAGTACTACATGAAGCCCATGAACTGCCCCATGCACAACCTGATCTTCGACGCTCGTGGTCGCTCCTACCGCGAGCTCCCGCTGCGGCTCTTCGAGTTCGGCACCGTCTACCGCTATGAGAAGTCCGGCGTGATCCAGGGCCTCACCCGGGCTCGCGGCTTCACCCAGGACGACGCGCACATCTACTGCACGCCCGAGCAGATGCCCGACGAGCTCGACTCGTTGCTCACCTTCGTCCTCAATCTGCTGCGCGACTACGGTCTCGAGGACTTCTACCTCGAGCTCTCGACGAAGGACCCGGTGAAGTTCGTCGGCACCGACGACGACTGGGAGCGGGCCACCGAGACTCTGCGCCAGGCCGCTGGTCGACAGAACCTGGATCTGGTGATGGACCCCGGGGGAGCTGCGTTCTACGGGCCGAAGATCTCGGTGCAGGCGCGCGACGCGATCGGTCGCACCTGGCAGATGTCCACCATCCAGGTCGACTTCAACCTGCCGCAGCGCTTCGAGCTCGAGTACACCGCCGCCGACGGCTCGCACCAGCGACCGGTGATGATCCACCGCGCGCTCTTCGGCTCGATCGAGCGGTTCTTCGCCGTGCTCCTCGAGCACTACGCAGGCGCCTTCCCGGTCTGGCTCTCGCCGGTCCAGGTGGTCGGCATCCCCATCACCGACGGTCATGTCGACTACCTGCAGGACGTCGCCGCCCAGCTGCGGGCTGCGGGCATCAGGATCGACGTCGACACCAGTGACGACCGGATGCAGAAGAAGATCCGCAACGCGCAGAGGCAGAAGGTGCCCTTCATGCTCATCGCGGGTGACGAGGACGTCGCCTCGGGTGCAGTGTCGTTCCGCTATCGCGACGGGACACAGAAGAACGGCGTACCCATCGCCGAGGCCATCGCCGAGATCGTAGACGCGGTGCAGCGTCGGGTGCAGGTGTGACCGCGCGATGAGCGGCGCCGAAGCCTGGGACCGGTTGTGGACACCTCATCGCCTGGCCTACCTCCGCGGTGAGAACAAGCCGACGCACACCGACCCGGGTGATGACTGCCCGTTCTGCCGCGCGCCCTCGCTCGAGGGAGCCGAGAGCCTCGTCGTAGCGCGCGGTGAGCTGGTCTATGCCGTGCTCAACCTCTATCCCTACAACGCGGGACACCTCATGGTCTGTCCCTATCGCCATGTCGCCGACTACACCGAGCTCGATCCAGCCGAGGTGGCCGAGCTCGCGGCATACACCCGGTCGGCGATGTCGGCCCTGCGTCGGGCGTCAGGTGCGCAGGGTTTCAACATCGGCATGAACCAGGGATCGATCGCCGGCGCCGGCATCGCCGGTCACCTGCACCAGCACGTGGTGCCGCGCTGGGGTGGGGACACGAACTTCATGCCGGTCATCGGCCACACCAAGACGATGCCCGAGCTGCTCGAGGCCACCCGCGACCTCCTGGTCGCCACCTGGTCGCCGTGACCCGCTCCTCGGGTCGCGGGGGCGATCCGAGCTGGCTCATGATGGAGGGGTGCCCACCCGACTCATGACCGGGCCGGTCCTCGTCTTCGACGGCGACTGCGCCTTCTGCACCACGAGCGTGCGCGTCCTCGAGCGATGGTTCCCCGAGGGATTTCGCACCGTGCCCTACCAGTGGGCGGACCTCGACCGACTCGGGCTGACCGAGCGTGAGTGCTCCGACCGGGTCCAGTGGATCGGTGACGCGCAGTCCCCGCGCACGATCCGGCAGTCAGGTTCCCGTGCTGTCTGCGCAGTGCTCCGTACGGGTGGAGCGGCCCGCGGAGGGCTCCTCGGCCGGACGTCTGCTGCCGTGGGCCTGATCGCGTCGGTCCCGCCGGTGTCGATCGTGGCGGAAGCCGTCTACCTGCTCGTGGCCGCCAACCGCCACCGCCTGCCCGGAGGCACCCCTGCCTGTCGGGCGTGACGCGCGTCCGGCGGGGGCGGCGGAG
>JANMBJ010000068.1:0-3346 GCA_031360335.1 Candidatus Nanopelagicales bacterium
GCTCACCGCGCGGCAGCGGGCAGTCGGCCTGCTTGTCGCACCACAGGACGAAGTGGTGCAACGCGACCTCGAAGCCCTTCGCCTGCCCGTGGATGAGCTCGACATTCGTCAGCGCAGGGTCGATCGCTCCGTCGAGCACCATCCGACCGATGTGCGTCGGGAAGAGGTCGGCGTAGGTCGCACCGAGCATGGTGCCGTAGGAGAAGCCGAGCCAGGAGAGCTTCTCGTCGCCGAGGGCTGCGCGCAGGATGTCCATGTCGCGCACGGCTTCTCGCGTGCTCATGTGCGCGTAGATCTTGGGTGTCCTGGTGCGGCAACTGACCGCGAGCTCCTTGGCGAGCGCATCGATCGCCGCGACCTGCGCAGGCGTGCTCGGGGTGCCGTCGGCGGCCAGGAAGGCATCGGTCTGCTTGTCGTCGAGGCACTGCACGGGCGACGACGCACCAACCCCGCGCGGGTCGAATCCCACGATGTCGTAGCGGGCTCGCACCGACGAATCGACGACGGCTCGCGCGCTGCGGGCGAAGTCGACACCCGAGACCCCCGGGCCGCCCGGGTTCATCAGCAGCGACCCGATGCGCGAGCTCTGGTTGCCCGCACGCAGCCGCAGGACGGCGATCTTGATCGTGTCGCCTGCGGGCAAGGCGTAGTCGAGGGGCACCGTGAGGTCGGTGCACTGGAACGACCCGCCGCACGGCCGCCACGCGAGCTTCTGGGCGTAGAACTTCGCGAGGGCGGGATCGACGGCTGCCGGGGTGGCGCTCGGGGCAGCAGATCCCGACGCGGAGGTCGGCGCCGCCGTCGGCGACTCCTGGGTGATGGTGCCCACGGTGCCCGAGCAGGAGGCGAGTACGAGGCTCAGGGTCGCCACGGAGGCCGACACCGCCGAGACCGCCGAGGCACGGCGGGTCCACGGATTGCGGGTCACTCGGGGCTCCTGCCGGCGGTCCAGGACATCATCCGCAGGCTGCGGGCGACGGCAGCAGCACGCCTGCCAGGTCCAGGAGTTGGGACGCGTCGGGGCACCTGTGAGTTCCCTCCTAGCCGCGACGTGGGCGATGTCACCCTCCCGGCGCAGACGTCATCACCGCAGGTCAGGGCCGGGAGTCGTACGCCGCGCGGGCGCTGCACACCGACGCACGATCGCACACCTTCGGCTTGCCGCCCGCATCGAGCTTGACGACCACCTGGTCGCGCGGCACGTCGTAGGCCAGCATCCGCCCGTCTCCCTCAGGCGTCTCCACCCGCGCACCCACAGCCGGGGTGGCGGAGCGGAACTCGTCGTAGATCGGGTGCTCGTACTTCAGGCAGCACATCAGCCGGCCACAAGCACCGGAGATCTTCATGGGGTTGGCCGGGAGGTCCTGGTCGCGCGCCATCCGCACGGAGACGGCGTCGAAGTCGACGAGGAAGGTCGAGCAGCAGGTGTCGCGCCCGCACGAGCCCACACCACCCTGCACCCGGGCATCGTCGCGAGCGGAGAGCTGGGTGAGCACCACCTTGCAGTCGAGAGTGTGCGACAGGTCGCGCACGAGCTGGCGGAAGTCGACGCGGGTGCTCGCGCGGAAGTACACGGTCGCCGTCGAGCGACCCGACTCGTGGCCGGTGTCGGACCAGTCGACGGCGCTCACCTTCATCGGCAGCTTGAGCTCGCGGATGAGACGCTGCGCCGCGACCTGGATCTCGGCGCGACGCTTCTTGTTCTCGGCGTCACGGCGTACGTCGGCGTCGCTCGCTGGACCGGCGCACACCGGCAGCCCGCCGATCTCGTCGTCGACCCACTCGGGCCCCCACACCACCTGGCAGACCTCGGGTGAGGTCGACGTGGGGAAGAGCACGGTGTCGCCGACTCTCGGAGTGTGACCACCGGAGTCGAGGTAGTAGAGGCGCCCTGACTTCGTGAAGGTCACGGCCATCATGTACGGCACGGACTCAGCCCACGCGCTTCAGGATCGCGTCGACAACCGCGTCGGGATCCTCGTCGGGCAGCCAGTGCCCACGACCCTGGAGCGGGCGAAACTCATACTCCCCATGACATCTCGCGGCACACCCCTCCGCCGCGACCGAGCCGATCGCCACATCCTCGGTGCCCCACACGAACGTCGTCGCGACCTCGACATCCGGGGTGCGCGCCGACTGTGCATCCATCGCGGCATACCACCGGAGCGACGCCTCCATCGCGTCGTCGTCGCTGAAATACTCGACGTAGGCATCGATGTCCCGCTCGTGGACACCAGGCGCATAGACCGCGCGCAGAGCCTTCGCGTCGTCACGCAGCAGCACCTTGGCCGCGGTCTCCGGCGAGGATCGGAAGAACGCCATGTACTCCGTCTTCTGCTTCTGCACGTCGTCGCTGCGCTGCGCCTCGACGAGTGCCCGCGGGTGCGGGACCGAGAGTGCGGTGAGCGAGCGGACCAGACCGGGTCGACGCGCGGCGAGGTGCCAGCCGACGATCGCACCCCAGTCGTGACCGACGACGTGCGCCGTGCCCCAGCCGAGCGCGTCGAGGAATCCGCTCGCGTCCTCGACGAGGTGGGGTGCGGCGTACGACGCGATGTCGGTGGGGCGGGCTCCCGCGGAATAGCCGCGCTGGTCGATCGCAGCCACGCGCAGGCCGCTCGAGGCGAGCGCGGGGATGACTCTCGACCAGGACAGCGTCGTCTGCGGCCAGCCGTGCAGCAGGAGCACCGGCTCGCCGTCGTCGGCACCCGCGACCACCGCGTCGAAGACGAGGTCGCCGAGCTCGGGGTCGGCGACGTGCAGCTGCGCGCTCTCCGTGGGCATGGGACGAGAGTAGGCGGCCCGGCGTCGTCGCGGTCGGGGTCACTGCCCGATCCGGTGCGATTCGGCTCCTCGGAGGCCGGCAGTCGGGCCGGACTCGCGTCCGTGGCCGGGCGCCAGCACCTACCGTGGAGCCGTGAGCCCGAAGCCGAACGACGTCGCCAAGCTGGGAGAGCGCGTCGCCGCGCTCGTCGAGCAGGGCCTCGACGTGGCCGAGGCGTATGCCTCCGCCAAGGGGGGCACGATCCGGGCGTCGAAGGACTATGCCAGGGCGATGGACAAGCACGAGAAGGCCGTCGTGCGGCACCGCGACAAGATCCGCAGCCAGCGCCGCGAGTCGGTGACGATGAGCGCTGCCTCGGGGGCTGCTGCCGTGATGGGGGTGATCGACGTCGCCTCGCACGACGAGCTGATCCCCGGTGCGGCCTGGCTCTGGCTCGTGGGAGCCGCCTTCGCGGCCATCATCGCCGTACGCGCCCGCTATGACGCCAGCAACGCCGTCGCGCCCGAGCCACCGGCGCTGCAGACGGTGTTCACCGTCGCCGACGTGCGCCGCGACGCCATC
>JANMBJ010000215.1:0-2463 GCA_031360335.1 Candidatus Nanopelagicales bacterium
GGCGTTAGGGTGAAGCCCTCCCGACCTGCCGACTTCCCCCGGCGCTTCGGGTGAGCTGACGTATCGCCGCGAGGCGACCACCCGAGGGGAGACCACGTTGTCGAGCGACTCGTTCGTGCACCTGCACGTGCACACCGAGTACTCCATGCTCGACGGCGCGGCCCGGCTCGGTGACCTGTTCAGCGAGGCGGCCCGGCTGGAGATGCCGGCGCTCGCGATGAGCGACCACGGCAACGTCTACGGCGCCTACGACTTCTACAAGCGCGGCAAGGCCGCGGGCGTCAAGCCGATCATCGGCATCGAGGGCTACTACGCCCCGCAGGGCCGGTTCGAGCGCTCACCCTTCGACTTCGGCGGGGGCTACGACGAGGGCACCGGGGAAGACGGCGAGAGCACCGGCAAGGGGCGCCAGGCCTACACCCACATGACCATGTGGGCGGAGACCACCGAGGGCCTGCACAACCTGTTCCGGCTCTCCAGCCTCTCGAGCCTCGAGGGCTTCTACCGCAAGCCGCGCATCGACCGTGACCTGCTCCAGACCTATGGCACGGGCATCATCGGCACCACCGGCTGCCCGTCCGGCGAGGTCAACCGCTGGCTGCAGGCCGGCAACTACGACAAGGCGCTCGCCGCGGCCGCGGACTACCGCGACATCCTCGGCAAGGACAACTACTTCTGCGAGCTCATGGACCACGGGCTCGGGATCGAGCGCAAGCACCGCGAGGAGCTCCTGAAGATCGCGCGCAGCCTCGACATCCCGCTGCTCGCGACCAACGACCTGCACTACGTCTACCCGGGCGACGCCGAGTCCCACGACGTGCTGCTGTGCATCGGCACCCGCACCACGATGGACGACCCCAAGCGATTCCGGTTCACCGCACGCGACTTCTATCTCAAGTCGGCGGCCGAGATGCGCGAGGTGTGGTCCGAGCTCCCCGAGGCGTGCGACAACACGCTGCTCGTCGCCGAGCGGTGCAACGTGGAGTTCAACGAGGGCGCCAACCTCATGCCGCGCTTCCCCGTGCCCGACGGGGAGAACGAGGAGTCCTGGCTGGTCAAGGAGGTCGAGCGCGGTCTCGCGCTGCGCTTCCCCGAGGGTGTGCCGGACACCCACCGTGCGCAGGCTGCCTACGAGGTCGGCGTCATCATCCAGATGGGCTTCCCTGGCTACTTCCTCGTGACCGCCGACCTCGTCCGCTATGCCAAGGAGTCCGGCATCCGCGTGGGTCCCGGTCGTGGCTCGGCGGCGGGCGCGCTGATCGCCTACGCGATGGGCATCACCGAGCTCGACCCGATCAGGCACGGCCTGCTCTTCGAGCGGTTCCTCAACCCCGAGCGCGTGTCGATGCCCGACATCGACATGGACTTCGACGAGCGTCGTCGCGGCGACATGATCCGCTACGCGACCGAGAAGTACGGCGAGGAGCGCGTCGCCCAGATCATCACCTACGGCTCGATCAAGGCCAAGGCCGCCATCAAGGACTCGGCGCGTGCCCTCGGCTATCCGTTCATCGTCGGGGAGCGCATCACCAAGGCGATGCCCCCGGCCGTCATGGGCAAGGACATCTCCCTGAAAGGGATCTTCGACTCCCAGGACTCGCGGTTCAACGAGGCCACGGAGTTCCGGGCGCTCTACGACGGCGACGCCGACGTGCGCAAGGTCGTCGACACGGCCAAGGGGCTCGAGGGCCTCAAGCGCCAGCCGGGCGTGCACGCCGCCGGCGTCATCTTGTGCTCCGAACCGCTGCTCGACGTCATCCCGATCTGGCGGCGCGACCAGGACGGCGCGATCATCACGCAGTTCGACATGGGGGTCTGCGAGACCCTCGGGCTGCTCAAGATGGACTTCCTCGGCCTGCGCAACCTCTCGGTGCTCGACGACTGCCTGCGCAACATCGCGAGCAACCGCGGCGAGACGATCGTGCTCGAGACCCTTGAGCTCACCGACCGCCTCACCTACGACCTGCTCTCGCGTGGCGACACCCTCGGGGTGTTCCAGCTCGACGGTGGTCCGATGCGCGCACTGTTGCGCTCGATGGCACCAGACAACTTCGAGGACATCTCCGCCGTCCTCGCGCTCTACCGACCCGGCCCCATGGGTGCCAACGCCCACAACGACTATGCCGACCGCAAGAACGGCCGCAAACCGGTCGAGCCGATCCACCCCGAGCTCGCCGAGCCGCTCTCGGAGATCCTGGGCGACACCTACGGGTTGATCGTCTACCAGGAGCAGGTCATGGCGATCGCCCAGAAGCTCGCGGGCTACAGCCTCGGCAACGCCGACCTGCTGCGCCGCGCGATGGGCAAGAAGAAGAAGGAGATCCTCGACAAGGAGTTCGTGCCGTTCCGCGACGGCATGCTCGCCAACGGCTATAGCAAGCACTCGATCGACACGCTGTGGGCGATCCTCGTCCCGTTCTCCGACTATGCGTTCAACAAGGCGCACACCGCCGGCTACGGCCT
>JANMBJ010000231.1:0-2369 GCA_031360335.1 Candidatus Nanopelagicales bacterium
CCCAGACCGCGTTGGGGTAGCTGATCGGGGTCCACGCGTCGTCGGCGATCTCGGTGATTCGCATACGCACGGCCGGATTCATCCGGGCGGTGATTGAGAAGCGGACCTTCGCGCGGCGGGCGGTGGCGATCACGTCGTGGCTGTAGAAGGCGCTGTCGGCGCGGAACACGACCAGGCCCTTACCGTCTGGTCCGCTGGCGCCGCAGGCCTTGGCGGTCTTGAGCGCATCAGCGACCAGCCGGGCGGCGCCGCGGGCGCTGTTGGCGTTCCCGGACCTCAGCCGGGTCGCGGCGATCACCGGCCGGGACAGTGGCGTGCGGACGATCGCGACCAGCGCGTTCAGGCCCTTCACCCCGGAGTGGCCGAACCCGGCGCCTTGCTTGGCGTAGCCGTAGGTCGCCCGGATCGTGTCATCGACGTCGACCCAGGTGACCTGCTCTGCACCGGCCAGCAACGGCGTCTTGGTGGCGAGCTCAGCGGGCAGGCCTGCGGCGATGCTGTCGAGTTGCCGGACGTGGCCG
This sequence comes from Candidatus Nanopelagicales bacterium, assembly GCA_031360335.1. Taxonomy (GTDB): domain Bacteria; phylum Actinomycetota; class Actinomycetes; order S36-B12; family CAIYMF01; genus Longivirga. The sequence continues at coordinate 522 of JANMBJ010000231.1, forward strand.
AAGGTGAAGGTCCGAAGGAAGGTCCCGAACGTCGACGGGGCGTGGATACCGGTGAACAACCGGTCCATCCCGCCATGCCGGAGCAGGTCCATGTCATCGATCGAGTCGGCCCCAGCGATCATCCCTGCGATCAGCGCGGGGATCTTCAGGTGCGCGTTCGCGCTGCCCCTAGCGGTCAGCGTGAGCTTGTCGGCGGCCAGCTCCGCGAGCCCGCAGCGCTGCGCCAACGCGACGACCGGCGCTAGGCCGCCGCACGACACGAGATTCGGATCGTCGAACACTGCCGACACCTGGCTGAGGGTGTGTGAAACTTGAATCCCGCGGATGCTCCTTCTGAGTGGGAAAACGTGCCTGTCGCAAGTCACATTCTCCAGACACAGCAGGGCATCCGCGGGTTACGAACCGCCCCCACGAGATACTTCCGCGGTGGATCCGGGCTGAAGGCTCGCCGGCATTTGGGCCGCCACCCGAATGGCCCAATGAAGATCAATCTCAGCTCGGACATCGAGAGCAATATCCTTCATTGGGCGCGGTCTAGGGCAGGTGGTCGCCCAGCCACCGAAGTGTCGAACCGAGGACGGGGAGACGATGCCAGCCATGCTCAACCACGAAGTCGCGGCTGTGGTCCAGCACGCCGCGTATGCGAGCACCGAGTGAAGTCGAGTGAACATCTTGTGCCCGCCGAGCCCGCTGGTTCAGAAAGCGGGCGCATCGGAAGCACACAGCGGCTTCGGGGCGGCTTCCGAGATGAACGAGTTGGTCGTCGGGGTACGCCTGTCCGCAACACCAGCAGTGTGGTCCTGTCTCTTGCGTCTCGTCCGTCGGGATGTTCATCGCAGCACGTCGGAGAGTTGCTCGACGGTAGGCGACCCGCGCATGCCCTCCGGGGTGCGGTAGATCCGGCACGCGAGGCCAACGGGAGCCCCAGGGGTAGTGAACGGGTCGTATCCGTCGATGAGCACGGTAGGTGAGCCGGCGAAGCCCAACCGCTGCGCAGCCTCAGTCGTCTCGACCTTCTCGTGATCCACCGTCACGTCCTCGTGCCCGGTGGCGTCAAGGGCTTCTCGGAGGCGAGCGTCGGCGATCTGCCAGTTCGGACAGCCGTCGAAGTACCGCAGAGTCACTCGCACTGATCCAGGTTGGCACACTCCGCACGGAGCGTGCAGATGTGCCGATATCGATCGCACCCTGGCGGGGGTTGGTCCCGGAGTCGCGGGCTGTCAGTCCTGCGACGGCGGGGTGTCATAGGCGCCTGCGACGATGTCTTCGACGAGGCTTGGGCCAGTGGGTTGCCAGCCGTAGGTCGTTTGCGTTAGCCGGCTCGAGGAGGACATGTCCCTGCCGAAGAACTGCCCGATGAACCCGAAGTGGTCGACCGCGTCTTCGGGTGTGACGGACGTGATCGGGAGGCCGAGTCGCGCTCCGATGGCCTCTGCGATCACGCGGGTGGGGATGGAGTCCTCTGCGACCGCGTGCAGGCGTGCCCCCGCTGAGCCCTCCTCGAGACCGAGTCGCACCAGTCGGGCTGCGTCGGTGCGGTGGACGGCGGCCCAGCCGTTCGACCCATCGCCGACGTAGGCAGAGACGCCGCGTCGTCTGGCCACCTCGGTGATGATGGCGATGAAGCCGTGGTCACGCATGCCGTGGACGGTCGGCGCGAATCGGGCGGCCATGGCGCGCACTCCCTGACCGATGAAGTCGAAAGCGAGATTCTCGCTGCCACCACGCAGGGAGTCCGGCCCCACGAACGGGGACGGCTCCGTCTCGGGTGCCATCACGCCCGAAGCGACCACGAACGGACGATCGCTGCCGAGTAAGGCGTCGGCGATCGCCTCGACCGCGGCGCGC
>JANMBJ010000079.1:0-4345 GCA_031360335.1 Candidatus Nanopelagicales bacterium
CAGTCGTCGCGCGAGCCATCGCAGCTCGTCAAGACACCGGCGTGTCCGGTCCGACTCGAATCGCCTGGGGTGGCTGATGTCTGAAGCATCCTCGGTCGATGAGCTCGCCCGCGATCTGATCTCAACCGTCAGGGATCGCGCTATCGACTCCTGCGACCAACTCGCTGAAGCAGTCGTGAGGGGCAGTCTCGGGGAACGCTGGCGTGGATTGGTCGATTCGTCAGCCGCGCGAGAGGTCGCGCTCGAGCTGATTCCGGACGTGGTCGACCAGGTGTTGTTCCACTTGCTAGACGCCATCGACAACGAGCGTCTGCCGTTGGGATGGAAGCGAGCCGATTCCTTTGAGGGTCTCGCCGACATCGGCCATGGCGAGATGGCCGGGCGGCTGATGATGGGGGAAGGGGGTTGGATTGATCAGCACTCCGCAAAGCGTCACTTCGATCCCTTGGCCGATTCAGGTGACGCCCCTGACGGGGCAACCGTGAACCTCCTCGGATGTGAGCTCTGGGTGCACAGCGGCTGCCCGAGTCGGGTCGAGCCCGAGCCCGACCTCGGAACGCTGACACACTCCCCACCATGACAGGGCCCTGCACGCCCACAGGCCGGCTCTCCCGAGCCGTCGTCGGGCTACTGGCCGCCCTCGTCGCGGTCCTACTCGTCCTGGGGCCAGTGGTCGTCGAGGCGGCCCCGGCCGCAGCCCAAACGCCGTCGGGGCCTCAACCCCCGTCATGATCAACATGGTCGGGGTCTCGGCGGACATCGGTGCAGGTCAGCGACTCGGAAAGACCGCGTCGTGCCGATCGCTCTTGCCGACCTTCGCGAGGCGGCGACTGCAATCGGATCTCCCCTGGTTGTCACGCGCACTGCCACAGTGTCGGTCGCGAGGGGTCTCAATGAGGCGAGGTACTTGCCTCAACAGGTCCAGTGCTGGGCCTCCTTCGTACGTCGGGGTTACGAGCCGTGATCCAAGTGCCGCGACGCGGCTCCAGCGCCGCCAACCCCAGTGCCCGGTCATTCCTGTTCTTGCTCGTGTCGATCTTCGTGGCGATCGCGGGTATGACTGGTGCCCAGGCTATCTCGGCCGCCGCCCTAGCTCGCATGACCGCCCCGCGCACCACCGGACCAGCCGTCGCTGCGCCAACGACGTTGGGGTCTGCCCCCGGGTCTTGTTGACCGTGCCGACGCTGGGGGCACGCGCGACAGGTTCGGGCCAGTGACGTCTGCCCGCAGCGGAGCCTCGCCGGACTCCTCGCGGATCCCCATGAGAGGTCGAACATGGAGTTGGATTCGATGAGTGGCCATTTTCTGCTGCACATCCGCCGGTCCAAGACCGACCAGGACGGACGCGGCCAGGTCGTCGGCGTCGCACGCGGCAGGCATACCGACACCGACCCCGTCGCCGCAGTCACCCGATGGCTCGCCGTCCGCGGCACCGCTCCGGGGCCGCTGTTCACGGCGCTGCGTCCCGGCGTGACCGGACTCGACCCGATCGGCGGGGAGGCCGTCGCCCGGATGCTGCGCGCCCGCGCCGAGGCCGCCGGCCTGAGCCCCGAGCGGATCACCTGCCACTCCCTGCGCGCCGGCCACGCCACGACCGCCGCCCAGGCCGTGGTCAGCTGCCCCGCGACGACGGCCTGGTCCTGGCTCCTGAGCACACGCGTGCCGACGCGATCCGCGACGACGACGAGCACGCCGGCGTCCGTGACCACCTCGTCTACACCCTCGCGACAGCGCAGCTCGCCTTCCACGTCGACGTCAACGTCGGCGACCCCGTCCACCCCGAACCGCAGGACATCTACCTGCCCGCACTGCTCGGCGGCAGCATCACCCTGCGCGGCTATCCGATGGTCACGGCCATGGCGGAGAAGATCGTCACCGCCATGCAACGAGGCGCTGCCAACACCCGGTGGCGCGACTACGCCGACGTGCTCCTGCTCGCCCGCGACCATCCCGTCGACGGAACCGACCTGCACGCCGCGCTGAGTGCCGTCGCCACCCACTGCGACGTCACGCTGACACCGCTCGCGGACCTGCTCGACGACTACCCCGACCTCGCGCAGAACCGCTGGGCGTGATGGCGGGCGAACCAGGAGACCCGCGACTCGCTGCCCACGGCATTCCTCGACGTGCTCACCGTCGTCGCAGGCTTCGCCGACCAGGCCTCGTCGGGCACGGCGGTCGCACTCTCGTGGGAGCCCATGGTGCAACGGTGGACTTGAACCGGCCCGGCCCGCCGGCCGCTCAGGCTGCGGCGCGGACGATCCAGGCTCGACCGTGCCGATAGCCTGACGCGGTGCCAGGACGCAGACGGCCAGGCGGCGAACCGGAGGACCAGGCGATGGCTGCCATCCGCGGGCTCATCGGTGAGATGAGTCCCGAGCAGCTGCGCGAGACGCTGGACCAGGTGATGTCGATGGCGAGCGACCGTGCCCTGACAGTGGTCCGAGCGCAGCGCGGCCACGTCCATCGAGGACGTCGACCGCGGCGCGAGATCGAGGAGACCCTCCAGGTCCGGATGGATCTCGTCGACGCGAAGCCGCCGATCTGGCGCCGTCTGGAACTGAGCTCGACACTGGGCCTCGCCGACGTGCACGACATCATCCAGGCCGCGTTCGGCTGGACCGACAGCCATCTGCACCGCTTCGCGCTGGGTCCCTCGGTCTGGGACGAGGACTTCGAGCTGTTCCTGTGCCCGTACGACGTGCAGGACGGCGAAGTCTCCGGCATCCCGGCGTCGGAGGTGCGCCTCGACGAGGTGCTGGGCGAGGTCGACGACGAGCTCCTCTACGTCCAAATGTCGCCCATCCACTGAGGGGGATCGGCCGACGATCCACATCCTCCGCTTCGCGCCGCCCAAGACCTCGCCGGGCAACCCAGCAGACCCGCACCAATCCGAATGAGCCAGAAGCGTCAGCATTGGAATGATCTTGAACTCGCCTCCGCGGCGGATGCCGTCAGGTAGTGCTGGTGGGCCGCGGGCGCTTCACCGGAAAGGTTCTCTGACCATCCACCGTGGACGGAGTCGCGTGCGTTCAAGGAGGCCGAGTCAACGGTTCCGAAGGTGGATTGTCCGGCCGGCGGGGAGAGGTGGAGGGCGTCGGGCGCCGGTTAGTGGTGCGCGTCAGTGGTCGGTGCGCGCCGTGGAACTTGCTCGGAGGCCCAGGTGGCGTGGGACTGTGATGGTGAAAGTGGCGCCGCTTCCTTGCCCACTGCTGGTTGCCGTGAGCGTGCCGCTCTGTGCTTCGATCAGAGCTCTCGCGATGGTGAGGCCGATGCCGTGCCCTGTCGCGTTCCCTGGCAATTGCGGGTCGCCGCGGTAGAAACGTTGGAACAATCGTTCCGCGTCCGAAGGCGGGAATCCATGCCCGGTGTCGGCGACAGTGATGTGAACGTCGTTGGGATGCGCGATGCACGACACGGTGACGGAATCACCGTCCACGCAACTGGTCAGAGAGTTGCCCAGGAGTTGTTCGAGGACTTCCGTGATGCGGTCCGGGTCGACGATCGCTGTGGCGGCGGCAAGGTGGGGGGTCTCGAGTGTGACGCCGCGGCTGACATATCGGGCGTGGACCTGTGAGACGGCCTGGTGCACGATGTCTGGGATGTCGACGCGCCGGGTGGATACCCGAAACGCGTGTTCGTCGGCTCGGGAGACCGCGTTGAGGTCGTCGATGAGCCGGTCGAGGCGCCGTGCTTGGTCGGTGAGCGTCCGGAGGGTTTCCTGGTCGGCGGGGAGGACGCCGTCGGCGATCGCCTCGACAGTGGCGTCGATGGACGTCAGAGGGGTGCGCAGTTCGTGTGCCAGGTCGGCCATGAGCTGTTGGCGGGCTCGTTCACTGGACTCCAACCGCTGGGCGAGGGTGTTCACAGAGGAGGTGAGGGTCGCTAGTTCTGGACCCATGCGGGAGGCGGTCGCGCGTGCGCTGTAGTCGCCGGCGGCGAGTCGTCCGGCTGCCGTGGCAGCGTCGGTGATGGGCCGGGTGATGCGGCGTGCGACCAGGATGGACATGGTCGCCGCCACCAGCGTCGCGGCGCCGACGCCAGCGGCGATCGTGACCAGCGTCGCGGTGGTGAACCCCTGGTGGATGCGGGCGGCGAGCTCGGTGTTCTGGTCGACACCTGCCGCGGTCAGCGCCCGGTAGAACAGTGCCGGTGCCGCGAGCAGAGCGACGAGCAGGAGGGTGCCAGCGCCGGCGAGGACGACGAGGCCCATGACACCGAACACCCGGACCCGCAGGGTTGGGCCATCGCTGGTCGACACCGATGCGTGTTCCCCCCTCATCCGGTGCCCATTCTGAACCCGACGCCGCGGACGGTTAGGACGTATTTCGGGTCCGACGACGCG
>JANMBJ010000242.1:0-11734 GCA_031360335.1 Candidatus Nanopelagicales bacterium
GCCGTCGCCCCCGGTCCAGGAGTCGCGCTGGGCCAGGACGGCGCCCGGACGGTTGGTGATGATGGCGTCGACCCCGAGGCGCAGGCACAGCTCGACGTCCTCGGGCTGGTCGACGGTCCACACATGGACGCGCGCCCCCTGGGCGTGCAGGCGCGCGACGTAGGACGGGTGCGCCCGGATAATATCGATCGAGGGGCCGGCGATGCCGGCACCGAAGGGCAGGGAGCCGTCGCGGAACCGCAGCGGCACACGTTCCATGAGGAACACCGTCGGCAGTCCCGGTGCCAACGCACGCACCCGCCGGACCGAGAGCTGAGAGAAGCTCATGACCCGGATCCGGGCGTCCTGCTCGCTGCGCGGACGGGCGAGCCCGAAGCGTCGCAGCAGCTCGACCGTGCGCTCCTCCACCAGGCCGGCGTAGCGCGTGGGGTGCTTGGTCTCGATCGCGAGACCGATCTCGCGATCACAGTCGACGACGAGCTCGAGCAGCCGCTCGAGGGTGAGCACCCGACGCCGCGCCTCGTCCATGACGACCAGGTCGTCCTCGACCGACGCCGGTGACGTCGGGCGTGGGACGCCTGCATCGCGCCAGCGCCCGAAGTCCACGCGGTGCAGGTCGTCCAGGGTCATCACCGAGACCACGCCGCGACTGTCGCTCGTGCGATCGATCCGGCGGTCGTGGACGCAGACCAGATGCCCGTCCGACGTCAGGCGTACGTCGCACTCGAGCGAGTCAGCGCCGTCCGTGATCGCCTGAACGTAGGCCGCGAGGGTGTGCTCGGGTGCATCGGCGCTGGAACCGCGATGGGCGACTACCTCGGTCACGGGAGCAATCGTGGCACCCGAGTGGCTCCTGAGCACCACAGGTGTGTGACGACACGACGTACTCACGACGAACTCACAGGGTGCTCCGCCCCCGACCGGACGGGTGTTCAGCCGAGCAGGGCGCCCGGGTTGAACAGGTCGTACGGGTCGAGGGCGCGCTTGATCGCGCGCATGGCGGCGATCTCGGCGGGGCTTCGGGTGAGGTGGAGGTAGGCCGCCTTCGCACGTCCGACACCATGCTCGGCCGAGATCGACCCGCGATGGTCAGCGACGCAGCGCAGCACGACCTCGTCGGCACGTTCGTCGCCCGGCTCGGGGCCGAGCACCTCGACATGGAGGTTGCCGTCGGCGAGGTGACCGAAGACCAGGACCTCGTCGACGTCGGCGACGTCGGCGAGGCGATGCTTCATGTCGACCACGAACGCGTCCCATCCGCCGAGCGGCACCGAGACGTCGAACCGGTGCGGCACTCCGAGCGCCGACGCCGCCTCGGCAGCCCGCTCGCGGTAGGCCCACAGGTCGGCCTTGTCGCGGGGATCGACCGCGACCACGGCGTCGCGGTCGTCGGGCAGGTGCAGCTCGACGTCGCCACGGTCCACCGACTCCGTCTCGATGAGCAGCACATGCGCCGCCTCCCCTCCCACCGGCATCGGGAGGCCGGAGACCTCGACGACGTGGCGGAGCATCGCGGCGTCGAGGATCTCGGCGGCGAGCAGGCGCACCCCGGTGGGCACAGCGTTGCGCAGGAGATTGAGGGCGTCGGCCGCATCCTCGACAGCGATGAGAGCGACCGACGACGCGGTGACCGGGCGCACCAGCGCCAGCCGCGCGGCGGTCACGATCCCGAGGGTGCCTTCACTGCCGACGAAGAGGCCGGTGAGGTCATAGCCGGTGTTGTCCTTGGGGAGACCGCCGAGGTGGCTCAGCACCGAGCCGTCGGGCAGCACGGCCTCGATGCCCACGACCTGCCGTCTCGTCATCCCGTGGCAGCAGACCCGGATGCCGCCGGCGTTGGTGGCGATGGTGCCGCCGATGGTCGCGCTGTCGCGAGCGGCGAGGTCGACGCCGTACTCCCACCTCGCGGCGCGTGCGTGGGCGTGCACGTCGGCGAGGGTCACGCCGGCACCCACGGTCAGCTGCCCGCTGAGGTCGTCGACCGCGTCGAGCCGCGTGAGGCGCCGCGTCGAGACGACGACGGGCAGCGAGCGGCGAGACCCCTGCGTGCCCGATGCGCTGCCGCCGGACGGCACCGGCCCGGGCACGGATCCGCCGACGAGCCCGGTGTTGCCGCCTTGCGGGATCATCGGCACTCCCGCGGCGGCGCAGAGCCGCACGACGGCCGCGACCTGCTCGGTGTCGGCAGGGCGCACGACCGCCAGCGCCGGCCCGGAGAACCGCCGCGACCAGTCGACGACGTACGGCGCCAGCAGGTCCGCCTCGACGAGCACGTGCTCGTCCCCCACCACGCCGTGCAGGTCCAGCACCAGCTGCTCGCTCACGCCCCGACGCTACTTGAGGAACTTGGAGAAGCGGCGGTCGGCCAACGGCTTGCCGTCGGTCTGGCAGGTCGCGCAGTACTGCAGGGAGGAGTCGGCAAAGCTGACCTCGCGCACGACGTCACCGCACACCGGGCAGAGCTCGCCGGTGCGGCCGTGCACCCGCATCCCGAGCTTCTTCTCGGCCTTGAGGTCGGCGGCGCCAAGGCCCTCCGACCGCGTCACCGCATCGGTGAGCACGTCGTGGATCGCGGCGTACAACGTGGTGATCTCGTCGGGCGTCAGCTTGCCTGCGGCCCTGTACGGGCTCAGCTTCGCCGCGTGCAGGATGTCGTCGCTGTAGGCGTTGCCGATGCCCGCGATCGTCGACTGGTCACGCAGCACCCCCTTGAGCTGCTTGCCGCCGGAGTCACTGAGGATCTGTGCGAAGACGTCGATGGTGAACGCCGCATCGAGCGGCTCCGGTCCCAGTCGCGCGACGCCCTCGATGGTGTCGCGGTCGCGCACGACGTAGACCGCGAGCCTCTTGCGGGTGCCGGCCTCGGTGAGGTCGAACGCACCCGCCGGAACCCCGTCGTCGTCGACGAACACGACCCGGAACGCCAGGGGCCCCTTGCCCGCCTTCGGCGGCGCAGCGCTGACCTCCTTGCGCCAGTGCAGCCAGCCGGCGCGCGCGAGGTGGGTGACGAGGTGGATCATCTCGCCGTCGTCGTCGACCAGCGCGATGTTGAGGAACTTGCCCCGGCGCGACGCATCGACCACGCGAGCCCCGACCAGGTCGGTGGCCGGTGGGTCGAACGTCTTGAGCGCACTGATCGCGGCCAGCTCCACCCGCGACACACGTAGGCCGGTCGCGGTCGCGCGCAGGTAGGCGGCCAGCGACTCGACCTCGGGAAGCTCAGGCACGGGCCGAGCCTGCCACGCCGTAGCCCGCTCTGGGGCCGAGGCGATGGATGAGGGACACTCGACCGGTGACCGACTCCGCCGCCACGGCGCTCGACGCGGTGCTGCCCGGACGCATCGGCATCCTCGTACGCATCCCGGTCCGCCCTGGCCTGCGCGCCGCAGCGCTCGATGTCCTCAACCGCTACGTCGATGACCTCGACGAGGAACCGGGCACGGAGGCGTTCTTCGTCTGCCTCGATCCCGACGACTCCGACGTCGTGTGGCTCTACGAGTGGTTCCACGACGAGGAGGCGCTCGAGGCGCACCGCAGCGCGCCGCTGTTCGGCCGCCTCATGGCCGAGCTGCCCGAGCTCGTCGCCGAGGGTCCGGGCATCATGCGCCTCGATCCCTTGCGGCTGAGGATGTCCAGCGCCCTCACCACGCACCTCTTCTGACTCGTCGGGGCGGCGGGACCGCTCTCAGTCCTCGAGGAGCGACAGGACGTACTCGATGCCCCGGTGCATCGTGGGATAGGCCCAGGTCTGCCGGCGGAGCTCAGCCACCGGGATCCTCGCCTGTACGGCGACCGAGAGCGCACCCAGAACCTCGCCACCCGTCGGGCCGGCGCTCGTCGCGCCGACGAGCACCCCGTCGACAGCGACGACCGTGATGAAGCCGTCGTTGCCCGGACCGTGGATCCAGCCGCGCGTGGCCGCACCCTCGAGGCTCGCCGTCGCGACCCGGACGTCGAGCCCCTGGTCACGCGCCTGCTTCTCGGTGAGGCCCACGGCGCCGATCTCGGGATCGGTGAACGTCACCCGCGGCAATGCCGTGATCGGGTTGGTCGCGTGCATCGGTCCGCCCGACCCCAGCGACTCGACCACGACACGCGCCTGATGCACGGCGACGTGCGTGAAGGCACCGGAGCCCGTGACGTCACCGATCGCATAGAGGCCGTCGATGACGCCATCGGGACCGACCACGCGCAGCTCGTCGTCAACGGTCAGCGTGCGTGCCGAGGTGTCGATTCCGATGGAACCAGCGCCGATGGCGTCGAGGTCGCTGCGCCGACCGGTCGCGACGAGAAGGCGCTCACCATGGACCGAGGAGCCATCGGACAACGTCACCGTGAATCCGCTCGCAGCGTGCTCGACCTGCCGGGCCCCGAGACCGGTGCGCACCGAGATCCCCTCGCGCGAGAATACCTCAGCGAGAAGGGATCCCGCGGCTGGCTCCTCGAGCGCGAGGAGGCTGGGGGCGTACTCCACGAGGGTCACGTCGACACCGAAGCGCGCCATCACCTGGGCGAGCTCGCACCCGATCGCGCCACCACCGAGCACCACGATCGAGCGTGGCAGCACCGGGCTCTCGATCATCTCGTGGTTGGTCCAGTACGGCGTCCCCGCCAGACCCTCGATCAGCGGAACGGCCGGCGCCGATCCCGTCGCGACGACGACCGCGAGCGACGCCGTGACAGTGACCTCGTCGCCCTCGGGGGTCGTCACCACGACCGTGCGCGGACCGTCGAGGCGCCCTTGGCCACGCAGGAACACGCCACCCTTTCCCTCGAGGCGCTCGACGGCGACCCGGTCGTCCCAGTGGTCGGTCGCGACATCGGCGATCCACGCGTGCACCGGCGCCCAGTCGGGCACGACCGTCGCGGTGCCCGCGAGCCCATCGACGCGGCGCGCCTCGGCGAGCGCCGAGGCCGCGCGGATCATCCGCTTGCTCGGCACGCAGCCCCAGTAGGGACACTCACCACCGACGAGACCGGCGTCGACCCCGACGACGTCGAGGCCCGCCGTCGCCAGGTCCTCCGCGACCTGGGCGCCTCCAGGTCCGAGCCCGAGCACGACGACGGCAGTGGTGAGGGTGCGCATGGAGTCCACCCTGCGCCGGATCGCACGGGCGCGCCAGGGGCCGTGCGAGGAGTTCCGGAGTTCGTCACACGTCGGTAGGCGAGGCCGCGCTCAGTTCTCGGCGCGCGAGCGGCGCAGGAACACCAGGCCCAGGATCGGGAGCAGCAGCGGGATGAACAGGTAGTCGCGGCCGTACCAGAACCACACGCTCGACTTGGGGAAGACGCTGCCGTCGACCACGCTCAGCGTGCCGACCACGAGCACCCCGACGAGCTCGACGAGCATCCCGACCGTCGCGATGCGACGCGACGTGGGTGTCGAGGCGATGAGCGCCCAGGTGATGACGCAGTAGACGACCGCGGCGAACGCCGACAGCGAATAGGGCACCGGAGCCTGGGAGAACTTCGTGAGGAGCTCGTAGGCCGCCCGGGACACCGACGCGACGGCGAGCACGGCGTAGACCACGATGAGCACCCGCCCGGCGCCGTGCTTCGTCGATGCCCCGCCGCCGAGCTCTCCGTCGGTGGGCTCGACGTGGCCGGACTCGATACCGCTCGGCTCCGCCGCATCGGCGCTACCGGTCCGGTCGGTGTGGTCAGACACCCGTGGTCCCCCCTGCGGTTGCTCCGGTCCACACCTGCTGCAGCCGGATCACCAGGACGGGTACGACGAGCCCGGCCATCGCCACCACCCCGCTGCCCCAGCGCCCCGGCTCGCCGGCGCCCCACCAGGCGGTTTACGACCCGCCCGCCCATCCCCACCCCCCCGCCCCCCCCCCCCCCCGCCCGGCCGGCCCCCCCCCCGGGGGTCGCCGGACCTGCGGCCCCCACGACCGCGAGGTAGGCGAGGAAGACGATCGGGTCGCTCGGGGCGGTGCCGCCGATCCACGCCGCCACGCACACCACGGTCATCCAGAGCACGGCGGTCTCGAGCAGCGCGACCAGGACGTAGACCCAGCGCGGCAGCGGCTTCGCGAACAGGGCCAGCACGCCGGTCACCACCGCCAGCACGAGCCCTACGACGATGACGGCGGTGCCTGCAGTGCCGGCCGGCCACTCCGGTGTCGCAGCAGCAAGGGTCGCGGTGGTCACGCATTGATTCTCTCCCTGTCGCGCGTCACCCACCCAACGGGCTCGCCGCGACGTCCGCCAAGGTCCGGCCAAGGATCTGCCGACAGCGCTGCGCTCAGCCCAGCGCGAGCAGGACGGCCGCGACGATCGCGGTCACCATGCCGACCTTCTGCATGGGCCGCAGCCGCTCCGCGAGCACGAGCCGGGCGAGCACCACCGTCGCCGCGGGGTAGAGCGACCCGAGCACCGCGACGATCGAGAGCAGCCCCGTCTGGGTGGCGACGAGGTAGAACGCGTTGGCCGTGACGTCGAGCACCCCGGCCACAACCGCTTGTGCCCGAACAGGAGTCGACACCGGCATCACCGGCGTCTTCGTCCGAAGCGCCACCACGATGCCGAGCACCACGAGGATCAACGACGACGTACCCCGAGCGAAGACGATCGGCCAGAGCCCGGCATCAGCCGGTGCCAGCGCGATGGTGGCGAAGAACAGCCCGATCCCGAGACCGGCCCCGATCGCGAGCAGCAGAGCCCGCGCCGACACCCGCTGGTGCGTCGCGTCGTCGGTCGGCGCCGTCGGCTCGAGGCCGACCGTGACGATGGCGACCACGGCAAGAGCCATCCCGACGTACGCCGCACCGCCCGGCCGCTCGCCGCGCCCGAGGCCGACGACCACGGGGATCGCGGCACCCAGCACCGCCGAGATCGGCGAGACGACCCCCATCGGGCCGAGCGTGAGCGCGGCGTAGAGCAGCAGGATCCCCATCGCACCGCAGACGCCGGCAACGATCCCGGGCAGCGCGCTGCCCGCGAGCTGCCCGCCGATGAGGAAGGCCACCGGCACCACCACGACGAACCCTGCGGGGGTGGTGAGCACCAATGTCTGCAGCGGCGTCGACCGGCGCGACGCCAGCCCACCGACGAAGTCCGCCACCCCCCAGAACAGGCTGGAGACGAGAGCGAGGAGCGCGGCCACCGCGTCACTCCATCACATGAGCGCGCTGGGCCGCCTGCCCGTCCCGGCGCAACGAGACCGCCCAGGTGTACGCCTCGGAGCACCTCAGGTGGAGGCCACCTGGCGCGCGACGGCGAGCACCGCAACGACGAAAGCCCCCGTCCCGAGGGACGAGAGCCTGTCGTGTGGTGCGCGAGGGGGGAGTTGAACCCCCACGCCCTTTCGGGCACACGGACCTGAACCGTGCGCGTCTGCCTATTCCGCCACTCGCGCGCGCCGGAGAAGGCTAACACGCAGGTCAGACCGACCAGAATCTAGCGTGATCTTGGTCCAGTGGTCGTTTCCCGAGGCGGGTAGGGACCACTGGACCAAGATCACGCGTGGGGTGGGAGGGTCGAGACGCACGCGTGACCGGATCGTGTCCGTGCTGCCGTGCTGGCGCGTCGTGCGAGCCGGGTGGGGGGCGGTGCCCCGGTTACGATCAACGACAGGGGGCGCACCTGCGAGGGTGGGGTGCCGGACGACGACGCTGGGAGGCACGGTGGGTCTGCTCGACCGATTCGAGCAGCGGCTCGACCGGATGGTCAACGGTGCCTTCGCTCGCGCGTTCAAGGCCGAGGTCCAGCCGGTCGAGATCGCCGCAGCGCTGCAGCGCGAGATGGACGAGCGCGCTGCCGTGGTGAGCCGCGGGCGCACCGTGGTGCCCAACGTGTTCGTCATCGACCTCAGCCCGCACGACCACGACCGCCTCTCGGTCTATGCCACGACGCTGACCGACGAGCTCGCCGCGATGGTCCGGGAGTACGCCGAGGAGCAGCGCTACACCTTCGTCGGCGGCGCGACCGTCACCCTGACCCTCGACGACCAGCTCGAGACCGGGCTGTTCCGGGTGCACAGCGAGGCGAAGGCGGAGGTCGCCTCGGTGCCGTCTGCCACGCGTGCCCCGTCGAACGCACCGCTGGGCACCGGTCACCCACGCCTGCTCACCGACGGCGACGTCGCGCATCCGCTCACGCGCGCGGTCACCCGGCTCGGTCGCGGCACCGACGTCGACATCCGGGTCGACGACCCGGGCGTCTCACGGCACCACGCCGAGATCCTCCTCGGTCGCGAGATCCTGCTGCGCGACCTCGGATCCACCAACGGCACCTACGTCGACGGGGTGCAGGTCGGCGAGTCCGTCCTCCACGACGGCGCGGTGGTCCAGCTGGGCGCAACACGGCTGACCTTCCGAGCGGGGTGACCCGCAGGTGTCCGAGCTCGTCCTCACCCTGCTGCGCCTCGGGTTCCTCGCCCTGCTGTGGGCGCTGGTGCTGATGACCGTCGTCGTCCTGCGCCGCGATCTCCGGGCACCGCGCGACGCGCGTCCGCTCGTCGCCGCCCCGGCACCACGGGCCAGCTCCAGGCCGGCCAAGGCACCCAGGAACAGGTCTGACAAGCCGGTCAAGCCGTCGCGCTCCGGGCCGCGCAGCTTCGTCGTCGTCGAGGGTCCCCTTGCGGGCACCGTGATCCCGCTGGGTACGGCCGACATCACCCTCGGCCGAGCGCCTGACTCCACCCTCGTCCTCGACGACGACTACGCCAGCAACAAGCACTCGAAGGTCACGCTGGTCAACGGCACCTGGGTCGTCAGCGACCTCGGCTCGACCAACGGCACCTGGGTCGACCGCTCGCGCATCGGTGGTCCGACTCCGCTCGCTGTAGGTCAGCAGCTCAAGGTCGGCCGTACCGTCCTCGAGCTGAGGCGCTGACATGGTGCTCATGCTGCGCTCGGCCGCGCGCTCCGACGTCGGGCTGCTGCGTCCGGGCAACGAGGACTCCGGCTATGCCGGCGACCAGCTCCTCGTCGTCGCCGACGGCATGGGCGGGCACGCTGCCGGCGAGCTCGCCTCGGCGACCGCCATCGCGACGATGTCGGAGATGGAGACCGCGGGCCTCGGTGACGTCGAGGCGCTGGAGCGACTGTCCGAAGCCGTGGTCACGACGAGCGAGCGGATCGCGGATGTCGTTGCAGCACATCCGGAGTTCGCCGGCATGGGCACCACGCTGACGGCACTCGCCTGGCTCGGCGGCGACCCGGCCCGAGTCGCAGTGCTGCACGTCGGTGACTCGCGCGCGTATCTGCTGCGCGACGGCCTCTTGACTCAGGTCACCCGTGACCACACCTATGTCCAGACCCTCATCGACTCCGGCCGGATCACACCGGAGGAGGCGCTCGTCCACCCGCGGCGCAACCTGCTCATGCGAGCGATCGACGGCGTGCACCCGGCCGAACCCGACGTGTCGGTGCGCGAGGCGCGCGACGGCGACCGCTTTCTCGTCTGTAGCGACGGGCTCTGTGGCTATGTCGGTGACGAGCGCATCCACGAGCTCCTCGGCCTCGCAGATCCGGTCGCCGTCGTGACGGCACTCGTCGACGCCGCTCTCGAGGCCGGCGCTCCTGACAACGTCACGTGCGTCGTCGCCGACGTCGTCACTGCCGACGAGCTCGCCGAGCCCGAGGCACCAGTCGTCGTCGGGGCTGCAGGAGAGCCCCGCAACCGCGAGCGCCTGCCCGGATTCTCTTTCCCCGCCGACGCCCAGCTCGACCCCCGCACCGCCACCGTCCTGCGCGTCAGCACGGGCTCCGACGCTGCGAGCGCCGACGTCGCCGGCCTCGCCAAGGTCTACCGTGAGGAGCAGGGCGCTCCTCGTCGCCGTACGCGGTGGCGATGGGTCGCGGCACTGGTCGTGGCCGCGCTGGTGGTCGGCGGCCTCGTCGCCGTCACGTCGGCGTGGGCGCGCAACCAGTTCTTCGTCGGCACCGACTCGGGCTACGTCGCGATCTTCCGTGGGGTGCCCGGCGAGCTCGGACCGATCAGCCTGCACTCGCTCGAGGAGCGCACCCAGGTCACGGTCGACTCGCTGCCCGACTTCGAGGCCACCCAGGTTCAGGGCACGATCGCGGCCGCCGACCTCGCCGCAGCGGAGGCCATCGTGCAGCGCCTCAGCGAGCGAGCCGACCAGTGCAGCGCGACCCCCGCGACGCCCGGCTGCCCCAACGGCGGGACGCCGACCCCGATCGGCTCGGCGTCGGCGCCGACCGGCACCGACATCACCCCCGCCGCCACGTCGGCGTCGCCGTGAGCGCGGGGATCCTGACGGCTCCCGCACCCGTCCCGCGCTATCGACAGCCCACCCGTCGCTGGACCGAGGCAGGGCTCCTGGTCGCGGCGTACGCAGTGGGGGCCGCGGCCTACATCCAGGTCGACCTCGCCATCCTCGGCAAGCTCGCGACCGACACGGTTCCGGTGCTCTCGGCGATCGCCGCGCTGCTCCTGCTGGTGCACGGTGCGATCCGGCTGCTCGCGCGCTGGGCCGACCCGATCCTCGTGCCCGCGGTGGCCACGCTCAACATCCTCGGGCTCGCGATGATCCACCGTCTCGACCTTGCCGAGGTCCAGCGGGCCGACCGCAACGGCGGTGTCGCCCCGCCCCCCGACGTCTACAGCCAGCTGACGTGGACCGCTCTCGGCATCGTGCTGTTCATCGCGGTGCTCGTCGCCGTACGCGACCACCGCACGCTGCAGCGCTACACCTACACCGCGATGTTCCTCGGTCTCGTGCTCCTGCTGCTCCCGCTCGCGCCGGTCATCGGTGCGACGGTCAACGGCGCGACGCTGTGGGTGCGGTTCGGTGGCCTGTCGTTCCAGCCGGGCGAGCTCGCGAAGATCCTGCTCACCATCTTCTTCGCCGGCTATCTCACCGTCACCCGCGACTCCCTCGCCCTCGTGCGCACCAAGGTGCTGGGCATCGGGCTCCCGCGTGGTCGTGACCTCGGGCCGCTGTTCGTCGCGTGGTTCGTCTCGCTCGGCGTGCTGGTCTTCGAGCGCGACCTCGGCACGTCACTGCTCTTCTTCGGCCTCTTCGTCTCGCTGCTCTACGTCGCGACCCAGCGCCGCAGCTGGCTGGTGCTCGGCGCCGTGCTGTTCATCACCGGTGCCGTGCTCGCCTACCTCTCCTTCGGACACGTACGCCTGCGCGTCGATGTCTGGCTGCACCCGTTCGCCGACGAGGCCGACACCAGCTATCAGATCGCGCAGTCGCTCTACGGCTTCGCCAGCGGCGGGATGTTCGGCAGCGGTCTCGGGCAGGGCTATCCGCAGCTCGTCCCCTACGCCAAGAGCGACTTCATCGTCTCCGCGTTCGGTGAGGAGCTCGGTCTCATCGGCCTCATGGCGATGCTCGTGCTCTACGGCGTGATCGCCGAGCGCGGCCTGCGCACCGCCATCGCCTGCCGCGACGTGTTCGGCACGCTCCTCGCCGCCGGCCTCTCGATCTCCCTCGGGCTGCAGGTCTTCGTCGTCGTGGGTGGCGTCAGCCGGCTCATCCCGCTCACCGGTCTCACCACGCCGTTCCTGGCCCAGGGTGGCTCCTCGCTCGTCGCCAACTGGATCGCGATCGGGCTGCTCATGCGGATCAGCGACAGCGCTCGGCGACCCGACGCCGAGGCCGTCGCGCTCGAGGATGCACCGACCCAGGTGGTGTCGCTGTGATCCGCTCCGTACGCCGTCTCGCGGTGGTCCTCGGCGTCCTCATGCTCGCTCTCCTCGCCAACCTCACCTACCTGCAGTACTTCGCAGCGGCCGACATGCGCACGCAGGC
>JANMBJ010000257.1:0-3959 GCA_031360335.1 Candidatus Nanopelagicales bacterium
GACGAAGACGCTGCGCGACTGGCCGATCCGGTGCGCGCGGTCAGTGGCCTGGTCCTCCACGGCCGGGTTCCACCACCGGTCCAGGTGGATGACGTGCGTGGCTTTGGTCAGCGTGAGCCCCGTCCCGCCGGCCCGCAACGAGATCAGCATGAGCGGCGGCCCGTTCTCGTCCTGGAATGTCGTGACCATCGCATCCCGACGCCGCCTCGGGACCCCGCCGTGCAGCCACAGGATCTCGGTGCCGAACCGTGCCGAGAGGTACGGCGCCAGCAAGTCGCCCCAGGTCGCGTACTGCGTGAACGCCAACGCCCGCTGGCCGCTACCGATCACCTCCTCGACCAGCTCCTCGATCCTCGTGAGCTTCCCGCTGCGACCGTTGAGCTCGGATCCGTCGCCGAGCAGGAGCGCCGGGTGGTTGCACACCTGCTTGAGCTTGGTGAGTCCGGCTAGCACCGCTCCTCGCCTGTCGATCCCCTCGACGTTGTCGGCGCTCTCGAGAAGCTCGTCTACCACTGCCTGGTAGAGCACCGCCTGCTCGCGGGTCAGCGGGCACCGGTCGGTGCGCTCGATCTTGGCCGGCAGGTCCGGGGCGATGTCCTTGTCGGACTTCAGCCGGCGCAGCACGAAAGGACGCGTGATCTCTTGCAGCCGAAGGGTTGCGGCCTCGTCCTGGTCGCGTTCGATGGGCACGGCGAAGCGTTCCCGGAACTCGCGCGAGGACCCGAGCAGCCCGGGTGACACCGCGTGCATGATCGACCACAGCTCGGCGAGGCGATTTTCCACCGGCGTTCCCGTCAGGGCGACCCGGCGGCCCGCGCGCAGTCGCCTGACGGCTCTGGCCTGCGCGGTGCCGGAATTCTTCACCTGTTGGGCCTCGTCGAGTACCAGCCGAGCCCACTCGATCGACTCCAGCGCCTCGATGTCACGGTGGACGAGCGAGTACGTCGTCAGCACCACCTCAGCCTCCGCGACGCGGCCTGGGAGGCCGTGCTGGTCGCGCTCGGCGCCGTGGTGGGCGATCACGCGCAGCCCGGGGGCGAACTGGGCGAGCTCGCGCTCCCAGGTGCCCAGCACGGATACGGGGCAGACCACCAACGTGGGCCCACCCGCAGGATCGGCCAGCAGCGACCCGATGAGCTGGGCAGTCTTCCCGAGCCCCATGTCGTCGGCAAGGCAGGCGCCGAGCCCGAGCCGACCCAGGAAGGCGAGCCAGCCGACACCTCGGGCCTGGTAGGGCCGCAGTGTCCCGACGAAGCCGTGGGGTTTCGCGATGGGGCGGATGCGCGCGTGCAGGGCTTGGTCGAGCAGCTCGCCGAGCCAGCCGGTGGCGATGACCCCATGCACCACGACGTCGTCAGGCACGCCGAAGGACTCCAGTCCCAGGCCGGCCCGCAGCAGCTGCCCGGCCGCAGCCTTGTCCCGTCTCCCGACCCGCGCCAGCACGGATCCGAGGTCGCCTGGCCGCACCTCCACCCACTGCCCGCGCACCCGTACCAAGGACCGCCGGGCGGCGGCCGCCGCGGACAGCTCCTTGAGCTCCTTCTTCGTCAGGGTGAGGTCGCCGAGGGCTGCCTGCCATTCGAACTCGACGAGCTCGTCGAGGCCGAATCCGGCGGCTGTGACTGCGGATTCGGCGCTGGAGCTTCGGGTCTTCGCCTTGGCCCGCAGGCCGAGGCGCCGCCGCCCGGTCCACCAGGCCGGCAGCAGCACCGTGATGCCGAGTTCGGTGAGGGGCTCGACCCGTTGGGACAGCAAGGATGTGACCCCGGCCTCGTCGAGGTCCACGCCGGCCGGCACCGCCTCGTCGAGCAACTGGGCCAGTTCCGGCGCGACCCTGGCCGCGCGGGCCAGGTCGGCTAGCAGCCCCCGGCCGGCCTCCGCGCCGTAGTTCCCGGCGTTGGGCCACCACTGGTCCATCGGGATGCGCAGGCCGTCGTCGGACCGGTCGGTCACCTGCACCTCAACCCGCCAGACACCGACCGGCTCGGCGAGCCCCTCAGGTGGTTCGTGCACGCGAAGGCACAGGCCGAGCCTGCCTACTGCGACGCGACCCGAGCTCACCCAGTCCGTGACAGCCGCGGCCAGCGCCATCGCACGGGCCGGGTCGGTGGTCTCGGGCAGCCAGGGGTCCTCGTCGGCGAGCGAGAGGAGCCATAGCTCCGGCAGCGTCCGACGACCCGGGCGACGTGGGAGTGCTGTGGTGCCGGTCAGGTGACGGCGTACCCGTTGGTCGACGCAGTCGGCCAGCTCGTCAGCAAGCTCGCGATGAGCCTCCGCGGCGGTGCCGGTCAGCAGGGCGCGCATCGCGGCCCGGTCGTCGGCAGCCGGCATCGGCCACCACCAGCTGCGGGCCCGCCCGTCGTCGTCGACGGTCAGCCCGGGCACGAACCGTCCCGCCGCCACAAGCCGGTCAGCCAGCAGGGACACGCCCTCGTTCTCCTCGGCCGTGACGGCTTCCAGCTCATGAACGACTGTCATCGCCCCCCACTTTCGAGGGTGGGGAACCTCTGCTCCACCCATGTCAGGGGACCACTGTTTCACCCGCCGCCATGGTCGGGCGCCCGGGGCGACGACGGCGGGCCGTCCCAGGTCACCCGAGGACTCGTCAGGGTTGCGGCGCTGCCCTCGCCAGGGGTCCGCGCTCGTCCATCGATGTGCGGCGGACTCCAACGTCGACCCATAGCCGGGTTGCACTCCCTGGTCCCTCCGCAGCCTTGTGACTACGAATAGACCGAATGCTGGAGGCTCCTTGACCGTGGCAGGGCCGGATCTGTGGGAACGCGGACTGTTTCGTCAGGCTTATCGCGCCTGACCGACCCGCGCGGCGCGCAGCCGTCCTAGACCGTGGGAGCCACGGTGGGGATCCGCTCATTGACTTCGCGTCGATCTCGCGCGGACGTAGGCGCGAGTCAGGCATGCCCACCAACGCGGCGACGCCGACGAGTGGGTGCGCCGCGAGGAGCTCCTCGGCTTCGCGTGCGAAGTCCTCGAACGTAGTGCCGGCGTCGAGATGCCGATGCAGCGCCACCTCGTCGAAGCCGCTGAGCCAGCAGATGACCTCATCGAGCACGTCCTGCGTGCGCCCCTTCTTCTCGACCTTGGCCACGTAGTGCGGGCAGACCGGGGCGACGCTCGTGGTGAAGATCCGGCTCACGAGCGTGAGCGTAGCCACGCGCGTGGGGGAGGGGTCATACCGGCGATACCGATGGGACTC
The DNA here is from genome assembly GCA_031360335.1 of Candidatus Nanopelagicales bacterium. Classification (GTDB taxonomy): domain Bacteria; phylum Actinomycetota; class Actinomycetes; order S36-B12; family CAIYMF01; genus Longivirga. Next base: position 3,215 of record JANMBJ010000257.1, read on the forward strand.
AGGGCGTTCGTCATGTGCGTTGGACGGGTGAGCCAGCACCCCACCTGTCTCGCTCGTCGCGATTCTCATGGTCTTCCGCTCGGGGGAGAGGGTGCTGGCGTGGCTCGCGGTCGCGGGCATTCTGGTGCTGTCCACGCTGGCGCTGACCTGGTTCGCCGTCATCGCAGGGTTGTCCGCGAAGACCGTCGACGGTGCGAGCGCGTTCTCCTACCCGATCACGTTCCTGCCGTTCGTCAGCTCGGGCTTCGTGCTCACCGCGAGCATGCCCAGACCGATGCGGGCCTTCGCGGAGAACCAGCCGGTGACACCCGTCGTCAACGCGATCCACGACCTCTTCTCGCAGCAGCAGGTCAGCAGCGACATCTGGGTCGCGCTCGCCTGGTGCCTCGGGATCCTCGTCGGCGCCTACACCCTCGCCCTGGCGACCTATCGCCGCGAGCTCGGGTGATCGTCACCACGCTCACTCTGCAGGAGCACGGTCCGGCCGTGCGACATCGTCATGGTGGCAACCGGGATCGCCCGGTGGCGTAGGCGATCGCGGACGTCGCCGGCTCAGGATGCTGCCGCGGGGACGCCCGACGCGCCGTCAGCCCCGGCGCGGGGCAGGTGGCGTACGGCGGGCACCGACGCGACCGCCACGGCGACCGTCACGCCGACGACCGTCATGGCCAGCAACGCGTGGTGCAGTCCGATCGCGACGGTGACGAAGCCTATGACGAGGTTGCCGAGGGGGATCACACCGGCA
>JANMBJ010000367.1:0-6833 GCA_031360335.1 Candidatus Nanopelagicales bacterium
GCCGGGGTCGAGGAGCTCGGCGAGGTCTTCCTCGCGGCGTCCGTCCGGGGGGAGCTTGAGGGTCGCGAGCAGACCGAGACCGACGAAGGCCGCTGCGGTCAGCGCGGTCCACCGGATCGAGGTGGCGAACGCCTCGCCGGCAGCGGATGCGACGTCCTCTCCCCCGGGCTTGACACCGAGCGACGGGATGATCGTGCCTGCCGACTGCTCGACCGCGGTGCTGATCGCGCTGCGTTGCGCGTCGGTGAGACCCGGCACCGACTGCAGGTTCTTGTCGGTGTTGTGGGCGAGCGACACGAACAGCACAGTGCCGAGGACCGCGGTGCCGAGCGCGGAGCCGATCTGTCGTGCTGTGCTCTGCGTCCCGCTCGCCTGCCCGCTCTTGCGACGGGGCACGTCGGCGAGGATCAGGCTGGTGAGCTGGGCGCTGGCGTAGCCGACGCCGACGCCGTAGACGATGAGCCAGAACGAGATCACCCAGCCGCTGACCGTCGTCGAGAGGGTGAGTCCCAGGCCGACGATTCCGACGATCTCGAGCGCCATGCCGAGGCGAGCGACGAAGCGCGGCGATCGAGCGGCAGCGAGCTGTGCCGCGGTCGGTCCCGCGAAGAACGCACCGATCGCGAGCGACGCCAGCATCGCACCGGCACCGAAGGCGGTGTAGCCGAGAACGCTCTGCAGGAACAGCGGCAGGGAGAACAGGATCCCGAACTCACCGAGGCTCACGATGAGTCCCGCGATGCTGCCGAAGCTGAAGGTCGGGATCCGGAAGAGACTCAGGTCGATCAGGACCGATCTCGATGCTGCCGCGCGGCGTTGCTCGAGGAGGTAGAGCGTGACGAGAGCGGTCGCCGAGATGACGAGAGCGACGAGCACCGGTGAGATCCCGCCGCTCGACCAGGTGGTGCCGAACAGCGTCGCGTCACCCGTGGTCGTCACCCAGCCGTAGTTGCGACCCTCGATGAGGGCGAACACGAGAAGGCCGACGCCGAGGGCCGACAGGATCGCTCCCCCGACATCGAACCCGGGGTCGAAGTGGTCGTCCTTGCTCTCCGGCACCACGAGCAGCGAGCCGATGACGATGATGACGACGATCGGGACGTTGATGTAGAACGCCCAGCGCCATGAGTGGTGCTCGGTGAGCCAGCCACCGAGGAGCGGTCCGATGGCCGCCATCCCGCCGATGATCGAGCCATAGATCGCGAAGGCGATGTTGCGTGAGCGGCCGGTGTAGATCGAGTTGACGAGCGAGAGCGACGTGGGCGACATCATCGCGCCGCCGACCCCCTGAAGCGCTCGTGCGGCGATGAGCGCGGTTCCGTCTCCGGTGCGGGCGGCGACGATGCTCGCGATGCCGAAGACCACCGCACCCGACACGAACATCAACCGGCGTCCGACCCGGTCTCCCACGCGACCCGCGATGATGAGCAGCGCTGCGAAGACGAGCGAGTAGATCGCGTTGACCCACTCGGCGTCGATCGAGTTGATCTGCAGCTCTCGGATGATGGAGGGCAGCGAGACGTTGACGATCGTCGCGTCCATGATGATGAGAGCGGTGCCGAGGCCGATGAACAGCATCGGCGCCCAGCGCTGCCGACGGGTCTCCCCCGCGACGTCGGTAGTCATGGGAGCACCGTAGGGGCGATGCCGGGACGACGCAGGCCGACCTGTCACCTGACGGATCTCAGCCGAGGTCCGCGGACCGTCTTGCTGGGGGTGGGTCAGCCGCTCACGATGAGGATGCCGAGGCACATCTCGTCGGTCGTGCCCTCACCCCAGACGACATAGCGCGGCGGTGTGCCTGCCAGAGCCGGGAGCTTGTCGCGCAACGACACGTCATGGGTGCAGGTGACGGTCACGGTGTCGCCGGTGCGCAGGGCCAGGGGCTTCACCAGCGGCTGCGCCGACTGGTTGTCGAAGTCCCAGACGGGGATGTCGAGCAGGGTGCGCGCTCGCGGGGTGCCGGCGTTGGCCTCGATGTGGATCGACTTCCCGAGCAGGTGCATGTGCCCCGCCGCCGCGCGGACCGTGACGTTCTCGCGGATGTAGCGCGTGCACGACTGGGTGGCCCCGGACTTGGGGTTCTCGAAGGAGCCGCCGCAGAGCAGCTGCAGCCCGGCAACGGTGCGGGAAGCCTCCGGGCCGAACCGGCGTACGACGTCGTTCACAGCGTTGGCGCGGTTGCACAGCGAGTCGGGGACGCCGGTCGGGCACGGCAGCTCGACCGGACCTGGGAGCAGCATGGTGCGCAAGGCGGTCAACGTCGAGCTCGTCGAGACCCGGAGCCGGATGTGGGTGGTGTCCTCGGCCACGGCCGATCCGACCTGGCGCAGGTTGTAGTGCATCTGCACGACGATCCGGCTGCCGGCAGCGAGCGGCACCCCGGTGCCGGACGCGAAGACCGACTCTCGGCCGCCGGGGGCCCAGCCGGCCAGCCACGGCGCGGCGTCGAGCCCGTCGAGCGGGTTGCGCGAGGTCGAGGGCAGGCCCGGACCGCCGAAGCACTGCCAGCCGGGTGCGGGGTCCGCTGCGTCCTTCGCCCGGGCGGCTGCCACCTGGTCGGGATCCACCCGGAAGAGGATCGAGTGGTGCACGATCGCGGGATTCCCCGGGAGGAACTGCACGCCTGTCACGAAGCCGGAGGTGGTCAGGGCCGGATCGGCGAGGAAGCACCGATAGTCGTCGGTGCCCCCTGCCGGTGCGGTGGGGTGGTAGACCCCACCGGGCAGGTTGTCGGCGACGCCGACCGTGAGGACCCGTTCCGTCGCCCGCAGCGGCACGGTCGGGGCCGGAGCCGAGGGTGTGGCATGGGCGGTGTGGTCGGTGGACGGGCTCGGAGAGGCGGCGGCAGACGCGCTGACCGAGGTCGCATCCGCCTGCGGCGAGGCGGCGGGAGCGCACGCTGAGAGTCCGAGGGCCAGGCCGACGGCGGCTACGAGCACGATGCGCACCTGAGAAGGGTACGTCGCCGGCGGGGTGCTGCAGGTCGAACCGCAGGCGGTCAACCCCGGACGGCGGCGAGAAGCGGGGCATGATGGTCGCTATGAGCGGTGACGACGACATCGAGCGGCTGTTGGCCGAGATCGACGGCAGCCAGGCGGCATCCCGGTCGACACCGGCAGCGGGCTCGCCCGGCGGCACGGTGCAACCTGCCGCACGTGCCGCGTCTCCGGCTGTGCGAGGCCGAGTCGGCTCGGCGCTGCGCACCGGTGGAATCGCGGCAGCAGCGTCGGGAGCCGGGGTCTTCGGTGTCACCTTGTTCCTGCAGGCGCTCCCGCTCATCGACAACCCGGTGAGCAGCGGGCTCGGTGCCGCGGTCGGCGCCTTCGTCACCGGAGCGGTCCTCAGCCTCCGCGGGCGGCGCTGACCGACGGACTCGGGCGATGCCCGTCGGTGTACGGCGTCAGCCGTTCCAGTGCAGGAGCACGGGTGTGCCGCGGTCGTAGCCGAGGACTCCGGTGCCGGCCGGGTCGAGGACGATGTGCTCCGCAGCGACGGCGGGAAGCTCCATCCAGGTCACGACGAGCACCCGCAACAGGTGGGCGTGCGCCACGAGCACCACGGCGCCGCCCTCGGCGAGCACCGGACGGCAGCGGTCGAGGACTCGCTCGGTGCGAGCACGCACGTCATCGAGGGACTCCCCCAGCCCTTCCGGCGTGGTCCAGATCGACCAGCCGGGGTTGTCGTCGGCGATGTCGGCACTCGTGCGACCTTCGAAGGCGCCGTAGTCCCACTCCGCGAGGTCGCCGTCGATCTCGGGGTCGAATCCCGCGAGCTCCGCGGTGCGTCGGGCACGCTGCAGCGGGCTGGACAGCACGAGGGCCCCACGCCACTCCTGCAGCTCGGGAGCGAGCGCACGAGCGGCCGCCTCACCGTCGACCGTCAGCGGGATGTCGGTGCGGCCCGTGTGTCGACGGTCCCGGCTCCACTCGGTCTGTCCGTGCCGGATGACCAGGATGCGTCCGGAGCTGCCGCTCATGCGACCGAGCCTGTCATGCCGACTCGATCACGCCAGGGCCGGACCCGGGACCGGACTGCGCGACTGCATAGAGCACGATGGCGCTGGCAGCTGCCACGTTGAGGCTGTCGACTCCTGGCGCCATCGGGATCCGCACCGATTCGTCGCAGCGCGCGAACGCCTCCTGCGTCAGCCCCTGCCCCTCCGTGCCCAGCACGACCGCGATGGGTGGCGTCAGGTCGACCTCGGGCAGTGCCCGACCGGCCGGGTTCGGTGACATGGCGAGCAGACGAAAACCCCTGCTACGAAGCAGATCCAAGGCATCTGGCCAAGGCTCGGCGCGGGTCCACGGCACGGCGAAGACCGTGCCCATCGACACCTTGACGCTGCGCCGATAGAGCGGGTCGGCGCACTCGGGGCTGACAAGCACGGCGTCGATCCCGAGCGCGGCCGCGTTGCGGAACACCGCGCCCACGTTGGTATGGTCGACGAGGTCCTCGAGGACGACAACGCGCCGGGCCGTCCGGAGGATGTTCTCGAGGTTCGGCAACGGTCGTCGTTGCATCGAGGCGAGCGCCCCGCGGTGCACGCGATACCCCGTGACCTGCTGCAGCAGCGAGTCATCAGCGACGTAGACCGGACAGTCGTGCGCCGCGAGATCCGCCTCGAGGGCGGGAAGCCACGTCGATGCTGTGAGCACGCTGCGCGGGACGTAGCCCGCAGCGAGGGCGCGACGCACGACCTTCTCGCCCTCGGCGAGGAACAGGCCCTCGGCCGGTTCGCGCACGCGTCGGAGCGCAACGTCGGTGAGGTTGGTGTAGTCGGCGAGGCGAGGATCGTCGACGTCGGTGAGGGCGATGACCTGGGCCATGTCAGCGCCGCACGATGCTGACGACGGCCGCGACGATTCCCACGGTGACGATGATTGCGCGCAGGACGGGGTCCGGCAGCCGCCGGGCGAACGGCGCGCCAATGAGGCCGCCCACGGATGCGCCCGCTCCGATCGCGAGCGCCGCCGGCCAGTCGACTGCTCCGGCCACCACGAACACGACCGCGGCAGCGGTGTTGGACACGCCTTGAAGCACGTTCTTCGCGGCGTTGGACCGTTGGAGGTCGGCGTCGTAGAGCGCGCCGAGGGCGGCCATGAGGATGATCCCCTGGGCAGCGCCGAAGTATCCGGCGTAGACGCCGACAGCCACGAGCACGGGGATGAGTGCGCTCCTCGGAAGCGAGGTCGGGTCGACACCTCGACTGCGGAGCCGACGGACGAGCCATGGTTGGACCAGCACCAGCACGCAGGCCGCGAGGATCAGCCACGGCACGATGCGCTCGAAGACCGACGAGGGGAGCACGATGACGAGGACTGCGCCAACGAGCGCACCGACCCCGACGAGCGCAGCCATCCAGGCGACCTGACGGCCGCGCCCAGCCATCTCGCGTCGATAGCCCCACGCGCCGACCGCGTTTCCCGGTGCGATGCCCAAGGAGTTCGTGCCGTTGGCGACCACCGGGGGCAGCCCGGACGCCAGCAGGAGCGGATACGTGAGCAGGGTGCCGCTGCCGATGACGGCGTTGGCCGCACCGGCAGCGACACCTGCGCCTGCGAGGAGCAGGAGGTTCACGTCAGCCGGAGTGGCCTTCGGCGTCGGCGGCGTGCGAGCCCGCCGGTGGCCTGTTGTTCATCGAGAACGCCGACCCGAGGTTGGCCATCGCCGTGGAGAGCTCCGCGGGGATCACCCAGACCTTGTTGGCCGTGCCGTTCGCGAGGCTCGGCAGCGCCTGGATGTACTGGTAGGCCAGCACCTGGGCATCGGCGTCACCGGCGTGGATCGCGTCGAACACCTTCTGGATCGCCTGCGCCTCGCCGTCGGCTCGCAGGATGCGCGCCTGCGCATCACCTTCGGCCCGCAGGATCGCGGACTGCCGCTCACCCTCGGCCGTGAGGATCTGGGACTGCTTGAGACCCTCAGCCGTGAGGATGTTGGCGCGCTTCTCCCGCTCGGCGCGCATCTGCTTCTCCATCGTCTCCTGCACGCTCGCGGGCGGGTCGACCGCCTTGAGCTCGACGCGGTTGACGCGGATCCCCCATTTGCCGGTGGCCTCGTCGAGGACTCCGCGCAGGGCGTTGTTGATCTCCTCGCGCGAGGTCAGCGTGCGCTCGAGGTCCATGCCACCGATGACGTTGCGCAGCGTGGTGACCGTGAGCTGCTCGATTCCCGTGATGGGGCTGGCGATCTCATACATCGCCGCCTTCGGGTCGGTGACCTGGAAGTAGATGACCGAGTCGATGTTCACGACGAGGTTGTCCTCGGTGATCACCGGCTGCGGCGGGAAGGAGACGACCTGCTCCCGCATGTCGACCAGGGGCTTGAGCCGGTCGACGTACGGGATGAGCAGCGAGAGCCCAGGGGCCAGGGTGCGCTGATAGCGACCGAGCCGCTCGACGATGCCCGTGCGCGCCTGCGGCACGATCCGCACCGCCCTGGCGAGCGTGACCAGCACGAGCACGACCACGAGCAGGCCGAAGATGACGCCGACCACGGTTCCTCCTTCGATACTGCCGAACATCCTGTGTCCCTTCGGTGGTGCCGTGCCGCACTCGGCCGTCAGTCGACGAGCGCGGTCGCTCCGGAGATCTCGATGACCCGGACCATGGATCCGGGATCGTGCACGCTCGACCCGTCGTAGGACCGCGCCGACCAGATCTCTCCGGCCAGCTTGATCCGGCCGTCGCGACCGTCGACCGCCTCGAGCACCTCGGCCTCGCTGCCGACGAGGGCGGCGACCCCGGTGCGGATGGCCGCGGGAGTGCGCATGTGGCGGGTCGCGATCGGGCGTACGACGACGAGCAGCGCCAAGGACACGGCGGCGAAGG
>JANMBJ010000070.1:0-6990 GCA_031360335.1 Candidatus Nanopelagicales bacterium
GTCGGCACGGAACCCGGAGTCGACGAGATAGCTCGTGGTGGTCTTGCCGTTGGTGCCGGTGATACCGACGACGGTGAGCTCGCGCGAGGGGTCGCCGTAGACGAAGGACGCCACAGCGCCGAGCACCTTCCTCGGGTCGTCCACGACGATCACGGGAAGGCCGGTCGCCCGAGCGCGCTCCTCCCCCGCGAGGTCGGTGAGGACGGCGGCAGCGCCTGCCTCGAGCGCTGGATTGACGTACTCAGCGCCGTGGGTGCGGAAGCCCGGCAGCGCCGCATAGAGGTCGCCCGGACGGACGGCATGGGAGTCGTGGGTGATGCCCGACACCTGCGTCGAGGGGTCCGCAGCAGCGCCGGTGCCGCTCGAGTTCGAAACGATGCGCCCACCTGCGAGGGCGGCGATCTCCGCGAGCGGCCGCGGGGAGGTGCTCGGTCGCGGTCCTGCAGACACGTCTGGGACCCTATCCGGCGATCACCAGAAGACCGGGATGCGCGGGTGCAGCGTTCCGGTGGGGGGGATGCGCAGGTGCTCGAGACCGAAGGTCATGACCTTCTTGAACACGGGCGCGGCGAGCTGTCCACCGAAGTGGCCGATACGCGGGTTCTGCAGGAAGACGGCGACGACGAGGCGCGGTGCATCGGCCGGCGCGAGACCGACGAAGGACGCGGTGTAGCCGCGGTAGCACCCGCACGACACGTCGACTCGGTTGGCCGTGCCCGTCTTGCCGGCGACGCGGTAGCCCGGGATCGCCGCCTTCGGTGCAGTGCCGTCGTCGGACACGACCGACTCGAGCATCTGTCGCACCTGGGTTGCTGTGGACGCACTGACGACGCGGGTCGACGTGGGTGCGCCCGCGGCCTGATACGTGCCGTCGGGGCTGGTGTAGCCGGCGATGAGGGTAGGGGCGACGCGCACGCCGTTGTTGGCGATCGTCGCGTAGACCGACGCCGCCTGCACGGCGGTGAGCGACAGCCCCTGGCCGAAGGCCAGCGTGCCGAACGTGGTTGCCGACCAGTTCTTCGGGGCCGGGACGAAGCCCCTGTTCTCACCGGGGAACTGCAGGCCCGTGCGCTCACCGATGCCGAACTTCTTGAGATAGGAGTACAGCTTCTCGCCACCGATCTTCTGGGACGCGAGGATCGTGCCGATGTTGCTCGAACGAGCGAGCACACCGTTGAGGGTCAGCTTGAGGGTGCCGTGGGGCACGTCGTCGTGCCAGGTCTTGTACGTCGTCTTGAGCACCGGGGGGACGACGATCTTGGTGAGCGGGTTGGCCTTGCCCTCCTCGATCACCGCGGCCATGGTCATGACCTTGCTCGTCGAGCCGGGCTCGAAGGCCTCGGAGACGGCCCGGTTGCTGGTGTCGGAGTTGGCGGCGTCGGCGGGCTTGTTGGGATCGAAGGTGGGCACGGTCGCGAGCGCGTAGATCTGCCCGGTCCGCGGGTCCATGACGACCACCGTGCCGCTGTCCGCCTTCGCACCCTTGACGGCCGTCGCAATCGCGGACTGTGCCACCCACTGCAGGTCGCGGTCGATCGTGAGCTTGATGCTCACGCCGGGAACCGATGCGGTTCCTGAAGAATCGGCCGTCGGGATCTCGGTGCCACGGGCCGAGCTCTGATAGACCTCCGAGCCGGCGGTCCCGGCCAGCTCGTTGTCGAAGCCGTATTCCAGACCCGATCCGCCGTGTCCGTCCCCTCGGACGTAGCCGACGACGTTGGCAGCGACCGCACCCGCCGGATAGATGCGCGTGGAGCTGATCTCGCTGAAGACACCGGGGAGCTTGAGGGCAGCGATCTTGGCCCACGTCTCGGGAGTCACTGCCTTGGCCAGATAGACGAACTTGCGCGTGCCGGTCATCCGCTGCTGGTAGGCAGCCGCATCTCCTCCGAGCACGGAGGCGAGCTGCGACGCCTCACCGGCGACGCCGGCCTTGCTCACGAGGGTCTGGTCGACTGTGACGTTGCGCGCAGCCACGGTCGTCGCGAGCTGTACGCCGTTGATGTCGGTGATGTCGCCACGCATCGCCGGCAGGACCACAGTGCGTAGGCGGTCCTTGACGGCCTCAGCGGCCAGTGTCGGACCCTGCACGGCCTGCAGGTCGATCACCCGCACCGACACGATCGACAGGACGACGAGCAGGCACACCTGCCAGATCCGCAGACGCCGCAACGGATCCCCGGGACGGAAGGTGCGCGGCGGCGCCGGACGGTAGGGCTGACGGGCCGTGGCCCGAGGAGCGGGACGGGCGGCCGGCCTGGTGCGAGCGTTCGAACGAGCTGCGGGCTTGCGGGTGGGGGTGGTGCTGCGGCTGCTGGTCGCTCGACGGACGGGCGTCGCGCCGCTGTCCGACCGCGGGGTGGCGGTGCTGCTGCCTGCAGTGCTGCGACGGGTCTGCGACGGTGGGCGCGGCGGTGGGGCGAGGGTGGTCACTTGTGCGCTGCCGGGGTCTGTCGCCGCGACGTGCTCGATGCCGATGTGTCCGAGACCGCGGCATCGGTGGTACCCGGTGGGTCAGCCACCGCGGAGTCCCCCACGGCTTTCGTGGCGGTGCCAGCGGTCGTGCCCGTCGTTGCGGCCCCACTCGTGGCTGCGGTGGGTCCCACGACTCCGGGGACCGGGGTGCCGGTGAGCCCGGTGGTCGGCAACCCGGCGGTGCCGCGGACCCGCTTGGCCGGCACCGGAGTGCCGAGCACCGCACCGTCGGCAAGTCGCAGGAACACCGGTGCGACGACCGGGACCATGCCGAGCCCGTCGGCCCGTTTCTGCAACGACTCCGGCGACTCCTGGAGCGCGACGTTCTGCAGCAGCTTCTGCTCTTGGACGCCGAGCTGGCTCTGGGTGCGCGCGAGGGCACCGAGCTCGAACGCACCCTGAGCGAGCGAGGTGTTGAGGACGAGCAGGACCACCATCCCGCCGAGGAGCATCGCCACGACGACGAGGGCGAACATGCCGTTGCCCGCGACCGCAGGTGCGGGTGCCGGGACCTCGGTGAGCGTCGGACGCCGTCGAGCGGGGGGGCGCGCGGGTGCACGACGGGACTGCCGCGTCGCAGCCGGCCTGGTGGCGGTGCTCATGCCGCCTCACGCATCCGCTCGGCGGCGCGCAGCCGCACCGCCGCTGCTCGGGGGTTCTCCGCGATCTCCGCCTCGGTCGCCTTCTCGGCCCCGCCCCGGGTGACGATGCGCAGCTCGGGCTCGTGACCCTCGGGAACGAACGGCAGGTCGACCGGGACATCGCTCGTCGCGCGTGATGTCAACGCACGCTTGACGATCCGGTCCTCGAGAGACTGGAAGGACATGACGACGATCCGTCCACCGACGGTCAGTGCGTCGACAGCGGACGGCACGGCCCGCTCGAGGACCTCGAGCTCGGCGTTGACCTCGATCCGCAGGGCCTGGAAGGTCCGCTTGGCCGGGTTACCGCCGGTACGACGAGCCGGCGCGGGGATCGACTCACGGATGATCTCGACGAGCCGGGCACTCGTCTCGAACGGCGCGCGACCCCGCTCGCGGACCACGGCGTCGGCGATGCGACGCGCGAACTTCTCCTCGCCGTAGTCCCGCAGCACCCGCGCGAGCTGTCCCGCGGCGTAGGTGTTGAGGATCTCGGCGGCGGTGATGCCGCGGGTGGGGTCCATGCGCATGTCGAGAGGTGCGTCCTGGGAGTAGGAGAAGCCACGTTCGACCTGGTCGAGCTGCATCGAGGAGACGCCGAGGTCGAACAGGATGCCGTCGACACGGGGGTGCGCTGCCTCGTCGAGCACCCGGGGCAGCTCGTCGTAGACGGCGTGCACGAGGACGGTGCGTGCGGAGTAGGCCGCGAGGCGGCGCGACGTGCGCTCCAGGGCATCGGTGTCCCGGTCGAGGCCGATGAGCCGCACCTCGGGAAAGCGGACGAGCAGCGCCTCGCTGTGGCCACCGAGGCCCAGGGTCGCGTCGACGACCACGGCACCCGGCCGATCGAGTGCCGGAGCGAGCAGGGACAGGCATCGCTCCAGCAGCACCGGCACGTGCGACGGTCCACGGCGGGCAGCACCGCTGCCTGAGGAGTCCGCGGAGTCGTGCGTGTCGGGCACGGCTCAGCCCAGCCGTGTCACGAGGTCGGCGCAGGCATAGAGGAAGGCGCCGGCGAGCGCACAGGAGGCGACGAGGACACCGAGGGGGCCGGTGACGACGGACAGGACGGTGTGGTGGGACGTGGTCCCTGGGCGGGTCTCCTGACGGAGCATCGTCAGATCCATGGTGGCTCCCTCGCCCGGAGGCGCTCGCGGTGGGGGCTGTCTCGATAGTGCTTCGGAGCAGTGCGGTGGTGCCGGTGGCGCTGTCTGGTTGTCGTGCGGTGCTGCGGAGTTCGTGGGGCCAGGTCCCCCGTCCGTCACTCGGGGTGGGTCTCCCTGGCACCGGGGAAGGTGTGACAGGAAGCCGGTGACGGACCGGAGACCTCGTCCAACGACGCTCAGGTGTGCGGGACGACCTCCCCGTCGAGCTCGACGAAGGACTGCTCCGTGCCGGTGAGGTAGGCCTCCCAGGCGCTCGAGTCCCAGATCTCGATCCGGGTGTCGGCACCGACGACGACGCAGTCACGCGTGAGACCGGCGTAGTCGCGGAGGGTCTGCGGGATGGTGATGCGGCCCTGCTTGTCCGGCGTCTCGTCATAGGCGCTCGCGAACAGCACGCGGGTATAGGCACGTGTCTTCTCGTTGGTCTGCGACCCGGCGCGCAGCCGGGCGGCGTAGTCGGCGAAGCCCTCGTGGGTCCACACGACGAGGCAGCGGTCCTGCCCCTTCGTCATGACCAGACCGGTGGAGAGCGCCTCACGGAACTTGGCCGGGAGGATCACGCGGTTCTTGTCGTCGAGGCGCGGCGTGTGCGTCCCGAGGAACACGGCCACCACCTCCACATCCACCCGCGCAGCGGCCTCTCCGCTCCGATGGGCGCCAACCTACTCCACTTCTCTCCACCGTCAACCACCAACGCTCCCCTTTCATCCCTTCGGAGTCCCCACACGACCGTTGGCCCAGCATCCGCGCAGGTCAGAGCGGTGGGGGGAAGTGGAGGTCACCGTCGACAACGCCCGGCATCGACGGGTCGGCAGGGCGCGTCGCGTCGGTCAGGGAAGTCCGCGCGTGCGCACGGTGACCCGGTGGCGCGCCGAAGGAGCCCGGCGGGCGCCGGACGTGGAGCGATGTGGAGGGACCTGACCAGGTGCGGTCGCAGAGGTCAGAGCTCGGAGCGGCTCTCCGCGTCGGAGATGCTCACGGGCGCCTGGTGGACCGGCCAGTCGTGGATGACCGACGTACGCAGGACCAGGTCCTGGACCGAGCGGTTCTCGCGGCTCACGGCGCACCAGAACAGGCCCACGGGGACGACGGCGCAGAACGCGGCACGCAGCAGGGCGGTGCTCCAGGCGAGCTTGCTCCCCTTGCGCCCCACGATCCGCAGTCCGAGCAGCCGGGCGCCGAGGGTGCGGCCGGACGTCGCGAACGCGACGGTGAGGTAGACGAGGAAATAGCTGAACCCGAGGATCAGGAAGACCCCGAAGCGCCACTGGGGGAGCTGGTAGTCGCGCGGGTCGAGCAGGAACTTCAAGATCGCCACGGTGGCATAGCTGCCGAACGTGAGCCCCACGATGACCGAGTAGTCGATCGCACCCGCGATCGTGCGCGTCACGACCCCTGCCCGAAGTCCCTGGAACGCACGGGCTTGTGGCGGGATGGGGTTGATGTGGGGTGTGGGGTGCTCAGCCACCGTGTCCTGCCTCGCTGTCGCGGAGCGCGGCGTCGGCCGCGTCCATGGCCTCTTCGCTCCGAGCCCGACCCGGTGCATCCGTGCGCCGGCCCTGTCGTCGCTGCAGGATCCGGTCGATCCAGCGGTTGACCAGCTCATCACCTGAGACGGCCGAGATGCGCGCCGTGTCGACGACCTCGGCCGCCACACCGGTCGATGACTCCCGGATGATCTCGGGCAGGTTGACCTCCTCGATGACCTCCTCGGCGAGCGACGCGATATCGACCTGGGTGCGCACGATCTCGGTGATGTCGATGCTCTCGATCGCGGTCTCCACGATGCGCTTGAGATCGACGCGGTCGAGCACCACGCCGGTGAGGTCCATGGTGTCGAGCACGGCCCCGACCAGCCGCTTGAGGTCGACCCGGGCCAGCACGAGGCTGGTGAGGTCGACCCGGTCGAGGACCGGCTCGAGCACGGACGGCACGATGACGTCGAGTGCCTGGTTGCTCACGACGGTCGCGTCCTCACCCGCCGCGAAACGCACCTGCCGGCCGGTGTCGGCCAACCGGTCGGCCACGGCGGCCGGAGTCCACGCGGCCGGCACGAGAGGCGGGCGGGCCAGCAGCTCCCAGCCGACCCGGGCCCAGGGCTCCAGCGACCGGCCGACGACCGCGGTGACCGCGAGTATCGGGCGCGCTATCGTCACCGCGGCACCGAGGGCGACATCGAGCGGTCCTTCGACCACGGCAGGCAGCCGCGGCCCGCTGCGATGGATCACCGGGACGATGTCGCGCACCTCCGCTGCGGGCGGTGGGTCGGCAGCGCGTTCGTCGGTCACCGGGACATCCTCACCTACGACCGCCCGGTCGGCTGCCCAACGGCCGGGGCGGCTCCCCGTCGCCGGCCCGGAGCGTGCCACGTCCAAGCCAGGCCGGCACACCCGTCACCGTGCGTGACAACCGCTGTCACCCTTTCGGCCTAGTGGCTCGCCTGCTCGTAGGTCGGCCCAAGACCGGCGACGCGCTAGGTCCCACCAGCCCCATCCGCTCCCCGCTCCCCACGTCATCCCTGATTCGGTGAAGTTTGGGCGATCCGGCCCCGACATCTGTCCATGTACCTTGCGCATACCGTGAGCGACCGCCATCCTCCGGACAGATCAGTCGAGCAGCTTGCCCGTGGGGGGCCGGTCGCGCCCGGCCGAAGAACCTGGGGCTTGTCATGGACACATCACTCTCCGTACGCCGATTCTCGCGCCGCG
>JANMBJ010000373.1:0-3555 GCA_031360335.1 Candidatus Nanopelagicales bacterium
TCGGAGAACTCCGACGGTGGCACGAACGAGTACATCAGAACCGCTCCTCGCGCGCCCGGACAGGTCTGAGCCAGCTGCTGGGCAGGGAGGACGCCGAGCGACATCCCGAGATAGACGACCTCCGCCGGCAAGGCCTCCGCCGCAGCAACCCCGCGCCCGACCAGCTCCCTGAACCCGACCGACTGCGCATGGGCCACCCCGGCCGGCAGCTCCGAGAACACCTGCCCGTCATAGAGATCCGGCACATGCACCACATGGCCCGAAGCCCGCAGCGTCTCCGCGAGCTCCAGCACCCCCGGAGTCACCCCCAACGCATGGTGGAACATCACAACCTCGACCACGACAACCCCTCCTGAGAGCCCCCACCAGCACGACCCCCCAAGCCTCCCACCCCCCTCCGACACCATCATCGAGCCCCCATCCCCCAGCCCGCGAGCAGCAAGCCGGCCGGGTGTGCCGTGCGCCGAAGCCCCGCCGAAGGCGGGATGGAGGCCGAAGGCCGAAGATACGGGCGCCGACGGCTCCCCGGAGGGGAGCCCGAGGCGACCGGGCGCGGAGGCGCCGCCGACGCGATGACCCGAAGGGTCATCGCCGGGAGCCGGAGGACGTTACGCCTGCAGCCCCAACGTCGCCATTCGCTGCGTGTGAGCCTCCGTCAGCCGGGTGAACATCGCGCCGAGCTCGACCAGGCCGAGGCCCTGGCGGCCCACTCCGCCGACGATGAGGGAGGCGAGACCGTCGCGTTCGGCCGCGACGTTCTGGGCGCTCGAGATAGCCTCGCCCACCAGCCGTCGGCCCCACAGGGCCAGGCGCCCGGCGATGCGCGGGTCGGCCTCGATCGCCGCGCGCACGGTGGCGACGGCGAAGTTGGCGTGACCGGTGTCGCTGCACACCTCCAGCACCAGAGCCTCGGTCTCCGGGTCCACGGCGCGAGCGACCTCGCGATAGAAGTCGGTCGCGATGCCATCGCCGACGTACGCCTTGACCAGACTCTCCAGCCAGTCACCAGGCGCCGTCTTGGAGTGGAACTCCAGGATCGGGTCGACGAACGGCTCCATCGCACTGACCGGGTCTGCGCCGAGCTCGGCGAGGCGCTCGGCGAGCCGGGTGAAGTGGCGGATCTCGGCGGTGGCCATGAGGGCGAGCGCGGCCTGGTCGGAGATGGAGGGGGCCAGGGAGGCATCCGCCGCGAGGCGCTCGAAGGCGACGAGCTCGGTGTACGCCAGCACCCCGAGGAGGTCGACCACCGCCTCCCGATAGTCCGCGTCGTCGACCAGCGCCGACGCAGGAGGCGCCGAGACCCCCGCCGGGAGGTCCGCGGCGTGCTCAGCAGGGTCGTTCTCGTGGTCGCTCACGGCTCCGGAGCGTACGTCGTCCCACCCTCCCGTGACGCCCTGAGCAGCCCGGGCGCGCCGCCGGATCTCGTGCGGGCGGGGGCGGGCGCGCGCACGGGTAGACTGGGGGGGTCAACACCGGTCACGGCCGACGTATCCCACCCTTCCGTGACCAGCCCGCCGACGGCGCCCTCACGGGAGCACGGCGAGTCCCTCGAGTCGCGGTTCCCTCGCAGACCCCGGGACCCTCGTGCCTGGTGCACGGCTGTCGCGTCCTCACCGACGCGTGGAGTGCGCACCGAGCCTCGGCCTACCCACGGAGCAGGCCCTGACCACCGAGACAGACCTCCAGACCGACGCCACGCCTGACGTCGACATGATGACCGCCCCGATCGAGGAGCCGAAGACCTTCGCCGAGCTGGGCGTCCTGCCCGCCACGGTCCAGGCCCTCGCCGCCGACGGGATCATCACGGCGTTCCCGATCCAGGAGCTCACGCTCCCCCTCGCCCTCGCCGGCAACGACCTCATCGGTCAGGCCAAGACGGGCACCGGCAAGACCCTCGGATTCGGCATCCCCGCGCTGCAGCGCCTCATCGCGCCGGTCGACGAGGGCTTCGACGACCAGGACGACAAGGTCCGCGGCAAGCCGCAGGCCCTCATTGTCGTGCCCACCCGCGAGCTCGGCATCCAGGTCGCCAGCGACCTGGAGAAGGCCGGCCGCTTCCGCAACGTACGCGTCCTCTGCGTCTACGGCGGTCGCGCCTACGAGCCGCAGATGGAGGCCCTCCAGAAAGGCATCGAGGTCGTCGTCGGCACTCCGGGGCGCCTCATCGACCTCGCCCGCCAGGGCCACCTCTCGCTCAAGCACGTGAAGACGCTGGTGCTCGACGAGGCCGACGAGATGCTCGACATGGGCTTCCTGCCCGACGTCGAGCGCATCGTGGCGCTCGTGCCACCGGTGCGCCAGACGATGCTCTTCTCGGCGACCATGCCGGGCCAGATCGTCGCCCTCGCGCGTCGCTACATGACCCAGCCCACGCACATCCGTGCGATCAACCCCAATGACGACAGCACGCTGGTCGACGCGATCGAGCAGCACGTGTGGCGCGCGCACAGCATGGACAAGCAGGAGGTCATCGCCCGCATCCTGCAGGCCGACGGCCGTGGGCTGACGATCATCTTCTGTCGTACGAAGCGCAACGCGCAGCGCGTCTCCGACGACCTCGTCGACCGCGGCTTCGCCGCCGCATCGGTGCACGGTGACCTCGGACAGGGCGCCCGCGAGCAGGCCCTGCGCGCGTTCCGCAACGGCAAGGTCGACGTTCTCGTCGCTACCGATGTCGCGGCCCGCGGCATCGACGTCGCCGACGTCACCCACGTCATCAACTGGGAGTGCCCGGAGGACGAGAAGACCTACCTCCACCGCATCGGCCGCACGGGTCGCGCCGGCAACTCCGGCGTCGCGGTCACCCTGGTCGACTGGGACGACCTGCACCGGTGGAAGATGATCGCTCAGGCGCTCGGGCTGCCGTTCGACGAGCCTCTCGAGACCTACTCCAACAGCCCGCACATCTACGCCGGGCTCCACATCCCGGTGGGAACCAAGGGCCGGCTGCCCAAGGCGTCACAGAAGCGGGCCGGCCTCGACGCCGAGGTCATCGAGGACCTCGGCGAGACCGGCGCCTCCGCCGGCCGCCGCCCGAAGTCGGGCGACAAGCACGGCGACAAGCACGGGCACGACAAGCACAAACGTGATGACCGTCCGCGTGGCGACAAGGCCGAGAAGTCGCACGGCGACAAGCACTCTGGCGACAAGCAAGCCACTGACAAGGGTGCCGACGACCAGGTGGATCGCGCACCGCGTGAGCCGCGCGACCGCCAGCGCCGGCGGACCCGCTCCGGCTCGCCCGCCGAGGCCGGCGCCGAGACCAGCACCAGCACCAGCACGGTTGCCCTGGCGACCGCTGTCGACGGCACCGGACCCGCTGGGCACGACGGTGCCGAGACGGGCGAGGGTGACGCCCCGCGTCGGCGTCGCCGCGGCGGACGCGGTCGCGGTCGCGGCACCGGCGAGGGCGTCGATGGTGCGGGCGCTGACAGCGCCGGGGGTGCCGCAGCGACCGTCGGTGCCGAGTAGTCGACGTACGACCTGCACAACACGAAGGCCCGGCACCTGGAGAGCCGGGCCATCGCACGCCGCGGCGCCACGGCGCCCCGGCCA
>JANMBJ010000377.1:0-7807 GCA_031360335.1 Candidatus Nanopelagicales bacterium
GGACGCCGTTCACCTATCCGGTCAACATGACGCGCCACCCAGCGGCTGCCGTGCCCGTCGGTCTGTCTCGCGAGGGCCTGCCGATGTCGATGCAGATCGTCGGTCAGCACTTCGAGGACCGCCTCGTGCTCCGCGTCGCGCGAGCCTATGAATCGCTGCATCCAGCAGCGATGCCGACGCTCCCTTCTCAGTGATCGCCACGCACAGCGGGAGAGGGACCGCGCAGCTCAGCGCGCTGTCCCTCTCCCGCTGTGCGGCACCAGCACCGGATCTCGGCTAGCGCTGCTGCACGGAGAGGGCGAGGTTGCCGACGGATGCCTCGAGGAGCGCCCCGACGACGGGAGAGGCCACCCCGCGCTCGACGGCGTCAGCGAGGACCGACGACAGCCCGAGGTAGTAGCCCGTGAGGTAGACGGGGTCGGGGTCGGGGTCCGGCCCGACCGGGCCGACGCCCGGGGGCAGCTTGGGGTGGCGCGGATAGGTCGGGCACCAGTCGCCCTCCCAGTCCTCCCCGGCCAGCTCGAGGCCGAAGACCTGTCCGAGCCATGCGGCCTGCAGCACCGCTGTGGCCGCGGTCCGGCCGACGGCCACCCCTGACTGCACGTGGGACGGCCGGTAGACCGGGCCGCCGAAGCGCGGGTCGTCGTAGACCTCGGGGTGAAGTCGGGCGATGACGGCGATCAGTCGTGAGTCGAACTTCATGGCGTCCTCCTGGAGGGTCTGCGAGCCGGTACGAGACGACGTTCCGGCCTGTGCATCCCAGAGCCTCAGGTGCCATGACCTGATACACGAGAGGGAGAATCAGCGACGAGCGCGGCACCTGACCACCCGTTCGGCCCCATCGGTGTCGGCCGCGGCGCAGTACAACGGTGACGCAGGCTCAGGCGGCCGGCGCACGCGCGATGAGCGCGATGAGCGCGATTCCGCACGATCGGTGGTCCCCCGAAAACGAGAACCGCACCCGGTCCGTCCGGACGCCAGAGTGGCGTTCGGGGGACCGGGTGAGGACTCGACGGGCAGGAGGGAGCTTCCTCCGCAGGTCAGTGACCGAGAGGTCAGTTCAGGCCTTCTTGGTCTCCCAGAAGATCTCGGCGATCTCGTCGATCTTGGCGAGCAGGTTGTCGGCCACAGCGACGTCGAGCGAGCCCTTGGTGCCACCCGCACCGGCGAGCTTGGTCGCCTCGTTGAAGAGACCGTTCAGCTGCGGGTACTTCTCGAAGTGGGGCGCCTTGAAGTAGTCGGTCCACAGCACCCAGAGGTGGTGCTTGACGAGATCGGAGCGCTCCTCCTTGATGGCGACAGCGCGACCCTGGAAGACCGGGTCGGCGCTCGCGTGGTACTTCTCGATGCAGGCCTTGACCGACTGCGCCTCGATCTTGGCCTGCGCGGGGTCATAGACGCCGCAGGGCAGGTCGCAGTGGGCGTGGACGGTGACGGACGGGGCGAACAGGCGGCGTGTCATGAGTGACCTTTCGTCGGGTTCGGTGGCGGGTCTGGCAACCGGGCCTAGGTGCGTGCAGAGTCTGTCCTCGACACTACCCCTGACCCTGACCACCGGCACCAGAGAGGCGGGACCGATGCTCGCGCGACCCGACGGCTCCGGTGGCCCGGGCCCGCGCCTCCCGCTGCACCTGGCCCGCGTCGAGGGCGGCTCGATGGCGCCGACCGTGGTCGACGGGGACCGGCTGCTGTGCCGCCGGGTCGAGGGGTGCGACGTACGACCTGGGCAGGTGATCGTCGTCGAACGTCCCGACCGTCAAGGGCTGCTCGTGGTCAAGCGTGCCGTGCACCGCGACCGAGGTGGCTGGTGGGTCGAGGGTGACAACGGCGAGCACAGTCACGACTCGTGGGTCTTCGGGCCCGTTCCCGACGGGCTCGTCCGGTCGCGGGTCCTGCTCCGGGTCTGGCCGCGCCCCCGGGCACTGTGAGCGAGGCCACGCGAGCCTTCCCCGACGCGTCGTGGGGGAGCCGCTGTGGGATGCTGTCAACGCACGGGTGACCCCCGTGTCGCAGCCAGAACCGGTATCAGCGGCACCGATGCGTCCGGTCCCGACCGCTCCTTGTTCGGACCATTCTCACGCTAAGGACCACCGTGTCACCGACACCGGATCCCGTGGACGACACGAGCCGCTATGCGGTCTACGACGCCGATCCCGCCTTCCCGCTGCACCGCCTCGGCAAGATCGAGGTGCGCCCCACCGTCCGCGTACGCGACAACGCGGGTCTCTCCCTCGCGTACACCCCCGGCGTCGGTCGGGTGTCGCAGGCGATCGCGGACGACCCGTCGCTCGGCTGGCGCTACACCTGGCGCAGCAACTCGATCCTCATCGTCACCGACGGCACCGCGGTGCTCGGTCTCGGAGACATCGGCCCGCTCGCAGCCCTCCCCGTCATGGAGGGCAAAGCGTTGCTGTTCAAGGAGTTCAGCGGGATCGACTGTGTGCCTATCTGCCTCGACACCACCGACGTCGACGAGATCATCGACACGGTCGCCCGGATCGCCCCGGCCTACGGCGCCATCAACCTCGAGGACATCAGCGCGCCGCGCTGCTTCGAGATCGAGCGCCGGCTGCAGGAGCGGCTCGACATCCCGGTGTTCCACGACGACCAGCACGGCACGGCGGTCGTGGCGACCGCGGCCCTCACGAACGCCGCCACGGTGACCGGCCGGTCGTTGTCGGACCTCCGTGTCGTCGTCTCGGGAGCCGGCGCGGCAGGCGTCGCGATCACCAACATGCTGCTCGCTGCCGGCGTTGGCGACATCACCGTGTGCGACCGGGTCGGGGTGCTCTCGGTCGGCCGCGGCACCTACACCGATGTCAAGGCTGACATCGCCGAACGCACCAACACGTCCGGGCTGTCGGGCACGCTCTTCGACGCGCTCGGCGGCGCCGACGTGTTCATCGGCGTCTCGGGCGGCACGGTTCCGGTCGAGGTCGTCGCCACGATGGCCCCGAAGTCGATCGTGTTCGCGATGGCCAACCCCGTTCCGGAGATCCACCCGGACGTCGCGAGGGCTGCCGGAGCTGCCGTGATCGCCACCGGTCGCAGCGACTTCCCGAACCAGATCAACAACGTGCTCGCCTTCCCGGGGATCTTCCGTGGCGCACTCGACTCGGGGGCCACCTGCATCACCGAGGGGATGAAGCTCGCGGCGGCCGATGCGATCGCCGGACTGGTCACCGACGACCTCGCGACCGACAAGATCGTGCCCGACCCCTTCGACCCCCGCCTCGCCGCCACCGTGTCCGCCGCTGTCGCCGCCGCTGCTGTCGCAGACGGCGTCATCCGCAGGGGCTGAACACGCCGCCGACCGCCGCGGGGGACCGAACCCGGGCGGCCGGGAGGTGTCGCCGGTAGGGTCGAAGACGTGTTCGCAGTCTCCGTGACCTCTCTCAACCCTGATGCACCGCTGACCGGGCTGACGCTCGGCGAGGTGCCCGACACTGTCGTGCCGGAGGGCTGGGTGCGGGTCCACGTGCGGGCTGCCAGCCTCAACCACCACGACCTGTGGAGCCTGCGCGGTGTGGGACTGCTCGCTGACCGGCTGCCGATGATTCTCGGCTGCGACGCAGCCGGGCTGCTCGATGACGGCTCGCCCGTGGTCGTGCACGCCGTGATCGGTGATCCTGAGGCTGGCGGGGGAGACGAGACGCTCGACCCCAAGCGCACGCTGCTCTCCGAGCTCCACCCCGGCACGCTCGCCGAGACGGTCGCGGTGCCGGCGCGCAATGTCGTCGCGAAGCCGGATGACCTCACGATGGAGGAGAGCGCCTGTCTCCCCACCGCGTGGCTCACGGCCTATCGGATGCTCGCGACCAAGTCGGGGCTCCGCGTCGGCGACACCGTGCTGGTGCAGGGCGCTGGAGGCGGTGTCGCGACCGCCGCGATCCAGCTTGCCGACGCCATGGGCTATCGCGTCTGGGCGACCTCACGCGACGAGGCGAAGCGCGCTCGCGCTCTCGACCTCGGGGCGCACGCTGCGTACGAGACAGGTGCCCGTCTGCCCGAACGGGTGGATGCGGTGATCGAGACCGTGGGTGAGGCGACGTGGTCGCACTCGCTGCGCTCGCTGCGTCCAGGCGGCACGGTCGTCGTCTCCGGCGCCACGAGCGGATCAGCACCGAACGCCGACCTGTCGCGCGTGTTCTTCCTCCAGCTCACCGTGCACGGCTCGACCATGGGCACGCGCGACGAGCTCGAAGCGTTGCTCTCCCTGCTCGTCGACACCGGGCTGCGTCCGACCATCGACTCGACCTACGCGCTGCCCGATGCCCGAGACGCCTTCGAGCGGCTCAAGTCCGGCGAGGTCGTGGGCAAGCTTGTCCTCACCGTCGCCTGAGCTGTCGACCGGGCTCGTGGGCCGACCGAACGTGCCCGACGCACGCCGTCATCGGCGCACGCGGCGTCAGGCGATCTGGAGGACTCGGGCCTTCTCCGCGAGCGGGTGACTGGCGAGCAGTGGTCCGGCGGCGGTGAGCATCGCGTCGTAGGACGGGCCGTAGACGTAGACCGCGGTGGTGTCGTGACCTTCCCAGAACGCTTGCAGCGCACCGGTTCCCGCGATCGCCTCGTGCAGCTGGTCGAAGAACTCGTTGACGTCGTGGGCGGCGTAGACGCTGGCGGGGAGGTCGGTGCCGTCGAGGTAGACCGCGAGGCCCTCGGCCGTGCCGAACGGTCGGTAGGCGCCGTCGACGATGGTGGCGGACGAGCCTCGCGGCGCACCCTGCTCGACGAGGAACCCGACGACGCCGTTGAGGATCGCGTCGCTGTCGCCCACGACCGCGGCGTCGATCCCGCACGAGAGCGGCTCACCCTCGGGACTGCGCAGCGTGCCTCCTCCGGTCACCCGGCTCCCTGGAAAGCGCGCTTCGAGCCAGTAGGCCAGGGGGTCCTCATAGCGGTCACCGCGCTGCACCGAGGGGAGCCGCGCGTTGATCCGCACCTGCAACAGGTCATGGTCGCTGCTGGCCTTCGTCCCGGACCCGTCGGTGCCGCTCGCGGTCGTCACGTCAACATCCCTTTCACTGCGCCCCGTGTCCGGCCCATCGTGGCAGATAGCAACCACACCATTGCCTAGCGTGGCCGAAGCGTCCATTCGTAGGAGATGTGTCGCCGTGGTGAGTCAGTGCGAGTCGGCCCAGGACTCGACGACGGAGGTGTCGGCGACCAGACGCACGCCACTGCCCGCACACCACCAGGAGGCCGTCGACTGCAGCGACGACTCGACGACCTCGACCACTCGGCCGGAGTTGTCGGCCACCGTCTCGATCAGCAGCTCGTCGTGCAGGCACAGCACGATCCGGGCGTCGGTGCCGGCGATCCCGGCACGCACGGTCGCGGCCCAGGCCTTGAACAGCTCGGCTGCCGCGCCCTGGACGACCGCGTTGCGCGCGAAGCGGCCGTAGGAGTGCGCCACGGTCGATTCGGACCCGGCCTGATCGAGGACGTCGCGGAGTGCCGAGAGCCGCAGCAGCCGACCGCCATAGGTCCGGAGATCCTCGCCCCGTCGGCCGTGGTCCTCCGCGGCACGCAGGAACGCCATCGCCGTCGAGTAGGTGCGGTCCATGTCCTTGAGCGCCGCCCCGGCCGGACCGCTCGTCTGGCCGTACATCGCGGCGAGCACGGCGACCTTGGCCGTGGGCCGGTCGCTGCCCAGAGCACGCGCGACCGGGGCATACATGTCGTCCTCGCGTGCTGCAGCCGCGAGCGACGCGTCACCGGCCACTGCGGCGAGCACCCGAGGCTCGATCTGGCCGAGGTCAGCGCGCACGAGCACGCGCCCCGGGCGCGGACGCACCGCGGGGCGCAGCTCAGCCGGCAGGTTGTGCAGCCCGGCGGATGCGGTCATCCGCCCTGCGCCCTCGCTCGCGCCCCAGACTCCGCGCAACCGGTCGTCGGTGCCCATGTCGCGGTCGATCCAGGTCCAGCCGTAGGTGGTCGCGATCCGCTCGGCCTTGCGCCAGGCGAGGAGCGCGGCGACACCGGGCGACGACTCGGCATAGGGCTCGAGGCGCCACGAGCGGGTGTCAGGGACATCGATGCCCACCCGGGCGAGCAGGTCGCGCACCGACGCCGGGTTGCGCAGGTCGATGGGGTCACCGGGGAACTGCGACCACACCCGCTGGTCTCGGGTTCGGCGCGCGAGGAGCTCGTCCGCCTCGGTGTCCGGTCGAGCACCGATGGTGCTCTCGAGCAGACCGTCAAGCACGACCCGGTCGATGGGCAGTCCGTCCTGACCGAGCTCGACAGCGAGGAGCGCAGCCATCGACTCCGAGAGGGCTGTGAGATAGGGGAGCGGTGAGTTTCCCTGTGCTGCACGGCGATCCGGGAGAGAGCGCACGCCGACGTCCTGGATCTCGCGCGTCTGCAGCGCGAGCCCGGCCCAGCGCTGGGCGCTCTGCGCGTCATGCGCCCAGGCGCCGCGCAGCCACTCGCGGCTCAGCTGCCCGTCGCTGCGGACCGCGTCGTCCTCCTCTCCGGGGAGGTCGAGCAGCGTCAGCTCGCCCTCGCTCATCGGCGGCTCGGGCAGGCCGTGTGCCGCCGCCCACACGGCTCCGGCGTCGTCACGCGACAGGCCGTGCAGGAGCCTTCCGACGGCGCCGAGGTCCCAGCACGCTCGAGGGCGCACACCGCGGGCGACGAGCTCCGCGGCAGTTTCTCGGGCGCTCCACCAGACCCAGCGCGGACCGAGCGCCTCGAGGTCGCGCACGGCGCCGACCGGGTCGGGGGTGGCGACGTACGTCGCCCCGCCGGACCACGCCAGTGCGATGCCGTGGCCGGGCACGAGGACCAGCGCGACGGGATCGCCCGCGCGGAGCCCGCTCAGGGCTCCCGCGACGTCGCCGGGGGTCACGTGCACATCATCGACGGCACCGCTGGCGCCACCCGTTCGATCCTCGCAGGCGTCGTCGTGCGCCTGACCCCTCAGGTGCTGAAGGCCGGAGTCGGTGCGCCCTATGCAACCGCTGGGCCCCCGATGTCGTGGGTCGGCGCAGCCGACTCGCGGCAGCAGAGGACTTCATCGCATTCACGTGCACCGGTCAGTCCTCGTCGGGGTCGTCGTCATCGAGGCGGGCGAGCCAGACGGCGAGGCGCTCGATGGGAGTCTCGAAATCCGGGTTGAGGTCGACGAAGGTGCGCAGCCGCTCGGCGAGCCAGGCGACCGAGACCTCCTCGTCGCCTCGTCGCTTCTCGAGCTCCTCGATCCCTCGATCGGTGAAGTACACGGTCGCGTCCTAGCCGAACGCAGCGGCGACGAGAGAGGCCTGCTGACGCTCGTGCACCTTGTGGGTGCCGACAGCGGGCGACGACGACGCAGGGCGCGAGACCCGGCCGAGGAGGCGGCCGTCAAGGTGCTCGTGCAGGTTGAGCGCGACGTAGGGCCACGCACCCTGGTTGGCCGGCTCCTCCTGGGCGAACACGATGTGCGCGTCGCTCGGGTAGAGGGCCAGCGCCGCCCTGAGCTCGTCGACCGGGAGAGGCGCGAGCCGCTCGAGGCGCACGATCGCGACGTCGGTGCGGCCGTTGCGCTCGCGCTCGGCGAGCAGGTCGTAGATGACCTTCCCGGATGCGATGACGACCCGCGTCACCCCGCTCGGATCGACCGTCTCGTCGGTGATGACCGGTCGGAACGTGCCGGACGTGAAGTCCGACTCGGCCGAGCCAGCCGCCTTGAGCCGCAGCATCGACTTCGGCGTGAACACCACGAGAGGCTTGTGGTGCGGTGCGATCGACTGCCAGCGCAGCAGGTGGAAGTACGACGCCGGGGTGGAGGGCATCGCCACCGTCATGTTGTCTTGCGCGC
>JANMBJ010000388.1:0-1615 GCA_031360335.1 Candidatus Nanopelagicales bacterium
ACCGTCGACCGCGTCGCCACCTACCCCAAGACCCGGTTCCCCACTGCACTCGTCTACGGCTCCCTCGACGTCGCGGGTCTGCGACGCATCACCTGCGGCGGATTTGACCCGGTGGTACGCGCCTACGAAGCCAACGTGATCGTCTTCGCCACCTTGGCACCCACATGACCCTGCCGCCGTCCAGGCACCTGCCCGTGCAGTGCACGGGCTCCGCAGCGGAGCAAGGAAAGGACCGTCCCTCATGACATGTCCCGAGTGCGGATCGCACGCGCGCGAGTCAGCCGCCTTCTGCACGGGCTGGGGCCTGGACCTCCTGGTGGAGCGCGAGACTCACGCGCCGTTGTCGGTCGGCACCTGGAGGCCGGAGTCGGCACACCTGAGACTGAGCGAGAGGACCACGGAGCCCATCCTCAGCCGGGGCTCGCCGGCAGGGGCCGACAGCGCACCCGTCCGGCCGCCACGCGAAGCCGCCGCTCGCCCGGGCACACCCGTCAGCGAGATGGCCGGGTCGCAACGCGCCCAGTGGATCGACAGCGTGTGGTGCTCGGCAGCCGCGGTCGCACGGTGACACCCGACAGCCGCGGGGACACGGCGTGGCGATCCCCGTGACATCGTCGGACGACGAGCTGACGACGGCCATCCCCCTCGTGGGTCCCAGCCGGGTTCTCGCGGCACGGTACGAGCTCGTGTCGGTCCTCGGGTCCGGCGGCATGGCGACCGTCTTCCTCTCCCGCGACCGGGTGCTACATCGAGACGTCGCCGTCAAGGTCCTGCTCGACCAGTTTGCGAACGACCCCGTCTTCCTCGCCCGGTTCACCCGTGAGGCGCTGAACGCGGCACGGCTGTCCCACCCCGGGCTGGTGGCGATCTTCGACGCCGGAGTCGACCAGCGAACGGCGTACATCGTCATGGAGCTGGTGCACGGCCGGACGCTGCAGGAGGTGCTCCGCGTCGAAGGACCCCTCCCGATCACGCGCGCCGTCCGCATCGCCGCCGACGCGTGCGCGGTCCTGGACGTCGCCCACCGGGCCGGCGTTGTGCACCGCGATATCAAGCCGGGCAACATCCTGCTCGGCGACGACGGGCGCACCCGCGTGTTCGACTTCGGCATCGCGCGCACCTCCGGGTCCGCCGGACTGACCGAGATCTCGACGGTCATCGGTACGGCGGCCTACCTCTCGCCCGAGCAGGCGGCCGGGGAGCCGGCGGGCCCGCCGTCTGACCTGTACTCCGTGGGCTGCGTGCTCGACGAGATGCTCACCGGTAGCCCGCCTTTCGCGGCCGAGACCCCCGTCGCACTGCTCCACCTACACGTCCACGACGATCCGGTGGCGCCGTCCGCCCGCCGCCCCGAGGTGAGCGACGCGCTCGACGCCGCGGTCCTGCACCTGCTCGCCAAGGACCCCTCCGCTCGGCCGGCGACCGCCGACGAGGCACGCCGCGAGCTGCTCGCCACCCTCGCCCCGCCCGAGTCCGCGACCTTGATCCTCCCGGCCGTCGACACGTCGACAGCACCGGTGCGCCGACGCGCCATCGTTCTGGCCGTCGTCCTCGCTGCCGTCGTCGCCCTCGCGGTCGTGCGCGCACTCCTGCTCGGCCGCGACGACGGCACTCC
>JANMBJ010000394.1:0-3482 GCA_031360335.1 Candidatus Nanopelagicales bacterium
GCCGTCGACCACGTCGTCCTCGGGCACGCCGTCTCACACGTCGTCCTCGGGTACGCCGTCTCACACGTCGTCCTCGGGTACGCCGTCGACCACGTCGTCCTCGGGTACGCCGTCGACCACGTCGTCCTCGGGTACCCCGTCGACCACGTCGTCCTCGGGCACGCCCTCGACCACGTCGTCCTCGGGCACGCCCTCGACCTCGTCGTCCTCGGGCACGCCCTCGACCACGTCGTCCTCGGGCACGCCCTCGACCACGTCGTCCTCGGGCACCCCGTCGGTGACGAGCACCGAACCGTCGGAGACCGAGTCGTTGCCGAGCACCGGGGGATCGCCGTCGGACTCCGGGTCGCTGCCCGACACCGGAGGCACGCTGCCGCACACGGGCAGCGACCCGATCGTGCCGTTGCTGAGTGCGGTGAGCCTGCTCGCGATCGGCGCCATCATCCTGGCGAGCACCCGACGTCGCGGCGGGCACCTGTGACGCGAGCTCGTCGCTGACGACGCGACGCTGCGCTCCGAGCGGTGCGGCGGGGCGTCACACCATCGCTGGGTCTAGCTTGCTGCTTCCTCGCAGTCGGGTTCTGCCTGCAGCCGGCTCGCGACGATCTCGAGGGCGTCGCCGAGAGCCGCGAACTGCTCGTCGGTGAGCAGGTCCACAAGGTGCTCACGCACGCCCATGACGTGGGTCGGGGCCGCGGCGACGAGCAGCTCCCAGCCCGGCTCGGTGAGGACGGCGTTGGCGCCGCGCTTGTCGGTCTCGCACGCCTCGCGTACGACGAGCCCGACCTTCTCGAGGCGGTCGATCTGGTGCGACAAGCGGCTGCGGCTGGCGAGGGTGAACTCCGCGAGCTGGCTCATCCGAAGCCGGCGGTCCGGCGCCTCGGAGAGCCGGACGAGGATCTCATAGTCAGCGATCGGGATGCCGTGCGCGGCCTGCATCTCGCGGTTGAGCTTGTCGGCGAGCAGAGTCGTCGCGGCGATATAGGCGCGCCAGTGCGTCTGCTGGTCCGCGGAGAGCCACCTGGTCATGATCATCAGAGTATCCACGATGCGAGATCATTGAAAGCCGGATCAGTTGTGGCGGCGGTGTGACGCGTGTTCCGTGCGTCACGGACGCTCGCGCGGAGTGCTGCCTGGCTCAGGAGTCGAGATCCCAGAGACGGACGCCGCCGACGATGCCTGCGCTGTTGTCGACCACCACGGCGTGCGTGGGGAGCTGCTCGGGATCGAGGTGCTTGGCGTTGCCGCCGCCGAGGTAGATGGTGTCGAAGAACAGGAACCGGTCGTAGGCCGCGATCGCCTTGATCACCCGTCGGCCCCAGCGCGAGTTGCCGATGTCCTTGCGGGTGACGTTGCCGAGCTGCTCCTCGAACGTCTGGTCCTTGCGGAACGGCGCGTGTCCGCCCTCGAGGTGCGGGAGCAGCTTGCCGTCGAGGAAGAGAGCGGTGCCGACACCGGTGCCCAGCGTCATCACGAACTCCGAGCCCTCACCCTTGACGACCGCGCAACCCTGCACGTCGGCGTCGTTGGCGACCTTGACCGGAGTGCCGAAAGCAGCGCTCAACGCACCGGCGAGGTCGAACCCGCGCCAGGCAGCCTCGAGCTCCGGGTCGGTGTCACCGTCGTAGGCCGCCCGCGACAATGACGGGATGTTGCGGACCTTGCCGTTGCGGACGAGCCCGGGGAACCCGACCGAGACCCGATGGTGCACGCCGAGGTGCTCGGTGAGGGAGACCAGCGAGCTCACGAGGGTCTCGGGCGTGCACGGGTAGGGGGTATCCACGCGGACGCGCTCGGTGAGCATCACTCCGGAAGGGTCGAGCACGGCGGCCTTGAAGCCGCTGCCGCCGACGTCGATCGCCAGAGTGCGGACGTCGTCGGGCCATCCCAGCGGATGGGTGTCGGTGCTCATGGCACGAGGTTAGGGGAGGGCCACCGTCCGGTGCCCCACCCGGGGTCGGACGCCCGCCGATGTCACCCGTCAGGCAGAGACGTCACTGACCACCTCGAGCCCGGCTCGTCACGGCAGGGTCAGGATCTCCGCGCCGGAGTCGGTCACGACGATCGTGTGCTCGAACTGCGCTGACCGCTTGCGGTCAGCCGTCACGATGGTCCAGCCGTCACTCCACATGGTCCAGTCGTAGGTACCGAGCGTGAGCATCGGCTCGATGGTGAACGTCATGCCGGTCTCGAGGATGGTCGTCGCCGTCGGGTCGTCGAAGTGGGGCACGACGAGTCCGGAGTGGAACGCGGTGTTGATGCCGTGCCCGGTGAAGTCGCGGACCACGCCGTAGCCGAAGCGCTTGGCGTAGGACTCGATGACTCGACCGATCACATTGAGCGGACGGCCCGGTGTCACCGCGGTGATGGCGCGCATCGTGGCCTCGTGGGTGCGCTCGACCAGCAGACGTGACTCCTCGTCGACGTGACCGGCGAGATACGTCGCGTTGGTGTCGCCGTGAACGCCGTGGATGAAGGCCGTGATGTCGATGTTGACGATGTCGCCGTCGGCGACGACGGTCGAGTCCGGTATGCCGTGACAGATCACCTCGTTGAGCGAGGTGCAGAGCGACTTGGTGTAGACCGGACCGCGGCCACCGCCGGGATAGCCGAGTGTCGACGGGTAGGCATGGTGGTCGCACAGGAATTCGTGACCGATGCGGTCGAGCTCGTCGGTCGTGACACCGGGCACGATCGCCTCGCCGACCGCCGCGAGCGCCTGCGCTGCGAGTCGCCCGGCGCTGCGCATCCGCTCGATCGTGTCGGCGCTCTGCACGTGGGAGCCGGTGCTGCGAGCCGCGCGCGCCCTGCCGACGTACTCAGGGCGTGGGATGTGCGGCGGGACGCTGCGCACGGGGGAGACCGCACCGGGCTGAAGTTGCATGGTGCAGAGTCTAGGAGGAGTACGTCGATGCGGCGTCCGGGGAACAAGGAGGACGGATGAGCGAGCAGTGGTGGTTCAACCTCAAGACTCAGACGGTCGAGAAGGGTGACGGCGATCCCAACTCCGAACGCCTCGGTCCCTACGACACCCAGGCAGAGGCACAGGGTGTGCTCGACCGGATGAAGGCGCGCAACGACACGTTCGACGCGGCCGACGACGACTGAGCCCGCGGCTCAGAGGGCCGTGGGCTCACGGGCTCTCGCGACTCGCTGGACGGCACAGCAGAACGCCCGGCACCTCAGAGGTGCCGGGCGTTCTGCTGTCGTGAGACGTGGTGCGGTCAGGCCTTCTTCGCCACGCGCGTGACCGGGGCCTTGCGAGCCGGGGCCTTCTTCGCGACGGCCCGTTTGGCGGGGGCCTTCTTGGCGACGGCGCGCTTGGCCGGTGCCTTCTTCGCCGGAGCCTTCTTCGCTACGGCCTTCTTGGCCGGAGCCTTCTTGGCGACGGCGCGCTTGGCGGGGGCCTTCTTGGCGACGGCGCGCTTGGCCGGTGCCTTCTTCGCCACTGCCTTCTTGGCCGGTGCCTTCTTCGCAGCTGC
>JANMBJ010000419.1:0-3156 GCA_031360335.1 Candidatus Nanopelagicales bacterium
GTAACGACGGACGCCACGCGGCGTCGAGACACCGCGCGGTCGCTCGTCCCCGTCATCGTGCCCATCACCGCTCGGATGCCCTCGGGTCCCACGGTGATCACTCCAAGAAGGACCTGAGCATCCACGCGGCCTTCTCATGTACCTCTTGACGTGTCGTGGCCAAGCCCGCCGTCGGTTCGTCTGCGCCGGCGCTGGCCACCGAGACGACTCGGGCGGCAGCGCGGGCCACCGACTGATGATCGGTTGCGAGTTCGGCCACCATCTCCATGGCCTTGATGGGCTGGATGCTCGCCTCGGCCACCTCGGTTCGCGCGGAGAACTCCGCGTACGAGCCTGGTGCGCGGTGGCCGAGAGCTCTGATGCGTTCCGCGACCGAATCCACCGCCAACGCCAAGTCGGTGTACTGCGTCTCGAACAGCGCGTGCAACGCACCGAAGTGTGGACCGGTCACGTTCCAGTGGTAGTTGTGGGTCTTCAAGTACAGGGTGTAGCTGTCGGCGAGCAACTGGCAAAGGGCATCAGCGATCAATGCCCGATCGTCCTCGCCGATCCCGATGGTCACGTCACTCTGGCTCACGGTAGATCCCTTCTGATAGCACGGATTCTTCCCCAATGCCCGCGGTCCGGCAGCGCGAACCCCATCGGTCTCAGTGGAAAGCGGTGCTGGGCAGGTCGCGCTCGTCGTCGAGCAAGGCTGCGACCACTCGCCCAGCGACGGTGTCGGGGTCGAGGCCGGGGGGAAGCCGGGGCGCTGTGCCGGCCAGTGGCCGCTCGGCAAGACCGGTCTCGGTGTGCGGAGGCCGGCCGTCGATCAGGCGAATGCCCGCTCGGCGCAGTTCACGACTTGCCGCCGCGTCGTAGGCGGTCAGTGCAGCCTTCGACGCGGAGTAGGCGGCCATACCGGCGGTGGGGTGCTCGGCAACGACCGCACTGAGATGGACGACGAAGGGTGAGCGGCCATCGCGGGCGGACGAAGTCAGGTGGGGCAGGGCTGCGCGCAGCAGTCGGATGGGTGCCAGCGTGTTGACCAGGAAGAGATCTGTGAGCGCCTCGTCGGGCAGGTCACCCACCGGACCGAACGCGACGACGCCGGAGGCGACGACCAGACCGTCGAGGCGGCCGTAGGCGGCGACAGCCGAAGCCGCGGCCCGTTCAGCCGTCTCAGGCTCGCGCAGGTCACCCAGCACCAGTGCCGCGCCGGTGCCGAGCGCCTCCAGGCGCCCCAAGTCGCGACCGTGGAGAGTGAGCTCCGCACCCTCCAAAGCCAGACGGCGGCTGATCGGGGCACCGAGCCCACCGCTGGCACCGCAGACCAGCACCGAGAGGCCACGCAGTGATGTCATGGTGTGACTGTGCCAGCCCCCGTCTGGGTGCGCCCCCGGAGACCGGGATCGGCGCTCTCGACGCGGCCCCAGTCGCCCCGCAGGCGAGTCGAGGGCCAGGCCCTGTGAGTGATGGTCATGTTGATTCCGGGCTGGTCGGGAATGCCGGGGCCCCTGCCGCATGGCAATCCATCGGCATCTCGACGGCCTTCCACCTGGCCCGCTCCGGGGACAGGGACAGTGCGCAGGTGTGCTGCCAGAACCTATGGCGCGCCCCGCGTAGGTGTTCAGCGAGATTCTTCGTCTCTAGGGACACGACAGGGACACATGCGACACGTTTCGGCCGGAATCGACGCTTGCAACCGTCGCGGCCACCGGTCGTTGTTCGAGAACGAGGAGCGGCGGCCCGGCTGGAGGCTGCGGCTTGCAAGCGCGGATCTCGACGGAGGGGGCACACGCGATCGAACCTTTGCGGCAGTTGGGGAATCGCCAGTTCGGACCTCCGCAGCAGCGCCTGAGAATCCCGCTTGGAGGCAACCTCGACTGGCTTTGAATCTGACATGGCCAGCCTTAAGGCTGGGGCTGTGCGGGCCACTTTGTCGACATTAGTTTCTGTGTGACGTCCGCCAAAATGCCCTGTGCCGCACCGAGTCTCGGCCCTGAGGACCGAGACTCGGTGGAGCGGGTGACCGGGATCGAACCGGCATGGCCAGCTTGGAAGGCTGGGGCTCTACCATTGAGCTACACCCGCGAGCCGCGCCCGAGGGCGCGCGGAACCATGATCCCACAGCGCGGAGGGTGGCAAGTTCCCCGGTCGGAGCTGCGGGGGTCGTCCACTACACTTCCGAAGGCGCCGCGGGGCGTAGCGTAGTGGCTAGCGCGCCTGCTTTGGGGGCAGGAGATCGGGAGTTCGACTCTCCCCGCCCCGACTGGCTCGAGGTCCTGACCCTGAGCCGCGATCGAGGACCTCACGGTCGACGATCACGCGCCCGTCCCCGCCCAGCGGGGTACGCCGTCCCGCCCGCCGCAGGCCAGCGCCGCTGAGCCAGCACCCCGAACCAGGAGCACCGATCCACGTGAAGAGCGCCGTCGAGACCCTGTCGCCCAGCCGGGTGAAGCTCACCGTCGAGGTTCCGTTCGAGGAGCTGAAGCCGGCGCTCGATGCCGCCTACAAGCGCATCGCGAGCCAGATCACGGTGCCCGGCTTCCGTCGGGGCAAGGTCCCCAACCGCGTCATCGACCAGCGCGTCGGCCGTGCTGCGGTCCTCGACGAGGCGATCAACGACGCCATCAACGACAACCTCGACGCTGCTCTGCGTGAGAACGAGATCAAGCTGCTCGGCCGTCCCGACGTCGACGTGACGACGTTCGAGGACGCTGCTGCGCTCGAGTTCACCGCCGAGATGGACGTCGTGCCCGAGTTCGAGATTCCGGCCTACGACTCGATCGAGGTCGTCGTCGACCCGACCGACGTGACCGACGATGACGTCACCACCCAGCTCGACGCCCTGCGCAGCCGCTTCGGGACCCTCACCGCGGTCGAGCGCGCCGCCACCACCGGCGACGTCCTGCTCTTCGACATCACCGGTGAGACCGACGGCGAGTCCGTCGAGGACCTCGACGCCAAGGCGCTGTCCTACGAGCTCGGCACCGAGGGCATGCTCCCTGGCTTTGACGAGGCCGTCGACGGCGCAGCCGCTGGCGACAGCCGCACGTTCACCTTCACCCCCGATGCCGGCGAGTACGACGGCCGCGACATCACCGTCACCGTCGTCGTCACCACGGTGCGCGAGCGCGTCCTGCCCGACGCCGACGACGAGTTCGCGCAGCTCGC
>JANMBJ010000421.1:0-3641 GCA_031360335.1 Candidatus Nanopelagicales bacterium
GACCGACTACCCGTCGGTCGGTGCCGACTCGCCCGAGTACGAGCCGCGCGGCTGCCCACGAGGCGCGGCGTTCTCCTGGTACACGTACTCGCCCACGCGGGTCCGCTACCCGTATGTACGCGGGGTCCTGCTCGAGATGTACCGCGAGGCCAAGGCGCGACTCGGCGATCCCGTGGACGCGTGGGCCGACATCGTCGACGACCCCGAGCGTCGCAAGGTCTACATGTTGGCCCGCGGCAAGGGCGGCCTCGTTCGTACCCGCTGGGACGAGGCCCTCGAGATGGTCGCGGCCGCGCAGGTGCACACCATCAAGAAGTGGGGACCCGACCGGGTCGCCGGCTTCTCCCCGATCCCCGCGATGTCGATGGCCAGCCACGCCGCGGGAGCGCGCTACACGAGCCTGCTCGGCGGGACGATGCTGTCGTTCTACGACTGGTACGCAGACCTGCCCATCGCGTCACCGCAGGTCTTCGGCGACCAGACCGACGTGCCCGAGTCCGCGGACTGGTGGAACGCCTCCTACCTGATGATGTGGGGCTCCAACATCCCGGTCACCCGAACACCGGACGCGCACTTCATGACCGAGGCCCGCTACAAGGGGCAGAAGGTCATCGCGGTGAGCCCCGACTACGCCGACAATGTGAAGTTCGCCGACGAGTGGCTCGCCCCGCACCCCGGCACCGACGGCGCACTGGCCATGGCGATGGGTCACGTGGTGCTCAAGGAGTTCTTCGTCGACCGTCAGGTCGAACGCTTCCAGTCCTACGTGAAGACCTACACCGACCTGCCGTTCCTCGTCACTCTGCGCGAACGCGACGGTGCCTATGTGCCCGACCGCTTCCTCACCGCCACCGACCTCGGCCACGACGGCGAGGGCGACGCCTGGCGCACGGTCCTGCTCGACTCCGCGACCGGCGAGCCCGTGGTGCCCAACGGCACGATGGGCGACCGCTACACCGACAGCGGCATCGGCAAGTGGAACCTCGACCTGGAAGGCCTCGACCCGCTGCTCACCCTCCACCGCGACGGGGTCGAGTCGGTCGAGGTCGACATGCCGCGGTTCGACATCGGCCAGGCCGACAACGAAGGCGGCGGCGTGCTCCGTCGTGGTGTGCCGGTGCGCACGGTGGCCGGGCGGCTCGTCACGACGGTGTTCGACCTGCTCCTCGCCCAGTACGGCGTCGCTCGCCCGGGGCTCCCGGGCAGCTGGCCGACCGGCTACGACGACCCCGAGCCATACACCCCCGCATGGCAGGAGGAGATCACCTCCGTCCCCGCCGAGTCGGTCGAGCGCATCGCCCGCGAGTTCGCGGACAACGCCGAGAAGTCCGGCGGCCGTTCGATGATCGCGATGGGTGCCGGCACCAACCACTGGTTCCACTCCGACCAGATCTACCGCGCCATGCTCGCGCTCACCACGCTGACCGGGTGCCAGGGAGTCAACGGAGGAGGTTGGGCGCACTACGTCGGGCAGGAGAAGGTGCGCCCCTTCACCGGCTGGGCCCAGCTCGCGTTCGCCCTGGACTGGGTGCGCCCACCGCGGCAGATGGCAGGCACCTCGTTCTGGTACCTCGCGACCGACCAGTGGCGCTACGACGGCTTCGCCGCCGATACCCTGTCGACCCCGCTGGGCAAGGGCCTGTTCAAGGACAAGGCCCTCGCCGACACCCTCGCTCAGGCGGTCCGGCTCGGTTGGACGCCGTCGTTCCCGACGTTCGACCGCAACCCGCTCGACCTCGCCGACGACGCGGCTGCGGCCGGCGTGGAGGCCCCGGCGTATGTCGTCGACCAGCTGGTGAAGGGGGACCTGCGGTTCTCCTGCGAGGACCCGGACGCGGAGGAGAACTTCCCCCGCGTGCTCACCGTGTGGCGCGCGAACCTGCTCGGCTCCTCGGGCAAGGGCAACGAGTACTTCCTGCGCCACCTGCTCGGCAGCGACGGTGCGGTCCGCGCCGACCAGACCGTTGAGGGTATGCGCCCCACCGAGGTCGTCTGGCGCGACGAGGCACCCGAGGGCAAGCTCGACATGCTGGTGTCACTGGACTTCCGGATGACCTCCACCGGGCTGTTCTCCGACGTCCTGCTCCCCGCGGCCACCTGGTACGAGAAGTACGACCTCTCCTCCACCGACATGCACCCGTTCGTCCACGCGTTCAACGCCGCGATCGACCCGCCTTGGGAGACGCGCAGCGACTACGACACGTTCGTCTCCCTCGCGAAGGTGTTCAGCCCCCTCGCCGCCAAGCACCTCGGGGTCCGCAACGACGTCGTCGTCACCCCGCTCGGGCACGACACCCCGGGTGAGACGGCGCAGCCCGGCGGCAAGGTCCTGGACTGGAAGTACGGCGAGTGTGAACCCGTCCCGGGTCGCACGATGCCGAACATCACCGTCGTCGAGCGCGACTTCGGCGCCGTCGCCGAGCAGATGGTCGCCCTCGGACCGGTCATCGACCGCCTCGGCACTACGGTCAAGGCGGTCACTCTCAAGCCGGCAGCTGCCGTCGACTACCTCAAGCGGGTCAACGGCACCGTGCGCGGGGGCATCGCCGACGGTCGCCCCAACCTCGCGACGGCGATCCAGGCGTGCGAGACCATCCTGGCGCTGTCCGGCACCACCAACGGACACGTCGCCACCGCCGGGTTCAAGGTGCTCGAGGCCCGCACCGGGCAGAAGCTCGCCGACCTCGCCAGCGACCACGAGGGCCACCAGATCACCTTCGCCGACACCCAGTCCCGCCCCCAGCCCGTCATCACCTCGCACGAGTGGTCGGGCAGCGAGCACGGCGGCCGGCGATACTCCCCGTTCACCATCAACGTCGAACGGCTCAAGCCCTGGCACACCCTCACCGGTCGCCAGCACTTCTTCCTCGACCACGACTGGATCACCGAGCTCGGCGAGCAGCTACCCGTCTACCGGCCGCCACTGAACATGCACCGCATCTTCGGCTCCCAGGGCATCGGCGACGACGGCCGCCTCGAGGTGACTGTGCGCTACCTGACCCCGCACTCGAAGTGGTCGATCCACTCGGAGTACCAGGACAACCTGTTCATGCTCAGCCTGAGCCGAGGTGGACCGGACCTGTGGATGAGCCAGGAGGACGCGGCCTCGATCGGGGTGAAGGACAACGACTGGATCGAGGCGTTCAACCGCAACGGTGTCGTCGTCGCGAGAGCCGTCGTGACGCACCGGATGCCGCAGGGGACCGTGTACATGTATCACGCGAAGGACCGCACGATCGACGTGCCGAAGTCCGAGATCACCGGCAAGCGCGGCGGCATCCACAACGCGCTCACCCGGCTGCTGATCAAGCCCAGCCACCTCATCGGCGGCTACGCCCAGCTCTCCTACGGCTTCAACTACTACGGCCCCACCGGCAACCAACGCGACGAGATCACCGTGATCCGCCGCCGGTCCCAGGATGTGGAGTACTGATGCGCGTCATGGCCCAGATGGGCATGGTGATGAACCTCGACAAGTGCATCGGGTGCCACACCTGCTCGGTCACGTGCAAGCAGGCGTGGACCAACCGCACCGGCGTCGAATACGTCTGGTTCAACAACGTCGAGACCCGCCCCGGACTCGGATACCCCCGCACCCACGAGGACCAGGAGAAGTGGGGCGGCGGCTGGGTTCGCACGCC
>JANMBJ010000427.1:0-14658 GCA_031360335.1 Candidatus Nanopelagicales bacterium
AGGTGGCGTACGGCGGGCACCGACGCGACCGCCACGGCGACCGTCACGCCGACGACCGTCATGGCCAGCAACGCGTGGTGCAGTCCGATCGCGACGGTGACGAAGCCTATGACGAGGTTGCCGAGGGGGATCACACCGGCAGTGGTCAGATAGTCGTAGCTCGAGACCCGCGAGAGCTCACGGTCGGGCACGTGCTCCTGCAGCGAGGTCTCCCAGAGGGTGAACGTCCCGGTCACGCAGATGCCGGCGACGACCTCGAGCCCGGCGATCGTCCACTCGCCGAACCCGCTGCCGATGAAGGCTGCCTGGCAGGAGGCACCTATCAGCATGAGGCTGGCCACCCGCAGGGCGAACCGCGGCCGCCAACGCAGCAGGAGCAGGTCGCCCAGCACGCAGCCCACGCCGAAGCCGGCTGTGATGATGGCCCAGGACCTCGCGCCGTTCAGCTCGTCCGCAGCGAGCACCGGCCCGAGCACGAAGATCGCCGGGAGCACGACGGCGTGGTAGGACGCCATGCCGCCGAGGAACGACGTGACCCACGGGCGGCTGCGGACCTCGGACCATCCTTCCGTGAGACTGCTGAGGAAATGGGTGGTCGACGCCTGCGGATCCTCGCCGCGCAGGACGTCGGCGACAACTCGTGGGCGGAGCGGGATGAGGCAGGCGATCGACACGGCGAACGTCGCGGCGTCGAAGAGGAACGCCCCGCCCGGACCGCCGGCGAACGCCACCAGGAGGCCGGCCAGCAGCGGGCCGGCGATCGAGCCGGTGGAGTAGCTCAAACCGCGCAGCGCGTTGGCCGGTTGCAGATTGATCGGAGACACCGTGCCGGGCAGCAGACCGGTGAAGGCCGGTGCGAAGAAGGCGTCAGCCGCCCCGTAGACGGCCGCCAGGACCGCGAGATGCACCACGTGCGCTGTCCCCGTCACGAGCAGCACGCCAGCGGTGAGCTGGCAGATGAACCGCGCGGTGTCCGAGGCGATGAGGATCTTCTTGCGGTCCAGCTTGTCG
Organism: Candidatus Nanopelagicales bacterium; assembly: GCA_031360335.1. Lineage (GTDB taxonomy): Bacteria > Actinomycetota > Actinomycetes > S36-B12 > CAIYMF01 > Longivirga. The sequence continues at coordinate 1,012 of JANMBJ010000427.1, forward strand.
GCCCATACTCCCGCTGGCAGGGCGAGCACCGCGAAAGGGATGAACTGCGCGGCGGACACGATGGCGACGTCGCCCACGGTGCCGCCGATAGCGAGCACGGCGAACGGCAGCACGACCATCATCACCCGGTCGCCGAGGATGGACAGCACCTGTCCGGAGAAGAGCAAGCTGTACTGCGGCTCCTCGCGCAGCACCGACGGAATCCGTGGACGCCGGGTGCGCGCCCGTTCCTGCGGCGTCGCGTTCTCAGTCATGGTGCCGTGCAGCCTGGCACACCGGGGCTGGACTGCTACGGATCAGCAGGGCTCGTCGATCACCGGCCGGCTTCGGTGCTCGTGTTGCCTGCGTTGCGGAGGGAGCGCGCCTCGACGTCGCGTGCCGTGCCGCACGACGGGCACCGGACGCGCGATCGCGGAGTCGGCGGTACGTTCGTCACGTGACCGACATCGTGGACGAGACCTCGGAATGCCCGTCGACCGACGTCATCCCCGAGGGACGGTTCATCCGACTTCGGCGCTACAACCTCGTGATGGGTGTGCTGCACGCCCTGCAGGCCGTGGCCGTCGTCGCCCTCGCGACGTCGTTCGCGCTCCCGGTGACCGCCGCGTTCATGACCGGGCCACCCGGCTCGAAGCCGGCGGCCCCCGCGACGCTCTTCGACGTCAGCATCGCCTGGGGCTGCGCGCTGTTTCTCCTCCTGTCAGCCGCAGCGCACTTCATCATCGCCTCGCCGCCAGTCTTCCCGTGGTATCGGGCGAATCTGCTCCTGAGTCGCAACTACGCTCGATGGATCGAGTACTCGCTGAGCTCATCCATCATGATCGTGCTCATCGCACTCATCACCGGTATCAGCGACATCGCCGCGCTGGTGGCCCTGTTCGGTGTCAACGTCTCGATGATCCTGTTCGGCCTGCTGCAGGAGAAGTACGAGAGGCCCGGCGGCGGGATGCTGCCGTTCTGGCTGGGGTGCATCGCCGGCGTGACGCCGTGGATCGCGATCGGCATCTATCTCGTGAGCCCGGGGAATGCTGCCAGCCCGCCCGGCTTCGTCTACGGGATCTTCATCTCGCTGTTCCTGTTCTTCAACTGCTTCGCGATCAACCAGTGGCTGCAGTACCGCCGCATCGGGAAGTGGAGCGACTACCTCTACGGCGAGACGGTCTACATCACCCTCAGCCTGGTCGCGAAGTCCCTGCTCGCCTGGCAGGTCTTCGCCGGGACCCTCGTCTCGCCAGTCTAGCCCGCCGAGGGTCACCTGTTTGCATCAGCGGCGGGGCTCAGGATCCCTTCCCGGTTGCTGCATCCCGTGGGGGCTCCTCTGCCGAAGAGGGTGACGTGGTCGCGACCGGCGACCGTCACCGTCTTGGAGTTCTAGATGACGATCAACCGACGAATGGCTGCGGGCGCTGTTGCCGCGGTGGCAGTGCTCTCCGTGGTCGCGACCTCGACACCGGCGTCAGCTCACGAGCGACACCAGGTCCGGCACGGCTCGGGGAACCACCACGAGAACGAGAGCGAGGGTCTGACGACTGTCGTGCTCAACCAGGGTCTGGTGAGCGCGCTGGTCGGTCTGGGTGTCGCGCCGGTCTCCCCGGGCACTCTGACGGCGCCCGGTGGCGTCTATCAGGTGGCGTTCCCGATCACGTCGATCGATGACGGTCGGATCAAGCACAGCGGTGGCCTGGACTTCAGCAAGGCCGCCGCCGGAGATGTGAAGATCACCCGGTTCGTGGTCAACACCCGCACCGGATTCCTCACTGCCAGGACCTCGGTCAACGGTCACGTCATCGGCCGTATCCCGGTGTTCAAGCTCGGACCCGTCCAGGAGACCAGCCCCGGCGTCACGCCCTCCTGCGCTGGAGTGGCTGCAGGTCTGACCCTGACGCCGGCCGCGGCGAGCGCGCTGCTCGGTGATCCCGGAGCGACGGCGTTCATCGGTGATGCGTGCATCGTGCCGTCCGGCGACGAGGACTGATTGCCCCGCTGAGTGCTGGTGGAGGTCTGACGTGGAGTCGGACCTCCACCAGACGGAGGGCTCAACGTGTCGGGATGTCTCACCGGCCCCTCCGAGGCGAGACGGACCTGTGTCGACCCGCCGGTCGATCGATGGGCGCGCCCTGGACCCTCTGTTTCGCTGGAGGTTCCTCCATCGAGGGGTCGAGAACGACGGCATTCCTCCGTGGTCGGGAGACGCTCAGGAGGAGGAGAGTGCGAGCTCGATGGGAAGGTGAGGCTCGAGAGACCGCAGTGTCTCCGGGGCCGAAGGACCACCACAGCGAGCGAAGGTGTGGGAACCGAGTGAACACGGTGCGTGTTGCGATCGTCCAAGAGCCACCCGCTGTCCTTGATCTGACGGAGGGAGTCGCTCGGGCGGTCATGCACGTGGCGGCCGCTGCGGTCGAAGGCGCACAACTCGTCGTCTTCCCTGAGACGTGGTTGACCGGATATCCGGCGTGGATCTTCGGACTTGCCGGTTGGGACGATGCGGAAGCACGGCACTGGCACGGCGTCTTGGTGTCACAGAGCCCGTCGATCGAGGGGCCCGACCTATCGCCGATTCGGGAGGCTGCAGCGCGACACCAGGTGATCGTCGTGCTGGGCCTCAACGAACGGGGACGCAGCGGTTCCGGGACGCTGTACAACTCACTGCTCACGATCGGGAGCGACGGTCGAACGCTCGGTGTCCACCGCAAGCTGACCCCGACGCACACGGAGCGCATCGCGTGGGCGCCGGCCACCGATGGATCGGGTCTTCAGGTGTACCAGACCCCTCTTGGACGACTAGGCGGACTGGTGTGCTGGGAGCACTGGCAGCCTCTTCTTCGACAGGCGATGCATGATCAAGGGGAGCAGCTGCACGTCGCGGCCTGGCCGGACATGTCTGAGATGCACGAGATCGCCTCTCGTTGCTATGCATTCGAGGGTCGCTGCTTTGTTCTCGCCGCCGCTCAGTTCCTGACCTCTGACGATGTACCCACGCAGATCCGCGACGCGTATCGGGCTGGCGTCGGACCAACGACTCCCGCCGAAGGCGTGTGGTTCCCAGGCGGTTCTTCCGTGGCAGGACCTGACGGTGAGTGGCTTGTCGCGCCTCTGGTCGGAACCGCCGGGACGGTTCACGTCAGCATCAACCTCGACCAGACGCTCGACTACAAGCTCGACCTCGATGTGGCAGGTCACTACGCCCGCCCCGACGTCCTCACCATGACCGTCGATCGTCGCTCACGACGGCAGGTGACCTGGCTCGACGACGACGATGCTGTCGCGTCCCCGACCCTCATGAGCTCGGCCCATCCCGGTGGGGAGGGGGCACTTCTCGGCTGACGACGGGTTCCTCCGCACGTTCACGCAGCCGACGAGGGAGCCATGTCGCGCACGACGACGCCCCGAGCGGCGGCCGCTGCGGTGGCAGCAGGACAGTGGGGGGCCGGCTCGTGCTGTGCGGGCGCTCGACGTCTCACACTTCCACGCACATCCGGGTGGGAAGACGACGCGGTTGTGCCTCAGCGTCTACGAGCCCGGCGTCGGCGCGGCACCGGTAGGAACGGAGTCCGAGCATGGCCGACCGCACGGACCTCCCAGGGTTCCTCGATGCCGCATCGGCCGACGCCAACGTGTGTGCGCTGCCGCCCGACAACTGCGAGCTTCTGCTCGCGCCGACGGACTGGTCCCCGGGAACAACGATGCTGACGGTGACGCTCTCGTCTCCCGTGCCGAGGCGACTGAGGTGGGTGTGCTGCAGGCGAGCCCGCTCGAGGACGTTCCGCACGGGCAGCCTGGCGCGACGCCTACCGCACCTTCGGTGCCGCGCCGCAGCGCGCACTCACCGGCCTCGAGGCCTTGCTGCGCCGGGCTGAGGCGGGCCGGTCGCGCGCGAACCGGTTCGACGACCTCTACGCGCGCGGTCGGTGCTGCACCGTGTGCCCCGCGGGGGCGAGGACCTGACTGGCTATGACGGTCCACCGCGCCTGATCCCATCCAGTGGCACGGAGTCGTTCGACACGATGGTCGAGGGCGTCATGGTCCTCGACCATCCGGTGCCAGGTGAGATCCACTGGTGCGACCACCACGGGGTGACCTGCGGTCGCTGGAGCTGGCGCCAGGGTCACCGCACGAGGCTCCACGACTCCCGAACCTCGGTGCTGTTCATCCTCGATGCCCTCGCTCCGATGAGCTATGACGATCTCCAGGTCGCATCGCAGGACCTTTCACCCGCCTCGCCGAGCTGAGTCTCGACGTCAGGACGGCAAGCAGGCTGATCAGGGCAGACCCGACGCCAGGGGCCATGACTGTCGCAGCGCCCGGACACAGGTGTCGACCGCCGAGCAGGTCGAGTCGTCCCACCTCAGCCGGCGGGGGCCGCGGTGCGCCCGACGCAGGCGAGTCCGACATCCTTGCCCAGTTCCCGGCCGCTGATCGTTGCGTCGGCGGTACGGTACGGGTCCTCGGTATCTGTCGTCCGGTGTGGTCGGCCCCGCGGGTCGTCGAACGATGAGGGGTGTCACGTGTTCGGACATGACTGGGACAACGCAGAAGCGACGATCGTCGCTCGTGACGCGAAGTTCAGCGGCGACGGCTCGACGACCACCTACACCTACGTCGCGGATGTGTGTCTGCCCAGCGGGGATACATTCCGTGCCACGATCCACGAGCCCACCATCGCCACCGATTTCTGGGCGCCGAGCATCCGCGACGTCGTATCGGTGCTCGTCAAGGCCAAGGACCGCAAGGTGAAGTTCGACAAGGACGACGAGCGACTGAGCTTCAAGGCCTTCCAGGCAGCGAAGAAGAAGGCGTTCGAGGAGGCCCAAGTCGCGCCTGCGGGCACGCCCGCGCAGGCGTGGTCCTCCTCGACGGCCGTCCCGGACGCCGTCGCCGCCCACCTCGGCCAGCTCGGCATCGTCGCGGGCGCGCCGATGCAGGTCGTCACTGGCGACTCGGTGCAGGGTCAGGCGGCGCTGGCCGCCCTCGCCCACCTCGGCGTACCGGTCGTGCAGACACCCGAAGCCCGCCTCGAGAAGCTCGAGGCCCTGCACGCGCGTGGCCTGCTCACCTCGGACGAGTACGCCCAGCAGCGACGGCGCATCCTCGACGAGATCTGATCTCGCACGCGTGGGCCGACCCGAGTCGCGATCGGTGTCCACCGGGCCGGAGCGGATCGGCGATCTCACACTCGCGTGTTTCCGCGAGGTGAGGAGAACCTCACGCACTCGTGACGGGAACTCTCCCATCGGCGATACACCGTCTTCCTCACGTCGATCTCCTCGACGACGTAATAGGCACCGTGACCGTCACCGCCGCAGCTCCAGCTCTCGACACGGACGCTTCACTCAAGGCGGGGACCCCGAGCCTGTCGGGACGTGGGAGGCCGGCGGAGACCGGATCGCGCGACGCAACGTCATCGCGGGCGTCTGCTCCGAGCACATCGGCTCCTCGGCCTGGGCGGTGTGGTCGGTGCTCGTGCTGTTCCTCGGCCGGCGGACGGTTGGGGGATCGGCGTCGAACCGTGGCTGTGCTGTCGTCGGCAGCGGTGTTCTACCGTGGCCAGAATGCGGTCACAGAGCGGGCATCGACCCTCACGATCGAGACGTCTCACCTGATCGACGCGCGGTCCTAGACGCCGTTCTGAGGGTCGTCTCGACCAGTCCGGGCGAAGGTCCGGTGACGACGGTCCACCGCGCCGCCTGCCGTCATCAGATCGCGTCGAGCTCACACGGCGAGTCAGGTCTCGTGCCGTTCGGGTGCGCCGGCACGGGTCGCCTGCAGGGCGAGCCACAGGTCCACCCGATCCGGGGTCGAGTCCAGCTGGCGACCGGTCAGTGCCTCGACCCGCTCGAGCCGGTTGCGCAGCGTGTTGACGTGCACGTGCAGGTGGTCGGCGGTCTCCTGCCAGCGGCCGCCAGCTTCGAGAAACGTCCGGAGCGTCTCGACGAGCACGCTGCCGTGCCCGGTGTCGTAGTTCTCGAGCGGCGCGAGCAGCGACGTGCGGAAAGCGTCGAGGACGTCCTGGTCCTGCAGTGCGAGCAGGAGTGCGTGACTCCCGGTGAGATCGTGCGACACGACGGCCCCGTCGCCTCGACGTCTACCGAGCTCGCAGGCCTGCCGTGCCTGGACCAGACTGCGGCGCAGCGCCGTGATGTCGTCGGCGACCGAGCCGACGCCGACAGCGACAGCCGACACGCGGTGAGCGAGTTCGGTGGCGGCCGCGATCGCGGCGGCGGAGTCGGTGTAGCGCCGTCCGTCGACCACGATCATGAGCTCGTCGCCTCTCAGCGCCACGACTCCGCTGAGATCGGACTCGTCGAGCCAGCGCTCGGCCGACTCGAGAGCGTCTGCGCGATCCGTGAGCGCACACACGAAGGGGAGGAGCGCCCGGTCGGGATCGAGCCCGTAGTAGGGCATCCGGGCCGATGCCGCCTCGACCTGACGGCCGAGGACGAGGGAGATGACCTCGCCGGCCAGGCGCCGCTCGGACTCCTTGACCGCTCTCTCCCTGGCGAGTACGAGACCCACCACCGGTCGTGCCGCATCGATCCTCGAACGTAGTTCGAGGTCGTCAGTGTCACCGACCGCGACCCCGATCACTGCGGCCGGCACCCGGCCGGTTCCCACGGGTTGAACGAGCCAGCCGTCGACCTCGGAACGCCCGGAACGGGCTGCCAGCACGCCTCGTTGACGCGTGAGGGAATCGGGCGCGCGCCCCGCGCGTGCGAGCAGACGACCGGCGTCGTCGGCGATCCACACATCGTGGCCGGTCGACCTGCGCAGCAACCGCGCGACGGCTGACAGGGCGGAATCCGAGGACGAGTTCTCGGCCGCGGACAGAAGATCCGACGTGAGCTGCAGGGTCGCCCGCAATGCGCTCTCACGGTCAGCTGCGAGCCGTTCCACGAACCACTGGGAGATGGCCACGAACGGAGTGCTCACGGGCACGGCGACCAGCGGGACGTGGGCCTCGCGGCACGCTCGCTGGACAGCGACCGGGACGTGGTCGTCGCCGACCAGCAACCCATAGCCGATGCCCGCGACGTGCCGGCTGCGCAACGCCTGGACGAACCCCGCCGCCGAGTGCCGCCGGCCACGCCACACGCCTGCCGTGAGCACGAACTCGTCGCCGACCAGGTAGGGCGAGGCGTCGGCGAGCTCGGTGACGTGCACCCAGCGGATCTCGCGGTCCAGGTCGCCGTCGACGAGCAGGTCGAGGGCGAGTGACGGGTCACTGATCAGATCCCGGATGGAGGAGGGCACTGGATGAATCTATGACGCCTGGGGACGAAGTCGCCAGGTTCCTCCATGGGCCGACGGCTGGCGACCCGGCAGGATCCGTCGCGGACAGCGCGTCCCGGTCCGGGGGGCGGTCACATGAGGAGTCTCCATGAGCGACGTCACGAGCGAGCGGGCAAAGTCCGTATCCGGCGGCATCGAGTCGCGGTCCATCGACTGGGTTCCGGAGAACGAGCGCCACGGTCGAGTTGCCGCGCAGGGGCCGTTCTGGTTCCTCGGCAACTTCCAGCCGTTCACGGTCGGGATCGGCGTCCTGGGCCCGACGGTGTTCGGGCTGACGCTCCTGCAGACAGCAGTCGCCGGCATCCTCGGGATACTCTTCGGCACGGTGTTCATGGCATTCCATGCATCGCAGGGACCGACGTTCGGGCTGCCTCAGATGGTGCAGTCTCGGGCGCAGCTCGGCTACCGAGGTGTCGTCCTCGCCCTCGTCGCCACCGCCTTCACCTTCGTCATGTTCAACGTCGTCGACACGGTCATCATCAAACTCGGCCTCAACGGCATCTTCGGCTGGAACGCAACGACGGTGGCAGTGGTCGTCACGGTGCTCAGCACTGTGCTGGCGATCTATGGCCACGACTGGCTGCACCGCGTTTTCCAGGTGCTGTTCTGGGTTTCCCTGCCGTTCTGGGTAGTGCTCACGCTGGGCATCGTGACCGGCCACGCCGGAGGCCAGGAGGCAGCTCCGACCGACATGACCGTCGCCGGATTCCTCGGCATGTTCACAGTGGCGGCGTCCTACAACATCACCTACGCCCCCTATGTCTCGGACTACTCGCGCTATCTCCCGCGCGACACGAAGGTCAGCGCGATCGTCCTGGCTGTGTTCGCCGGTGCCGCCGGGTCTCCGATCTGGCTTATCCCCTTGGGCGCCTGGCTCGGCTCGGCCCTGGGAGTCTCGGACCCGTTGCTCGGCATCTATACCTCGGGCAACAACGTCGTCGGAGGCCTCGGGGGGATCCTCGCCGCCCTTTCTGTGCTGGCGCTCGTCGCGACGATGGGCCTCAACGCCTACAGCGGGATGCTCACTGTGATCACCGGCATCGACTCGCTCAGACCCGTCAAGCCCACGCGCGGTATCCGCATCGCCGTACTCGTGCTGCTGGCGATCGTGTGGCTGCTGCTCGGCAACGTCCTGGAGAACTCCTCGAGTGCTCTGGCCAACAGCCTCCTCGTGATGCTCTATCTCCTGGCGCCGTGGACCGCGATCAACCTCATGGACTTCTTCTTCGTCCGGCACGGGCACTACGCCATCACGGACCTGTTCACGCCGAACGGGATCTATGGCTCGTGGGCGTGGCGCGGGATCGTCGCCTATCTCATCGGAGTCGCCGTGGAGATCCCGTTCATGGTGGTCGGCACCACCTATGTCGGGTTCGTCGCCAATGACTATCTGCAGCTCGTCGACATCTCCTGGATCGTCGGGATGATCGTCGGCGGCGGTCTCTACTACGCATTCAGCCGCTCGCTCGACCTGCCGGCAGAACGGGTTGCTATCGAGGCGAGCGAGAAGGTGCTGCGCGACACCGGTGTCGCCCGATGACCGCGGTGCTCGACGTCGGCACGGCTGCGGATGCACTGGTCGCTGCCTTCGCGTCGCACGACCGTGACGCCTACTTCTCGTCCTTCGCTGCGGAGGCGACCTTCGTGTTCCACACCAGTGCGAAGGTGCTTACCTCGCGCGCGGAGTACGAGATGGAATGGGCCATGTGGGAGGCCGACGGCTTCCGGGTCGAGAGCTGTGAGAGCCGGGAGCGCCGCATCGACCTGCTCAGCCCGGACGTCGCGGTGATGACACACCGGGTGCGAACGCGGCTCGCCGGCGTGGTGGAGACTCAGCGCGAGCGGGAGACCATCGTGTTCCGTCTCACGAGGGACGGCGCCTGGTTGGCCGTCCACGAGCACCTGTCACCGGACCCCGGGGAGGGCACGTGATCGAGGAACCGCTGTCGCCCGGCGGCTCGGACGAACCGATCGGTCCGCCCAACGCCGTGGAGGTGCCACGGTTCGCCGGGCCCGACACGTTCGCTCGGCTGCCGCGGCTCGACCAGGTCGAGCACGCTGGCGTGGCAGTGCTCGGGATCCCGTTCGACGCAGGCGTCTCCTACCGTTCGGGCGCCCGCTTCGGCCCCCAGGGCATCCGCGCCGGCTCGAAGCTGTTGCGGCCGTATCACCCGGCGTTGGACGTCAACCCCTGGGACGTCCATCAGGTGGTCGATGCCGGTGATGTCGCGGCGAACCCCTTCGACCTGCTCGCCGCAGTGGCGCAGGTGGAGGTCGCCGCGCGTCATCTGCTCACCAAGGCTGACCGCATCGTGACGATCGGCGGTGACCACACCATCGCCCTGCCGCTGCTCCGGGCGGACGCCGAGCAGCACGGCCCGATCGCCCTGGTGCACTTCGAGGCACATCTCGACACCTGGGACACCTACTTCGGTGCCCCCTACACGCACGGCACACCGTTCCGCCGGGCCGTCGAAGAAGGACTGCTCGACCTCGATGTCTCGGCTCACGTCGGGATCCGCGGGCCGCTCTACTCGGCGCAGGACCTCATCGACGACCAGCGGCTCGGGTTCGCGATCGTGAGCACCGACGACGTCGCCCGACGGGGTGTCGACGAGGCCGTCGACCGGGTGCGTGCACGCGTCGGTGACCGACCGGTCTACGTCTCGATCGACATCGACGTGCTCGACCCGGCGCACGCGCCGGGCACCGGCACGCCCGAGCCGGGTGGCCTCACGACGCGCGAGCTGCAGATGATCCTGCGCGGGTTCACCGGACTCAATCTCGTCGGCGGTGACGTCGTCGAGGTGGCGCCCGCCTACGACCATGCCGAGCTCACCACGATCGCTGCTGCCAACGTCGTCTACGAGCTGCTCGGCCTGCTGGCGCTCGACCCTTCCGGTCGGGCGAACCGGTCCGGGAACACGTCCAACCACCACGGGAGTTCGTCATGAAGCTGCTAGTCGCGATCGACGGTTCGGAGCACTCCGCCAAGGCGGTGGCATCAGCCGGACGCCTGGCCGCTGCCACCGGCGCGGATGTGATCGTCGTGCACCAGCGCAGCGACAGCGCTTCGGACCATGGGCCCGCTGTGCCTTCGTCGGAGGGATCCGCTGAGGCCCAGTCCCTCGTCGACTCCGCCGTAGCCGCCCTGCTGGTCGCGGGAGCTGCGTCGGCGCGCGGGCGGGTGGTCCGCGGTCTCCACGGCGAGGAGGCGAAGACGATCCTCGACGTGGCACGTGATGAGGACGTCGACATCATCGTCGTCGGTCCGCGAGGCCTTGGTCGGTTCGCCGGGCTGCTCGTCGGCAGCGTCACTGATCGACTGGTGCAGCTCTCCGACCGTCCGGTCCTCGTCGTCCGGTGACTGACACCGCGGGTGCGATCCGTGCGACGGCGGATGCGATCGCCTCGGGCGCCGCGTCGGCGGTCGATGCCGTGGAGGAGTGCGTCCGTCGCATCCGCGATCGAGACGGGGACCTGGGTGCGGTCGTCGCCCTGCGCGTCGACGAGGCGCGTGCGGAGGCGGAGGCGCTCGACCGCCGCCGTCGCGACAGCGGGCCGATCGGACCGCTCGACGGAGTGCCGGTGCTGGTCAAGGACCTCGAAGATGTCGAGGGGATGCCGACACGCAAGGGCTCGCGCCTTCTCGTCGGGGCTCGTCCGGCAGCTGCCGACGAGGTGGTGCCCGCTCTGCTGCGTCGAGCCGGTGCCGTGATCGTGGGCAAGACGAACCTTCCCGAGTTCGCGACCGAGGGCTTCACCGACAACCTCCTCGACGGCGTCACGCGCAACCCGTGGGACCGGGATCAGTCTCCCGGTGGCTCGAGCGGAGGTGCTGCTGTCGCGCTCGCAGCGGGCATGGTCCCGATCGCGACGGCCACCGACGGCGGCGGGTCCGTCCGGATCCCTGCCGGACGCTGCGGCCTCGTCGGGCTCAAACCGACGCACGGGGCAGTGGGACGTTGGCCGGCCGCCGACTGGCTCGACCTCGGCACCAGCGGCCCGATGGCCACGACGATCGACGACCTGCGGATCCTGTTCTGGCTCATGGTGGGACGGGTCGCGGGTGACCCGTCGTCGGCACCGTTCCCGGCTCGTCGAGCGAGTGCGCCACCGGGTCGCCCCAGCCACGTGATCATCGCCGACCGTACGTCGCCGCTCGGCCCGCTCCCGACCGCCGTCGCCGATGACTTCCATGCCGCAGCCGCCGACCTGTCTGAGCTGCTCGACGTCGAGGTGTCGGCGCTCGAGCCGGGTGAGCTCTTCTCCGACCTGGGCGACCCGGATGTGGACTGGTTCACCCTCGCGACAGCGGAGCACGTCAACTCGCTGGGCCGAGCGTGGGTGGAGGAGTCGATCCCGCTGATGCACCCCTCGACCGTGGCCTTCATGAGGCATGGACTCGCGATCGGCGTCGATGACTACCTCGGTGCTCGCCGACGTCGAGCGGCGTACACGCGCCGACTCGACGACCTGCTGGGGGAGTCCGGTGTGCTGCTCACCCCGGTGATCGCCGTCGACCGGTGGTTGGCCGACGGGCGCCTGAGCGAGACAGACGAACCTGGGATGACTGCGGAGTCGGCCTACTCCACGGCGGTCCAGAACGTGACCGGGCATCCGGCGATCAGCCTTCCCGCTGGTCGCCACGAGTCCGGCTCGCCGTACGGCCTTCAGGTCACCGCGCCGCGCTGGTGCGACGACCTGCTGCTCGACGTCGGTCAGCTGTGGGAGTCGCATCGGCCCTGGCCACGGACCGCACCGGGCTACGACGAGTTCCGCATCGGGTCATGACGGGAGCACCGACCGTCCGTGCTCCTGCAGGCCCGGCAGTGCCACGCGACACCGTGACCAGACTCCAGTGATTGCGGCTCCCTCGCAGGCGTGAGGGTGACGGCCGCTGCCTCGGGCATCGACCAGCGCGCATCGCCTCTCGGCACGTGGCAGCGTCGTGGGTATCGGGACTACTGCCAGGAGGACACCATGCAGATCGCGGACAAGGTCTTCGTCGTCACCGGCGGAGGCAACGGGATCGGCCGCGAGGTCGTCCTCGAGCTGGCCCGCCGAGGGAGTCGCGTGGCTGCGGTCGACCTCAACCCCGACAGCCTCGCCGAGACGCTGCGTCTCGCGGCCGCTCCGGAGGGGCGGATCACCGCGCACGTGCTCAGCGTCTCGGATCGGGTGGCCGTCGAGGCGCTCCCTGACCAGGTCATCGCCGCACACGGGCAGGTTGACGGCCTGCTCAGCATCGCGGGCATCATCCAGCGGTTCGTCCACGTCGAGGAGCTCTCGCTCGAGGAGGTCGAGCGGGTGATGGCGGTCAACTTCTGGGGCACGCTCTACGTGGACATGGCGTTCCTCCCGTTGCTCGAGCAGCGTCCGCAGGCGGCTCTGCTCAACGTCTCGAGCATGGGCGGTCTGGTGCCCGTCCCTGGGCAAGGTGCGTACGGTGCCAGCAAGGGCGCGGTCAAGCTGCTCACCGAGTGTCTCTACGCCGAGCTCCGAGGCACCAACGTCGCCGTGACCGTCGTCTTCCCGGGTGCGGTCGGCACCAACATCACCGGCAACTCCGGCGTCGACGTACCGATCGCGACGATGGCCGGTGGCAAGGCGCCGAAGGTCACCGCACCTGACGTCGCAGCGCGCCAGATCGTCGATGCCGTTGCGAACGGCACGTTCCGCGTCGTCATCGGCAGCGACGCACGGATGCTCGACCGGCTGTCGCGGTTGTCGCCGACCCGCGCGATCACGACCGTCGCCGACCAGATGAAGAAGATGCTCGGCATCTGAGGTCAGCGTTGCGGCAAACGCTGGCCAGATCTCCCGCGCCGCACGCCGCACCACCACGGGCCGTGACGATGTCAGCTATCACGGTGTCGGCCGTGACGGTGTCGGCCGCGACGATGTCAGCCGCGACGGTGTCGGCCGTGACGGTGTCAGCTGTGGCGACGTCGGCCCGGAGTCATCGGGTGACCACTGCCTCCGGGTCTCGGCGGGTTCGGCCCGCCTGGGCCGCGGACTATGGGTGAGTTCGGCCCGCCCCGCGTGAGTCCGCATCGTGGTTGTCAACGACACCGCCCGTGTCGCGCCGTCCCGCCGGCTGGTCAGAACGGCGGCTCGTCGAGCTGTGGTGGCACGGGTCCTCGTGCTGAGGGCGTGTCCGAGCCTGGGCGTGCGTCATCGCTGGGTGTCGCGGGTGGTGTGTCGTCCGGTCCCGTACCGGTGGGTGGTGGCCCGACTTGCCCGGGTGGGTTCCCGGGCGACCTGGCGGGCGAACTCCCCGGGCGGGAGCCGCTTCGCTTTGGGCAGGACCAGGGCTTCGATCCGGGTCAGGATCTCCGGGTCGTCCACGACCCGGCA
>JANMBJ010000010.1:0-14038 GCA_031360335.1 Candidatus Nanopelagicales bacterium
GGCCTGTGCGTGGTGTCGCCCACATTGCGTGAGCGGCACGGGGTGAATTACACGCGTGTAAGAGCCTCCGAGTCAACCCCGGACTGTGTCTCCTGGGTTAACTCGCTGACGGCGGCTGCCCTTGCGGCATCTGAGAATCCCCGTCCTGGCCCCCTCGGGCGAGCAAGGACCCTGCGGCGCGCCCGAGCGCGGGGGTCGATGCAGGGCGGGTGAGCAGCGAGTCACCGCGCTGCGCCGGACGAGGTAGTTGTGGCGAGCGCGGGCCTTCGACCTCAGTGACCGGCGACGGTCACGTCGAGGTCGAGGTGCGTCCGACGAGCCGCGGCACGGCGCTCCGCGGAGACCGCTCCGTAGGTCGTGGAGCGCTGACGGGACGGGCGCCCGGCGGCGGTCGCAAGCGCCTCGAGCTCCTCGACGCTCTTGCGCGACCCGTGCTGGGAGCCGGCCATGCGACTGATCGTCTCCTCCATCAGCGTGCCGCCGACGTCGTCGCAGCCGCCCTGCAGCACCGACGCGACGCCGTCGACACCGAGCTTCACCCACGAGCACTGGATGTGATCGATCGCGCCGTGGAGCATGAGACGCGCCATCGCGTGCACCGCACGGTCGTCGCGCCGGGTCGAGCCCGGGCGGGCGACTCCGGCGAGATAGACGGGCGCGTTGTGATGGATGAACGGAAGAGCGACGAACTCCGTGAATCCACCCGTACGTTCCTGGACCGAGCGCAGCAGCGACAGGTGCCCGACCCAGTGCGCCGGGTTGTCGACGTGGCCGTACATCATCGTGGACGTCGACGGGATGCCCAGCTCGTGCGCCGTCGTGATGACCTCGACCCACGCGGCAGTCGGGAGCTTGCCCTTGGTGAGCACCCACCTCACGTCGTCGTCGAGAATCTCGGCCGCAGTTCCAGGGATGGAGTCGAGGCCCGATTCCATGGCTGCCGCAAGCCATTCCCGGATCGACATCCCGCTGCGAGTTGCGCCGTTGACGACCTCCATCGGCGAGAATGCATGCAGGTGGATCTCCGGGGCGCGGCTCTTCACGGCGCGAGCGAGGTCGAAGTAGGCCGTGCCCGGCAGGTCGGGGTGGATGCCACCCTGCATGCAGATCTCCGTGGCGCCGACGTCCCACGCCTCCGCGACCCGGTCTCCGACCTCGTCGAGCGACAGTGTGAAGGCGTCGGCGTCGGTGCGCCGCTGCGCGAACGCACAGAAGCGGCAGCCGGTATAGCAGACGTTGGTGAAGTTGATGTTGCGCGTCACGACGAAGGTGACGTCGTCGCCCACCGCGTCCCGGCGTACGTCGTCGGCGATGCGCGCCAACGCATCCAGCGCCGGACCGTCGCAGCTCATCAGCGCGACCGCGAGGGCTGCGTTGTCCGGGTGCGCGAGAGCCGCTGGGTCCTCGGCCGCGAGGTGCAGGCCGGCACGCACGTCGGAGTCCACCCGCCCGATGGCGACGACCTGCTCCTGGGTCGACCGGCGCTCGATGTCGCTCGCGTGCTCACCGACCGCGGCCCAGTCGCCGTAGACCGAGTCGAAGTCGCTTCGGCGGTCGTCGGTGCGGCCCTCGGTGTCGACGGTCGTGCTGAGGTCGGTGCGGCCGCCCGCGTTGGCGGTGGCAAAGGCGGCGTAGCCCGTGTCGGGTTCCTGCCACGGGTGCCCCGTGGGCCGCCGGCCCTCGACGGCCAGTCCGCTCGCGTCGGAGAGGGCTGCGACGTGCGGCCGCACCCGCGGGTCGATCCACGGGTCGACCCTGGTGACGTACTCAGGGTGCGCCGTGAGCCGCTCGCGCAAGGTGAACCCCGCGGCCGCCGTGAGGCGGGCGAGCTCGTCGAGCTGCGGCCAGGGTCGCTCCGGGTTGACGTGGTCAGGTGTCAGGGGAGACACGCCGCCCCAGTCGTCGACGCCGGCGCGGAGCAGCAGCCCCACCTCGCCGATGTCGGTGAGGTTGGGCGGTGCCTGCACGCGCATGCGCGGTCCGAGCAGCAGGCGTGCGACGGCGATCGTGGCGAGATAGTCGTCGAGTGCGAGGTCGTCGTCACCCCGCATCGCGGTGTCCGGCTTGGAGCGGAAGTTCTGGACGATGACCTCCTGCACGTGGCCGTATTCCCGTGCCACGTGACGGATGTCGAGGATCGATTGCACGCGCTCGCGCGGCGTCTCTCCGATGCCGACCAGGATCCCGGTGGTGAACGGCACCGACTGACGGCCGGCGTCGGAGAGGACGCGGAGGCGTACGGCCGGGTCCTTGTCAGGGCTGCCGTGGTGCGGGGCCCCCGGAGTCGACCAGAGCCGGGTGGCCGATGTCTCGAGCATCATCCCCATGCTCGGCGCGACCGGCTTGAGCCGACCGATCTCCTCCCACGACATGACGCCCGGGTTGAGGTGCGGGAGGAGGCCGGTCTCCTCGAGCACCCGGATCGCCATGGCGCGCACATAGGAGAGCGTGTCGTCATAGCCATGCGAGTCGAGCCACTCACGCGCCGCGGGCCAGCGGTCCTCGGGTCGGTCGCCCAGGGTGAAGAGCGCCTCCTTGCAGCCGAGGGCAGCACCCTGGCGTGCGATATCGAGGACCTCGTCAGGAGTGAGGAAGAGACCGTGCCCGTCGCGACGCAGCGACGCCGGGTCGGTGGCGAACGTGCAGTAGTGGCAGCGGTCGCGGCACAACCGCGTGAGGGGGATGAACACCTTGCGGCTATAGGTGATGACGCCCGTTCGACCGGCGCCCTCGAGCCCTCGGTCGCGGACTCCGGAGGCCAGGTCCAGGAGCCGCTCGAGGCCGTCGCCACGGGCAGCCATCAGCGCCGCGGCCTCGTCGAGGTCGAGCGCGACACCGCGGGCGGCCCGGCCGAGCGCGCGTGCAGTCTCGGCCGGCGTCGGCGGCGTCTCGTCCTCAGCGCGCGGGGCACCCATGCCATCGACCCTACGTCGGCCCGGCACCAGCGCAGGAGAAGGGGGTGACAGGATCGGCGCCATGCGCATCACGGTCCTTGCGGGCGGCATCGGCGGGGCCCGATTCACCCGCGGCCTCGTGCACCACCTGCGCACGGCTGCGCCTGGTTCCGAGGTCACCGTCATCGGCAACACCGGTGACGACATCCGACTCTTCGGCCTGCAGATCTGCCCCGACCTCGACACCGTGATGTACACCCTCGGCGAGGGCATCAGCGTCGAGCGCGGCTGGGGACGCGAGGACGAGACGTTCGCGATCAAGGAGGAGCTGGCGGCGTACGGCGTGCAGCCCGACTGGTTCGGGCTCGGTGACCGGGACACGGCCACCCACCTCGTCCGGTCGCAGATGCTCGCTGCCGGATATCCGCTCTCGGCCGTCACGGCGGCCCTCTGCGAGCGCTGGAAGCCTGGGGTGCGCCTGATCCCGATGAGCGACGACCGCGTGGAGACGCACGTGATCATCGACGGCGACGAGCCGGGGACGCGCCGGGCGATCCACTTCCAGGAGTGGTGGATCAAGCATCGCGCCGCCCTCCCTGCTCACGGTTTCGTCCTCGTGGGAGTCGACGTCGCCAAGCCGGCACCTGGTGTGCTCGAGGCGATCTCCGACACCGACGTGCTAGTGCTGCCGCCGTCCAACCCCGTCGTGTCGATCGGCACGATCCTGCAGGTGGCGGGGGTCCGTGACGCCGTCCTTGCGACGACTGCGCCCGTGGTCGGGGTATCCCCCATCGTCGGTGGCGCGCCGGTGCGCGGCATGGCCGACGCCTGCCTGTCGGCGATCGGCGTCGAGACGTCGGCCGCCGCAGTGGCCCGTCACTACGGCGCGCGCCAAGCCACCCCGCGTGCCGGCGACGATGCGGTCGGGCTGCTGGACGGGTGGTTGGTGCACGCGACGAGCGATGCCGGAGCAGTCGATGAGCTCATTGGCCTCGGGATCGCCACTCGTGCCGTGCCGCTGCTCATGACCGACCTCGATGCCACAGCAGCGATCGCGGCGGCGGCGATCGACCTGGCGGAGAGCGTCCGACGATGACGAGCCGGCCGACGCAGACGCCGACCCTGATGGTCGTCGGTGTCCACGGCGTCCCGGAGATCGTCGCCGGTGACGACCTGGGTGCGCTCGTGTCACCGCTGCTCGCCGACGTGCTGTGGCCGGACGGGTCCACGGGTCTCCGCGACGGTGACATCGTCGTCGTCACGAGCAAGGTCGTGAGCAAGGGAGAGGGCCGCACCGTCGACGCCGACGACCGTGAGGCGGCCATCACCGCAGAGACTGTTCGGGTCGTGGCCACCCGGCGCACGCCGCGTGGGGTCACCCGCATCGTGGAGACAACGCACGGACTCGTCATGGCAGCCGCCGGTGTCGACGCGTCCAACACGCCTCGCGGCACGGTGCTCCTGCTGCCGATCGACCCGGACGCGAGTGCCCGGAGCCTGCGAGCCGCCTTCGTCGATGCGTCGGGAGCGAACGTCGGAGTCGTCGTCACCGACACCCTGGGGCGCGCCTGGCGGGAGGGACTCACCGACGCAGCAATCGGCGCTGCCGGTGTGGCGGTGCTCGATGATCACCGAGGGCGTCAGGACTCACACGGCAACACTCTCGAGATGACCATCACCGCTATCGGCGACGAGATCGCGTCGGCCGTGGATCTCGTGGCGGGCAAGGCATCCGGCGTCCCGGTGGCAGTGGTCCGGGGACTGTCAGCCCACGTCGTCGACGGTGCCGGTCCCGGTGCCCGTGCCCTGGTGCGCCCCAGTGCCGACGACCTGTTCCGCCTGGGTACTGCCGAGGCGCGCGAGCAGGGTCGACGAGAGGCGGTGCAGCTGCGACGTACGGTTCGGTCCTTCACCGCGGAGCCGGTCGGCCTTGACGCTGTGCACCGTGCTGTCGCCGCCGCCATTACCGCACCGAGCCCCCATCACACGACGCCTTGGCGCTTCCTGCTGCTGCGCGACGAGACCCGCGGGCGACTTCTCGACGCGATGGCGGCGCGGTGGGCTGCCGACCTGCGTTCCCTCGACCGCTACGACGACGCGTCGGTCGCGAAGCGGCTGAGCCGTGGCGATGTGCTGCGGTCGGCACCCGCGATCGTGCTGCCGTTCCTCGAGCTCGAGGGGGCTGCGCACGACTACCCCGACGAGGCCCGACGAGGCCACGAACGCGACCTGTTCCTCGTCTCGGGCGGCGCAGCGGTCCAGAACCTGCTCATCGCTCTCGCAACCGAGGATCTGGGCTCCGCCTGGATCTCGAGCACGCTGTTCTGCCCCGACGTCGTGCGCGAGGAGCTGGACCTGCCGTCGAGCTGGCAGCCGCTCGGCGCGGTTGCCGTCGGACATCCGGCGGACTCCCCTGCGACCCGCGACGGCCGGGACCCCGACGACTTCTTTCGCACGATCTGACCCGTACCCCCATCGAACCCCAGGAGTGCCGTGGACGACGTGACCTCGCTGGCCCCGATTCTGGCCTCGGTCGGAGCCCGCTATGACCACACGGCGATCGCGGGACCGTCGCTCACCACGCTCGTGACCTTCTGGCGGGGCGTGATGGGCGGCACCTACCTCTACGGCGAGGTCCTGCCGATCGGTGCGGTCACCGCCGTCTTCGCCCTCGGCGACGGCAAGATCGAGCTGATGGCCCCGTCGCCCGGCTCCACGTTCTTCGACCGGTTCTTCGCCGCCACCGGCGGCCGAGGCGGGCCGCACCACCTGACCTTCAGCGTCACCGACCTCGATCAGGCGGTCGGCGTGCTCGACTCCCACGGCATCGCGCACTTCGGCCTGCACCACGACCCGACCGGAATGTGGTCCGAGGTCTTCATCCACCCCCGGGGCAACGGCGGGACCCTCGTGCAGCTCGCCGTCATCGGCGACTTCAGCCCGCTCATCACCAAGTCCCTCGACGACCTCCTGGCCCTCGCCCTCTGACCACGCCACCCGCGGCCCGGGTGGCGTGGTCAGCACGCGACAGACCCCCACAACACCCGGGTGGGTGGTGGGGGTCCGTCGGTGAACTGGGTCAGGCGAGCTGGCGCTCGAGCGTGAGCGTCGCGACCTCGGCCGGTCGTTGGTCGCTCGACCGGAGCTCGGTGCAGACGTCGGACACCGACAGGTGCCGGAAGGACGGCTGCGGCGGCGGATCGATCAGTCGCACAGCCGCCTGGCCGTGCGAGGTGCGGGTGCGCACGGCGAACTGGCCGCAGTAGCACATCAGCCATCGTGGATCCTCGTGCGCGTAGAACATGTGCTCGTGGCTGCCACCAAACACCTGCATGCCTCCCCTGCCTCACGGACCCCGAGTCCCCTGATGACTGGAACGGTAGAGCACGCGTTGCAGGAGTTGCACACTGGCGGGACAGATCGGCCGAAGATCGGCGATGACATCGTTGCCATCCCCGGAGATGCTCGGATTTCGGACGTCGCAGCGGTTCTCCCACGTTCACCTACATGCTGCGAAAGTCCCTGGGGCTGTAGCGAGGACCGCGTGCCGGCCGCGAGATCCCGGTCATCTCGACGAGGCGTACCACACGTCCCCGATGACCCGTCCATGGCGCCAGCACCTCGGCCAACCGCTCATCCGTTCCGTCGGTCTCCGATGTAAGCGCGTACACGACGTTCTTGGCGACGTGGACATCGCCGAAGCTCACGGCGTCAGGGTCGCCGAGGGATCGCGACGCGACCTCCGCGGACGTCCAGGCACCAACCCCTGGAACCGCGTGCATGCGGGCGCGTGCATCGACGTGGCTGAGGTCGTCGCACTGCTCGAGCCGCCCGGCATAGGACACCACCCGCATCACGGTCGCCGCCCGCGAGCCATCGACACCGGCCCGGTGCCACTCCCACGACGGCACCCGCGCGACGACCTCCGGCAGCGGGAAGACCCTCATGCCCTCGGGCGCCGGGCCAGGTGCGGGCTCGCCGTACGCCGTCAACAGCCAGCGCCACGCCCGTCGGGCCTCCATCCCGGTCACCCGCTGCTCGATCACCGCCGCGACGAGCGTCTCGAGGACACAGCCGACCGCTGGTGTGCGCATCCCGGAGCCGACCCGACGCCACTGCTCGGCAACCAACGGATGGTGCGACGCGTCGAACGACGACACCTCGTCACCCGCCCCGAGCATGCGCGGCAGCCGGTCGGTGGCCCACGCGGCACCGTGCCCCCACGAGGTCGAGGTCACGATGCCGTCGGTCACGACGAGTCGCTGGGTGGCTGGACCGTCGGGTGTGCGCATAGTGCGCCACAGAGCTCGCGCCTCGTCACGGTGAAACGCAGGGTCTCCCGATCCTCGACGCAGCGAGCCGAGGGTGTGTCCCAGGCTCACCGGCCACCCCGGACGCCACACCCGCGTGACGCCCGCACTCATGACCCCACGCTCTCACGCCCTCGATCTCGAGCTACCGCCCGAGTCCCCGGATTCGCTTTGCACGACTATGGATTCGGGCAGTAGCTCGAGGCCTTCAGCGGGCGGGGCGGGTGGTCAGCGGTCGGAGGAGAAGCGCACGGCGGTCTCGCCGAGTGCGACGCCGGGCCAGACCCGGGCTCCGCGTACGAGCTCGTTGCCGGGGCCGATCATCGCGCGGTCACCGACGACGACGCCATCGAGGAACGCACCGGCTCCGATGATCGCGCCGGACCCGATGACCGAGTCGCGCACGTGCGCACCGGAGGCCACCATCGCGCCGTCGAAGAGGGATGAGCCGTCGACGACGGCGCCGGAGCCGACTGTCGCACCCGCACCGACACAGGTGCCGCCGGTGAGCACGGCATCGGGCTCGACCTCCGCACCCGGGAGCACCAGGAAGTCGCCGATCGGTCCCGGGAGCGCCGGGCTCGGCGCGAGGCCGGTGACGAGGTCACGCGATCCCTGGACGAACGCGAGCGGTGTGCCGAGGTCGAGCCAGTAGCCCTCGTCGACGAAACCGGTCACCGTCGCGCCGGCCACGAGCAGGCCCGGGAAGGTCTCGCGCTCGACCGACACCGGGCGCCCGGTCGGAATCCGGTCGATGAGCGAGCGCCGGAAGACGTAGCAGCCGGCGTTGATCTGGTCGGTCACGCACTCCTCGGCCGTCGCGGGCTTCTCGAGGAACTGCAGCACCCGGCCGTCGTCGTTGGTCGGGACGAGGCCGTAGGCACGCGGGTCGTCGACCCGCGTGAGGTAGAGCGAGACGTCGGCGTCGTCGGCGCGCCAACGCTTGACCTGACCGGCGATGTCGTGACCGGAGAGGATGTCGCCGTTGAAGACGAGGACCGGCTCGTCCGGCCCGCTCTCGAGATACGGCGCCACCTGACGGATCGCGCCGCCGGTGCCCATCGGCACGTCCTCCGTGACATAGACCAGCTCGACGCCGAACCGCGACCCGTCACCGAAATATGCCGAGAAGACCTCGGGCTTGTACGAGGTCCCGAGGATGACCCTCGTGACGCCCGCCTCGCGGGCCCGCGCTATCTGGTGCTCGGTGCACGGAACACCTGCCACGGGCAGCATCGGCTTGGGCGTGGTCACGGTGAGCGGACGCAATCGCGTTCCCTGCCCACCGACAAGAAGGACGGCTTCAAGCACGGCTGAGTCTCCCACACCGGTGCGGTGAGCCACGCCGTACGTTGGGGGGATGACAGTCATGACCGTCCGTGCGGCTCTCGGTGCGCTGCTCGCAGGCGACGCCGCACAGCCGCTGGTGACCTACCTCAGCGCCGACGGCGCACGCACGGAGCTGTCGGTGCGGACGTTCGAGAACAACGTCGCCAAGGCAGCCAACCTGCTCCGCGACGATGCCGACGTGGCGGCCGAATCGCTGGTGGCCCTTCGACTCCCGCTGCACTGGCAGGTGAGCGTCTGGCTCGGCGCCTGCGCGATGACGGGGTGCACCGCCTGGCTCGACGGCGACCCGGCCCACCACGCCGTCGAGGTCGCGGTCCTCGGCCCGAACACCCTCGACTCGGTCCCGGCACCGATCACGCTCGCCTCGTCTCTTCACCCGTTCGGCCTCCCGTTCACCACCCCCCTCCCGACCGGCGTGCTCGACGCGGCACTGGAGGTGCGGGTGCACGGCGACCGCTTCACGCCCTACGACGACGTCACCGGCGACTCGCCGTGGCTGCGGCTGGGTGACCGCACCTGGACCCAGTCCGCGGCGCTCGAGGACGCGGCAGCCCTCGCGTCATCCCTCGGCCTGACGAGCGGCGGACGGCTGCTGTGCACGCGGGGCCTCGACGAGGTCGGGGCACTCGCACTGCTCGCCGTGCCCCTCGCGGTGGGCGGCTCCGTGGTGCTCCTCGACGCGACCGGGCTCGACGCTGCGGGGATCGCAGCAGTCGCCGAACGGGAGCGCTGCGAGGCCGTCCTGAGCTGACAGCGACGAGCGTGGGCGGAGTGTCAGGCGCGCCGGGCTGCCGTCACGACCGCCGCCGCGACACCCGATGTCGCCGCGACCGTCGTGATCCCGCGCTGGAGGAAGGCAGATGCAGTCGCGGGCAGCGCGGTCGTCACGACGACAAGGGGTGCGCCGGGCGCCGACATGAGGGCGCTCGTGGCGACGGTCGATGTCGTCAGGACGAGGCGTCCCGGAGTTGTCGCACCGAGGGTTGCGAGGACGTTCGACGACACCTCGATGGAGTTCGCGCCGGTGACCCGCACGCTTCCCTTCCAGCCCGCGAAGATCACGCTCGCGACCGACGCCGTCGACCCGACCACGCTGGTGCGCACCGGTTTCAGCGCAGCGAGATACGTCGCCACAGCGGGTGCCGCACGGCTGCCACCGGGCACGACGACGAACGCCCGGCGCGAGGCCGACGCGGTCGCCGACGCGAGCACCGAGCCGAGCGCGTCCGTGGCCGACGACACCATGACCTGCGTGCCAGTACGCAGCCCGAGCTGCCCTGCGACCGTGACGGACACGTCGGACACGGTCGCCCCGGCATAGCGGGTGACCGATGGGCTCAGCGCCGTGAGCAAGGTGGCCACCGCAGCTGGAACGTCGATCGTCGTGCCGACGATGTGGACCCGAGATGCCCTGCGCCGCAGCAGCTCTGCGCGCGTCGCGGTCGGCACGCCGGTCGACTGAACGAGGAGCACCGGCCACCCCTTCTGCGCACCGAGGTTCTGCGCTACAGCCATCAGCACCGGCGACGAGGCGGGAGCGATGATGACGTCGGCTGACGTCACGGTGGAGGCGACGCGCACCGCACTCGTGATCGGGTCACCGGCCGCGCTCTCCAGCGCCCGCCAGACCCACGTGCTCGGCAAGGCCAACCGGCTGCGCAGCACCTCGCCGGTGATCGATGAGCTCACGCCCTTCGATGACCATGCGGTCGCCACCTTGACGCCGCCGGCTGCAGTGCGCACGGACAGGTCGATGCGCACGACGTCGGCGAGCCCGAAGGCGGCGGCCACCTGCGCCTGGGTGCGCACCTGCGGCGACCACTGCGACCACGGCACGGACGGGTCCATGCTCCAGTGGTCGTCGACCGACTGCACATAGGGGAGCGGATTCACCCAGACGTCCTGCGACGACTGAGTGGAACCGCCCGACGCGGAGAAGTAGAACGCGGTGATCGGTCTGCCCCCGGAGAGCACGGCTCGACCGGTGGATGCGGAGGCGATCGTGGCGAAGACCGCTGCACGCCAGGCCGATCCCATCGGTCCGGACTCCTTCGCCCAGCCCGCGAAGGTCTGGTCGAAGTACGGGCCCTTGCCACTGTCGACCTGGCACCGACAGGCAGCCCGCATCCCGCCCGTGCCGTACTTCGACAGGGCATAGGACCGGGCCGCGAGCACCTGCGCCTGCAGCGCAGCACTGGGCCACGACGACGACATCTCGCTGATGCCGAGGAGATACTCGTCGTGGATGCGCAGCGTGTTGACGACCTCGACGGTGTTCGGAGACGCCGCAGCCGCCGCGATGTCAACGGTGCCGTAGCGATAGCGGTGACCGGACGACTTCAGACCGGTGACGGTCGAGGCGACGTCGAGGAGGGTCGCGCCGGTGCCGGCCTTGCCCGGTGATCGCGTACCCGCCCACCGGACGCTCACATCGCGACCGGTGCCGACCGTGGTCGTCCCGCCCGCGCCGGTACGCCGCACCGTGACGACACCTGCCTTCGCGGTGACCGTGAAGACGTCGGTCACGCCGCCGACAACAGGCGGCTTCCCGGCGACGGTGACCTCGAGCCCACCGCCCTTGGTGGCCAGCGACTCGGTGCGCAGCACCACGGTCGGGCTGAGGTGCGCGATGTTGACGCGGATGTTGGCGGTGTCGGTGACGGGAGCGACCGTGGTGCCGGTGTAGTAGTGCCGCGCGATCTGGGTTCCGGTGAATCCGTCGAGCGCCATGCCTCGGGCGCCGTACTGCGACAGACCCACCCCGTGCCCGAACCCGCTGCCGGAGAAGGAGAAGCTGGCAGGGATCGCGAGCACGACCGGCGGCTGCGGTGCCGAGGGCGTGCCTGGTGTCGGGGGTGTCGGAGGGGGAGGCGTGACACTCGTCCGGGTGCCGATGGAGAAAGCGAACGCCGCCATCGCCGAGTCACCCCAAGGACCCACGGCCAGCACGTGGACCACGTCGGCGTGCGCCGCGATCCAGGTGACCACCGGGGTGGTTGACGTCGAGGAGGTCGTCAGCAGCATCGGGCGCAGGGCGCCCGCCGCCACCGCTCGCCAGCCGACCGCGCCGACCTGCGTCACCGTCACCCGTGGTGCCGACGGCGCGAGCAGGTCAGCGAGGGCAGTCGACGTCGTCGCGTCGTCGGTGCCAGCGACCCGAACACCCGCGGGGAGCGAGGCGACGACCGCGTCAGACGCCTGGGCGCGCGGGGCGACCACGACGACGGACGTGATCGAGAGACGTGCCACGGTCGCGATGGTCGCTGCCGGGAGGGTGACGGGACCGAGCACGAGAAGTGGGCGTCCGGCAGCGGCGGCGTCGGCTGCGGCGACGGTGGCGAGGTCGAGCGATGCCCCGGTGTCGAACGAGACGCCGACGGCAGATCCGGTGACGCCCATCGCATCTGCGACTGCGCCCGCGGTCGCTGCGCGGTCGACTCCGGTGACGCGCACGATCGTCGTTACTCCACGAGCGCGCAGCGCTGTCTCCACCGCTGGCGTGATCTGCGTGGCACTGCCCACGAGGTAGACCGTGGTCACCTTGCGTGCCGTGATGTCCGCGGCGACGACGGCCGGGAGCGACGACGGTGTCGTGAGCAGACGCGGCGCAGCCTTGACAGCGGCGAGCGGAGCAGCGAGCAGCGCCTCGGGGAGGCCGGCGTCGTCGCCGGGCGCGATGACGACAGTGCGCGACGTCGGTGCGACGAGACGACCTGTCTCGACGGCGGCGGCGTACCTCTCGGTCGACGCGAGGCGGGCGGCCTGAGCGCACGGGCCGAGCGGAGAGGTTGCTGTCGCAGTGATGACCGAGCGGAGCTCGACGGGATACGCCTGCTGCGCACCGTGACTCGCCGACAGCACGAGGCGATAGGTACCGGGGAGCGCGGGCCTGCCGTCGCTGCGCTTCTGGTCCCAGGAGATCACGAGCGCGCCGGCCGACTGCTGCGTCCCGGAGAGCACGCGCACCGGCGCGTCCTGACAGATCGAGAAGACCTCGAGCTTCCACGAGACCGCTGCGGTGGTCGTGGTCGTGAGGGTCGATCCCGTGCCGGCATAGGGGACGACCGACGGAGCGACGACGGGGTTGAACAGCTGGGTGCCCATCAGGGTCTTGGCGAGGACACGGATTCGCGGCACGTACTGCTCGAGATAGCGGCCCGGACAGGCAGTCGATCCGATGTCTCGGTGCCCGGAGATGACGGGGACCGTCGCCTTCTGGCCGACGGCATAGCGCGAGGTGCCGGCCGCACTGTCGGAGACGAGGGTCGCGGTTCCCGTCGGGTCGCGGTGGTTGAGCGCGAGCTTCCACGCCATCAGCTTCGCGATCGCGTTGACGATCGCGTTGGCTGCAGACGCGGGCGGGTTGTAGGTGTCGAAGTTGCCGATGGCCGACACCGCGAACGTGTTCTGGTTGAAGCCGGCGGTGTGACCGCCGAGCACGTTGCGGTCCAGGCCGCCGGCTCGGCCTTCGTACAGGCGGCCGTAGCGGTCGACCAGAACGTTGTAGGCGAGGTCGCTGTAGTGCAGACCGAGGGTGTACCACGCGTACAGCGCACGCATCTGAGCCGTCGACTGCGCCGGGGTGTAGCTCGAGGTCGACGCAGTGTGGTGCACGAAGCCGACCTTGACGGGCCCGGTGTAGATCGGTCCTCGGCTGCGCAGCGACTCGTCAGCGCCCCACTGCGCGCGCGTGATGATTGCCGGACGGAGCGGGTCGCCGGAAGCCTGAGCGGTAGACGGAGGCGTCGGCTCAGCCGTCGCGTCGGCCGGTGAGCTCTGCGGGTCGACGAGGGTGATCTTGGCGTCGGTCGGGCGAACTCCTCCGACCGAGTCGATGCGTACCTGCACACCGTCGGAGCCCGGTGCCGTCATGAGCGGCTCGGTGCCGGTGCGGAGCCTGACGTCCTGCGCCTCCACCGAGTCGCTGTCGGGTCCGTGGTCTGCGACCACGTCGAGGCGCGACCAGTCGCTCCATGCGCCGTTCTCGTGGACGCGCACCTGCACGGCCGTGCCCGCAGGAGTCGTTCCGGTCCAGTCGATGCCGACGAGGGTGAACGGCGTCGTGATGGTGGCGGCCGTGGCGACGGCCGGCGCGAGGACTGGCGCGGGGCTCACGCGGCTGGTCGGCACCGGATCGATCTCGGACACCGGCGCGATCGAGGTGCTGAGCCCCGCCGGGTCGATACCCGTGAGTGCCACCTGCGTCACGACCGGGGTGACCGGTCGGATGGCTGCCTGCGGGCCGGTTATCACGGGGAGGGCGACGACGGACGCGGCAACCGCGACGGCGGCGGCACTCGCGACAGACCGGTGACCCCACCCCACGTTGGCTCCTCCTCCGGACGACATCAGGTGTGCGCGATCGGCCGAGCGCGCATCTCTCCCCCTCACCCATCGGGGTGAACACCCCACAACTTGACCCGCCCGCCCCATCCGCTGAGTCCCCGTACCTCGCGTGATCTTGGTCGGGTGGCTGCTTCCCGG
>JANMBJ010000015.1:0-20290 GCA_031360335.1 Candidatus Nanopelagicales bacterium
ACGAGCTCGGGCTCATGGAGGCAGAAGCGATCCCGCAGACCGAGTGCTTCGCAGCCGCCATCGCGTTCGCGCGCACCGAGGGGATCCTGCCGGCACCCGAGCCGACTCACGCCTTGGCGCTCGCCGTACGCGAGGCGCTGAAGGCCAAGGAGACCGGCGAGGAGACCGTGATCCTCACGGCACTCTGCGGTCACGGTCACTTCGACCTGCCCGCCTACGACGACTATCTCAACGGCCGCATGGTCGATGAGGAGGTCAGTGCCGAGCGCTTCGCCGCGGGCCTCGCCACGATTCCGCCGGTCCCCGTCGGCTGATCTCTGCAGCACGGCTGACCAGCCCAGCACGTAGCAGAGCCCGGTGCCGCGAGGTGCCGGGCTCTCGTGCGCCCGCGGGTCCGCCTCAGCCCATGAGGTGTCCGAGCAGGTCGTAGACGACGAAAGCTGGCCAGAGGAATGCCTTGAGGATCGACCAGAGGTGATCACCGAACCCCGATGCGTTCTGCCAGTAGAAGATCAGGGCGCCGATCGTCCCGAGCCCGTAGACCGCCCCGCCGCCACCCGCTCCAGCGGCGTGCGCCGACGACGATGTGCGTGCCATGAGTGCCTCCCATGTCGGCACCAGCCTGCGGTGCCGACCCGTCGATCGTACGCCGCCGCGCGCCCCGACCGACGGGTGATGATGGGACTTCGCGCCCGTGACCAGGAAGAGGTGTGTCGTGACCTTCACTCCACCCACAGTCGTAATCGTGCGCCTGTCCGGCACCGTCGACGAGCTTGCAGGTCGTCTCCACGAGATCGAAGGTGCGAGCCTGGTGCGTGCCCTGCCACCCGACCGCGCTGTCGTCCTCCTCGCAAGTCCGAGCGACGAACAGTCGCTCGTCGCTCTCCCTGGCGTCGTGTCGGTGCAGCCTGATCGACTCGAGCACCCGACGCGACGTCGCCACTGAGGCGCCACACGCACCAGGCCCGCTGCCGGATTCACGCACTCGACCAACGACGAGGGCCCCGCCCGCGCGATGCGCGGACGGGGCCCTCGTCGAGTGCTCAGTGCTGAGTGCTACTTGGTGATCAAGATGTTCGAGCGCACGATCGTCGAACCCGAGACCGAGGGAGAGTCCATCGTGCTCGTCACGACACCTGCACCCTTGTCGTCACCCTTGACCTTGACCGTGTAGGTCTGTGACCCACCCGGTGTCGGCGCAGTGCTGGTGACGACGACATCGCCTGTGGGGAGAGCTGCCAGCGCCTGGCCCTGGCCCTCGGAGTTCTCCGCGCCGATGGCGAACGGCTGACCCGGGTCGGCCGGCTGCACGCCGTACGTGAACGACACGTTCTGCGTGCTACCGGTGGCGATCCAGATCTGCATGTGCTGACGGTTCTGGGTGCCAAAGATGTTGACATCCCACTCCACCACGAGCCAGTTGGTCACACCGTCATCGAGCGTGCCCACGGTGACACCTGGGGTAGCTTCGCCAGTGAGGTCCGTCCAGTACGGCGCCAGGATGTTGTTCGGCGCAGAACTGGCCGGCAGGACGACGACGCAGCACTCGTTGTCGGTCGACGTTCCGCCACCTGCCACGAGATACCCGTTGGAGTCGACGCCAATGCGGTCGTACGTACGACCGTTGTAGGCGAAGGCGGGCACGCCGTAGTTGATGATCTGCTCGTCAGCGATGGCATCGGGTGCGTACCCGAAGCCGCTGAGGGCGTTGAAGCCGTACGGGCTAGCACCGTTGGCGACCGACGGCACACCGGGGTGCGAACCGCCGAGCGTCACCGCCGGAGCCTGGGCCGACCGGCTGCCGGTCTTGGTCGCACCCGTCGCCGACACGATCTTGAGCTTGTTGTTCACCGTGGTCGACGTCGACACCACGGCGTCGGCCGCGGAGTTGTTGGTCGTGGTGATCGTGCAGTCGGTCGTGGCGTCCTTGCGGATCGTGGTCGCGGCGCAGCTGCTCGTGAGGTTGACCTCAGCCTGCTGCGGGACGAACGCGACCGGCAGGTGCAGCTTGGGCAGCGACCTGCTCTCCGGCTTGAGCTGGATCTCGCCGAAGTACTGCCCCGTCGGGGCCGACGACGTGATCGTGATCCGCAGCGCGACCGAGCGGCCGGGACGGACCGAGAACTCGCGCGGCGAGACGGTGATGCTGCTCTCGGCCGGAGCCGTGGTCGTCACCTTGTAGGACTGCGTGCGGTTGGTGACGTTGACGGCGGTACGCACCGTCGTGACCGTTCCCGGCATGACCGTCGAATTGATCGACGGCAGGTTGAGGTCGATCACGCGGACCTTGTCGTTGCCGAGCGCCGCCATGTTGTCAGCTGTCTCGTCGAACGTGAGGCCCGGGTTGTCCGCCTTCGTGAGGTCGACGCGACCGCTGCCGTCGTCGAACGGGTCGGTCGGGGTGACGCCGTCCTCCTTGACCACGCTGGTCTTGGCTGTGGTCATCAGGGCCGACTTGATCTGACCCGGCGTCCAGGTCGGGTGCAGGGCCTTCTCGAGGATGGCCGAGCCCGCGATGTGCGGCGACGACATCGAGGTGCCGGCGATCGCCTGGAAGTACTCACCGGGAGGGCCGGTGGTGATCGTGTCCGGCGTCGGCGTGTGGCCGGCGAGGATCTGGACACCCGGGGCAGTGATGTCGGGCTTGATACCGAAGCCGCCAGGGCCGCGCGAGGAGAACGCCGCCATCACGTCGCCCTGCCCGTTGGCCTTGACGCCCGCGGTGAATGCGGCCGTCACACCGGTCGTGTGCGTCGCCAGCCAGGCGAGCAGCTCGGCACCGTCGGCGAGGTGCACCGCGGGGAGCCAGTGGTTGTCCGTCTCGGTGTCAGCGAGGACGGGGTTGTAGAGGATCATCCCGTCAGCGCCACCCGCGGCGACGTTGTGGCCCTTGGAGACGCGGCCGAGACCGCCTCCACCGCGTGCACAGACGACGATCTTGCCAGCGTACAAGTCAACTGCAGGGGTGGCCTTGAGGCAGAACTTGTCGTTGTACGGCGCGTCTGCCGCGATGACGACCGGTGTCTGGGCAGCGACGCCGCCCATGATCGATGAGCCGGTGAGGACGAGAGTGTCGGCACCGGACTGCAGGGTCAGGGTCGAGGAGAACTCGCGCGTCTGGGTCGACGCGGCCACCGTAGTGACCCACGGCGAGACGTGATCGGTCGTACCCGCACCCGGGCCGCTGTTGCCGGCCGAGGCCGAGACGAACACGCCGGCGGCGTAGGCGTCGAGGAAGGCGAGCTCGACCGGGTCGGTGAAGGGGTTGGAGCCACCGGAGATCGAGAAGTTGATGACCTTCACGCCGTCCTTGATGGCCTGCTGCACGGCAGCCGCAGAGTCGGAGCTGAAACAGCCCTCGGCGCCACAGACCTTGTATACCGAGACCCAGGCGCCAGGAGCGACGCCACGGATCGGGCCGCGCTCGACACCGAAGACCTTGGCGGAGGCGACGACGTCGCCTGCAGAGGTGCTCGCGGTGTGCGTGCCGTGACCGTCGCTGTCGCGAGAGGTCTTGCCGTAGACCTCGCCGCCGACAACGGCCTGGTAGGTGTCGAGGAAGCCCTGACCACCGATCAGCTTGTTGTTGCAGACGAAGACGTCGGCCGCAGCCGTCAGGGGGTTGTCACCGAAGTTGCAGGCACGAGCTGTGCCGTCAGCCTTGGCCGGCGGTGCGCTGAGGTTGCCCTTGTCGGCGAAGGAGGGGTGCTCCGGCCACACGCCGGAGTCGAGCGATCCGAAGATGACGCCCTTGCCAGCGTTGGCGGCGCCACCGAGGACGCCGTTGAGCGAGTCGGCACCGATGAACTTGGTGCTCGAGTCGGTGAGGGGCTGGCGCAGCTCGTCCTTCTGGACGGCGACGACGCCGGGCACGCGCAGCAGCGCGCTGATCTGGTTGGCCGGCACGACCGCGGCGAAGCCGCCGTAGACGGTGCGCAGCGAACGTCCGAGCCTGGCGCTGGGAACTGCCGTGCGCAGCGCGGCGGCGAAGCGGGCCTCGCGACCAGCGATGTAGGACTCGTAGGTCTTCTCGTTGGACGCTCCACGCAACGCCTTGCCGGTGACCGACGGGCTGGTCGCGGCGAAGCCGCGGAGGTCACCGGAGTAGGTCGCGACCGAGTCGTAGTCGAGCTTGATCATGACCGGGACCTTGGTGCTGTCCTTACGTCCGAGAAGTGACTTGTCGGTCTGCGCAAGACGGCTCGTCCCGGCCTTGCCGGACGTGACGACCGACGAGGGGGAGATCTTCTGACCAGCCTTCAACGTACGGCTGTCGCTCGCCGTCGCGCCGCTCGCGGCGGTGACCGCACAGAGCGGGACGATCAGTAGTGCTGCTGCGCTGGCGCGCAACCACGTGCTGGGCCTCATGAGGCGCCTTTCCTCCGTGGGTGGTGGCGGACCGGCGCATCGTGACACGGACCTCACCCTCGCGTGTGGAACTTCTCGCAAGCGACACACGTCACGTCCGGTCACCGGCCACCACGCCGATCACCACCGCAATTCCTCCGGCCCAGTGCGTCTCGCACGACGATCACCGAGAGCCACGGTTCACGCACGCTTCGGCACCCAGGCGCCACGCAGCGCGGTCGTCATCTCACTGAGAGGAGTCGACTGACCCGATCGGGTGGACTCTCGCCGCGTCGTACGGCGTTCGAGCTGGAGGGAGCGCGCCCACCGGGCGACCGACCCGCGAACGACGGGCTGCGATGCTCGGCCCACGCACCCGCAACCGGGTCGCGCCGGACGACGAGGAGACGATCACCATGACCGACTCGACCCGTGCCCCCGGGCCAGGCACGAGGCACCCGGGACACCTGGAGGTCGAGCGCCTGCGGGCTGCCGACCTCGAGCTGCGGATCGCGGACCGCGTCACGGCGTTCGCCGGGTCGATGAAGTTCGTCTATCTGCACGCGGCAGCGTTCGTCGTCTGGATGGTGCTCGTCGAGGTCGATCCGTGGCCCAAGCTCACCCTGGTCGTCTCACTCGAGGCGATCTTCCTCTCGACCTTCGTCATGATCGGCCAGAACCGTCAGTCGGCGTTTCAGCAGGCCAAGGCCGACCACGACTTCGTCGCCCAGGAGCTCGAGCTCAAGACCAACACCGAGCTCACCCGTGAGATCCATCGCCTGACCGTCGAGCTGCACCGCCGCGTCGTCGAACCCGAGGCGGACACCTCGTCGACCTGAGCTGGGTCCCACGTCAGCCGTAGCGCAGCGTCTCCGGCGCCGACAGGTCCTCGGCTGCGTCATCGGGTGCTCCGAGGGTCGAGCGTCCCACCGTGACCAGCTCGACGGCCTCGATGGTCACCATCGAGGCCACGACCCCAGCCGCGCACAGGATCCCGACCACGATGAAGACGACACCGACAGCAGGGAGCAGCGTCGTCAGGACGATCGAATCGTGCAGCTGGGTCGATACGACGAGCACCGAGCTCGGATAAGAGACGGAGCCGTCGAAGTTCTGAGAATTGACCTGCTGATACTGCGCCATCTGGTCGGCGTTCTTCACGCCGAGCCACACGAACGCCGCGATGCCCAGCAGCGTGAAGGCGATCGCGCCGATGGTCAGGCCGCGCTGGATCCTCGAACGCATGAACGGCTCCCCCGGGTGATGGCGGGGCAAGCACCCCGACGGCCCGACGCTAGAGCATGGCCCCAACGGGATGCGCGACCGACGTGCCGGTTCTCCGGGCGGCGACGCCGGCACAGGTGCCGTACCGTGCGGGAGTGCCTAGCGGCCTCTGCCGCAGGCACAGGAGACGGAGTCCCAGTGAAGCGTGCGATCGGTCGACTCGTGTTGCGCGCGTTGCGATATCGCGACGTCGGCAACCCGGCTCCCCGCGGCGAATCGTGCGTGCTCGTCGCGGCGCCGCACACGTCCTGGCTCGACTTCCCGCTCATGCTGGGGATCGCGTGGGGCAACGACCTCAGCCCCGGTTGGCTGGGCAAGAAGGAGCTCTTCCACGCTCCGTTCGGCGGTGTCATGCGCGCGCTCGGCGGGGTGTCCGTCGACCGCTCCGACCCCGGTGCGCTGGTCGCCGACATGGTGTCTCGTGCGCGCAGCGGCAGGTCGTTCGCTCTGGTGATCGCACCCGAGGGGACGCGCGGCCGCGCGGAAGGTTGGAAGTCGGGGTTCTACCGGATAGCGCGTGAGGCCGGCGTGCCCATCGTGCTCACCTACCTCGACGGCCCGACGCGCACAGGCGGTTTCGGGCCTCGACTGGTGCCCACGGGGGATGTACGCGGCGATATGGACGTGATCCGCGCGTTCTACTCCGACAAGCACGGCGTCGTCCCGCAACGAGCGACCGTCCCGTCGTTGCGCGAGGAGTCCGAGGCACCCCCGGACTGACAAGGCACGAGATCAGTGCACCCGCCGATGTATCAGTGCCGCCGCTGGCGACTCTGGATGGGGAGTCGCCACCGTCGAGGTGTCTCATGGCAGGCGGCGGCTCACCAGCGGAGTCTCGGTGCGGGGGCAGTGCTTCCGACACTGATGCGGCACACCGGACCACCACCCGGTGTCCGCACGGCTCGTGCGTCACGTCGCTGAGGGGCGCACGATCTTCGGGGGAACCTCCGTCCCCTGCCCACCGGGCCCTCCCCCGGCGGGCAGGGGAACGGGGCCGGAGTGGAGAGGCGACACAGAGCCTCAAGCGCCGAAGTGACCCTTCAGGTCCTTGGCCGCATCCGACGACAGCTTAGCCATGACGGCTGCGCGGGTGACAGGGTCGAGGTTGTCGAGCTCGCCCTGGATGTTGCTCACCGTCTCGTCGGCGAGCGCCTTCTTCTCCTGGAACGTCGTGACGGCGTAAAAGGCAGCCACCCCGATCGCTGCGACGACGAGGGTCCCGGTCAGGACCTTGCTCCACCGACTCATCGGACAACCCCTCGCCTCATGCGGAACCAACCCGACGATCGTATGTGTCGGGCTGCGTACGCGCCCCGCTATCCAGCTGCTGTCGGTGGACCTCCACCTGCTTACTCGCGGTTCATCGCGTCGTCGGCAGTCCTCGGCCGACGGGCGTCACGATGTAGCCCTGATCCAGGTTCTCGTCGCCGATCCCGTCATGATCCTCGGGCAGCAACTGCATCACGTCCCTCTCGTAGGTCCACATCCATGCCAGGAACGCGCAGAGCACGGCATCCACCTGATCCTCGACGACGCGCAGGTCGACCTTGCGGGTCGCCGACCGCACTCCGTCTTGGAGCCGCCGCCAGTCGTCCGACTCGTCGAGGTGCAGAAGTGCGCCGCACGTGCACTCCACGTGTCCCTGGAGGATCAGGTGCTGCTCGCGCAGGAAGCCGAGATCCCGTCCTGGTTTGGCCTTGTAGGGGATCACGCGCTGCAGCCCGAACAGCACCACCATCGCGGGGTGGGGGTAGACCTCGATGCACACCGACGTCTCGTCGTCCGGGCGCACCTGGGGGTCCATGTCCCAGCCGAGGCGGGCGGCGATCCGTGCGGCCCGCGGCTCGGGCCGGAAGAGTGCGCGCGAGCGGTTCGACGTGTGCGCCGATGCGTGGGCGTAGCCGAACAGCTGACCCACCCGCTTCTCGCACCGTCGCTGGCCCGACTCGTTCCGCACGATGAGGGGCGCGTCGACCGCGACGACAACGGCAGTTCCCAGCGGTGGAAGTGCCGCCTCGATCTCTGCGTCGGACACGACCGAGCTGCAGCGGCTCAGCCGCCCTTGCTCGTCGAGCACAGCGACACCGGTGCGGCTTCGCTCACCCCACGCGAGGTCGAGCCCAACGAACTTCACGGCCCCAGCGAATCAGGAATTCGTGCACACGTCGCGCCAACCGTCCCAGCTCTGGACAGGTGAACCTGAACTCGATCAGATTCCCGTCCGGATCAACCTCGGCAAGGAGATACGGGTCCCAGCCGTTCGAGGCTCATCCCTGCTCCCTCGCTACGACATCGACCGAGATCTCCACCGCCGTCTCTGTCCCGCGGTTCTCGAGCCAGTGGACCGTATTCCGATCCTCGGGCCAGCCCGGGCCCGGTCCGTAGTCGGTGGCGATGCCGTCCCGATGGTCGGTGATCGTTCCTTGGAGCACGTAGACGGTCCCCGGCCTGCCCTTGTGGTCGTGCATCGGACCGAAGACGCCTCCGGGCTCGATGGTGACCCGGCGCGTCCGAAGCTGGAGACCGTCCATCCCCTCCATCTCGGGACCGAGATCAACAGTGCCAAGCAGTTCGACCGTGACGCCACCCGTCTCAGGCTCGGTCGTTCCCTCGTTCATGGTGCCGCCCCTCGGTAAGACCCGCTCCGCTGCTCGGATAGTGAACCCGACATCGACCGGCCCTACCAGTAGGCGTCACGGCGGTGGCGGATGCTGATCACGCGCACGACCACGACGTCGTCATGGATCTCGTAGATAACGCGGAACTCACCTCGGCGTGCCGAGTAGCGGCCGACCAGCTCGTTGCGAAGCGGCTTGCCGACACGGTACGGGTCGTGGGCAAGCACCTCGTGGAGGAAATTGGCGCAGGCCGTCGCGACCGCCTCGGCAAGGGTGTGGGTGAGTGCGCGACGCGCGGAGGGTGACAGCTCGACGCGATAGGTCACTCGCGCAGCCGACCGAGGGACCGCATCTCCGCCTCGACCTCGTCCAGCGTCGACACCCGTCCTGCTGCGATATCGGCGTCGGCCTGACGGATGTCTTCCATCGCCTCGGCGTCGCCCAGGATGTCGAGCGTCTCCATGAGCGAGTCGTAGTCGTCAGCGCTCAGGATGACCACCGCACGACGTCCGTTCCTCGTCACCTCGATGCGTTCGTGCGTGCGCACGGCATCATCGACGAGCTTCGAGAGCTGGGCGCGGGCCTCGGCAAGCGGCACGGTCGTCATGTACAGAATTCTAGCGTCCACGTCGCACCTGCCCCGGAAGTTCGTGCTGAGCCGGGCCCGCAGCAGCCGTCACCCGATCAGGTACGTCATGCCGCGACCCTCGCGAGCGAGGCCATCTACAAACCGGCGGGCCCGCTCGAGGTAGTGGAGGACGTAGTCCGCATCGCCCGTCGTCGCACCCTCGCGACGGAGACGGTCGAGTGCGACATCTGCCGTCAGCTCGCCGAGGTCCTGCGCGATGATGCTGACCTCGGCGGGGTCAAGGGCACGGACCCATGGGGTCCACGAGCAACCATCCGCCGACAGCGCGACCTGGCCCTCGAACATCCGGTATGCCGGTCGCGCGAGCCCCGAGGGCTTCGCCGGCCCGGTGAGCGCCTGCACATCCAGCCATGCCTTGTCCAGGTACAGAAGGTCCCGCTCGGGGACGCTCTGCTCGAACGCTGCCACGGCCAAGCGTGCGTGCGGCTCGAATCCCCAGGCATCGGCCAGCGGATCACTCGAGGTGAAGGCGCGCGGATCGGCCAGCGCCTGCTCAGTCCGGTCGCCATCGAATGCGTATGCGTAGTACCTGATTCCCATGCGCCAAGCGTGGGGCAAAGCAGACGGGCATGCGTCGACCTACGGGCTCAGCTGTGGACAACCACGCGCACGACGGGTCAAGCTGCTCCGCGGCGGCGAACAGGGACGCTGGCGCGCGCGCATCGGCGACTACCCGATCGTGTACGCCATCGAGGATGACCATCTGGTCATCCTCGCGCTCCGGGTTGGGCACCGCCGCGAGGTCTACGAGCACTGAGCGGCAAGGCGCCCATGTCGCGGCTCCGATCAACGTCCGGTTGCCTCCACCGCCGCGTAGGCGGCCTCGGCGTACTCCTGCCAACGGTCTTGGTGCTCGGACCCTAGGACGATCCACGCCTTCATCGGCCTGCCCCCACCGGAGGGATCAAACTCTGTAGCGTGCGTAAGAGCGGCCGCCCGGGCGAGTGCCTCGGGAGCCAGCTTGACCACAAGACCGCCGGCGAACCCACCTGCGAAGGCCTTGCCCCCTCGCTTCATGCAGCGCATCCCGAACATGGATCCGGTCTCGATGTCCGGTCTGACTCCCCGGAAGATCTCGACGAAACCGAGGTAGTCCTCCGAAGGGGTCTTGTCCGTCGCCATGACCTGCTCCTCCCCACCGCTGGCATTCGTTCCTGCACTGGATGATGGCTGCAGGTAGCACCAACGCACGAGCGAATGGCGATACCTCAGTGCTCCGTGGTGGTCGGCACGCCCCCTGCGCCTGTGACGAACGTAGTGCACCAGTCAGACGTTGAAGCGGAACTCGACGACGTCGCCGTCGGCCATGACGTAGTCCTTGCCTTCCATGCGCGCCTTGCCCTTGGCGCGGGCCTCGGCGACGGAGCCGGTGGCGACGAGGTCCGCGAAGGAGATGACCTCGGCCTTGATGAACCCCTTCTGGAAGTCGGTGTGGATCACACCGGCCGCCTGCGGCGCGGTTGCGCCCTGGGGGATCGTCCAGGCACGTGACTCCTTAGGACCGGCGGTGAGGTAGGTCTGCAGGCCCAGGGTGTCGAAGGCGACGCGGGCCAGGGTCGTGAGGCCCGACTCGTACAGGCCGATCGACTGCAGGAGCTCGAGCGCCTCGTCATCGTCGAGCTCAGTGAGGTCCGACTCTGTCTTCGCGTCGAGGAACACCGCCTCGGCCGGCGCGACGATCGCGCGCATCTCGTCCTTGAGCTCTTCATTGCCGAGCTCGTCGACGTCGACGTTGAAGACGTAGAGGAACTGCTTCGCGGTGAGCAGGAAGAGCTCGCGCAGCACGGTGCGGTCGAGGCCGGCGGCGTAGATCGTGGTGCCTGCCGACAGCGCGTCATA
This sequence comes from Candidatus Nanopelagicales bacterium, assembly GCA_031360335.1. Classification (GTDB taxonomy): domain Bacteria; phylum Actinomycetota; class Actinomycetes; order S36-B12; family CAIYMF01; genus Longivirga. Next base: position 10,738 of record JANMBJ010000015.1, read on the forward strand.
GGCCTTCTTCGTGACCTCGAGGATCTCGGCGCGGTCCTTGTTGAGGCGCGCCTCCTTCTCCAGGCGCGGCAAGGCCTTCTCGACGGTCTGGAGGTCGGCGAGGATGAGCTCGGTGTTGATGATCTCGATGTCGTCCTTGGGATCGACTCGACCCTCGACGTGGATGACGTCGGGGTCGGTGAAGACCCGGATCACCTGGCAGATCGCGTCGCTCTCGCGGATGGTGGCGAGGAACTTGTTGCCCAGGCCCTCACCCTCGCTCGCGCCCTTGACGATGCCGGCGATGTCGACGAACGAGACGGTCGCGGGCAGCTGGCGCTCGGAGCCGAAGATGCTGGCAAGCACGCCGAGGCGCGGGTCGGGCACGCCCACCACGCCGATGTTGGGCTCGATCGTCGCGAACGGGTAGTTCGCCGCGAGCACGTCGTTCTTGGTCAGCGCGTTGAAGAGCGTCGACTTGCCCACGTTGGGGAGACCGACGATTCCGATGGTGAGAGCCACAGGGCGCAAGTCTAGGTGCCACGGCGGCTGGTCCCGACCGCTCCGTCAGCGGCGTGACTCACGCCAGGCCCTCCCCGCGAGACCAGCACCGATCGCAGTGAGCGGCACCCAGATCGCGCGTTCGACCGACGAGGTCGACGCCGCGTTCAGCGCGACCCCGAGGGTGGAGTACGCCGCGACGCCCAGCAGCACCCGTCTGCGACCGACCGTGCCGAGCAGTCGCCCGCCCGACACGGCAGCTACTGCTCCCCAGACGAGCGCGGCGACGCCGCTGCCCACCCGCAGGCCCACGGGAAGCACGCCGGAGCTCGCCCCGCCCCAGGCGGCCGCTCCCCACGGGGCGCCCACGGCGAGCGCCACCTGGAAGGCGCCGACTCCGCACGCGAACACGGCGAACGCCGCACCCCAGCGGCTCGGGGCGGCGGACGGGGTGAGCAGCGGTGCGGCGGGCGTGTCAGTCGTCATCAGACATATCTAGCAGATATGTTGTCCTCATGTCGAGACAGTCGAAGACCGAGCTTGCGGTGCTCGGTGCCCTGTCGGTGCAGCCGATGTCGGGCTATGCCGTACGCGCCGCCATCACCGAGACGCTGGGTCACTTCTGGAGCGAGAGCTTCGGACAGATCTATCCCACGCTCGCCCGACTGGAGAGCGACGCGCTCGTCGTACGAGGTGCCGAGGGGAAGACCTCGGGCAGCACCTACCGGCTCACCGCAGCCGGGCGCGCGCGCCTCGTCGCGCTGCTGCGCGAACCGATTCCCGTGGTCCCCCCGCGCAACGGCACGCTGCTGCGACTCTTCTTCGGCGGCCTGCTCGGCGTCGACGAGTGCCGGCAGATCGTCGCCGACGCACGCGAGCGGGCCGTCGGGCAGCTCGAGGTGCTGACCTCGATCCGTCACCGACTCGAGGCCGAGATCGTCGACGACCCCGATGTGCGCTACCGCCTGCTGACCGTCCTCGCCGGCCAGCACTCAGCGCGCGCGTCGATCGCGTGGGCCGACGAGTCCTTGGCGCTGCTCGACGCTGCATGACGACCCCGTGCGGCTGACGTGACAGGGGTCCGGTCGTTCCGCGAGGCGAGGTCTGCAGCCCTCGTCCCCGTCAGGTCAGCGTCGTGACGGCGTACGTCGTCATCGCATCGCGGACGTAGCCGGCCAGGCCTGGGCGCACAGCGTCGTAGCGAGCTCTGAAGTCCGGGTGGTCGACGTAGAGATCGCCGAGGCCGGCGAACGCGTCGGCGTCGGGCGTCCAGAACTGGCAGACCCAGCGGTAGTGATCGGCCGTGACTGCCTGCGTGCGCGGGTCGTCGGCTGCGACTGCGGCGTCGAGCAGTGCGGCGTAGTCCTCGTCTCGGGTCGCGAGGTCAACCTGGATGCGCTCGGCATCGGCCGTGCTCAGCTTTCCTACCCGGCGCCAGGACTCGTCGATCCGCGCCTGGGTGTCGGTTCCATAGCGGGCGACCAGGTCTGCCTCGTAGCCCTTCTGCCTCTCGACGTCGAAGCCGTCGAAGAGGTCCTCCGGTGTCATCGCTTCACCTCCAGTGCATTCCGCGATCGTTCGCCCCACCGAGCTGGCGAGACGAGTCAGTCGGTCGCCCTCGGCGAGGAGGGCGACCTGGTGTGCTCGCAGCACTGCGGCGCGGTCCGTCGTGCCGTCGAGGACCCGGCCGATCGCGTCGAGCGGCAGGCCGAGCTCGCGCAGGACGAGCACCTCCTGGAGCCGGTGCAGCTGCGGACGTTCGTAGAAGCGATAGCCGTTGCTGCCGACGTACGCCGGAGCCACGAGGCCGATGTCGTCGTAGTGCCGCAACGTCCGCGAGGACACCCCCGCGAACCGCGACACCTCGACGATCGACCACACCGCCTGCTCTCGCTCCACCGTCATGCCACGAACGCTAGACGTTGACGCAGCGTCAAGGTCAACCCTCGATCCCGGCACGTTGTCCTGCGCTCGAGGAGGGTGACTGTCGGGGGTGGGTGCGACGGTCTGGGTATGAGTGATCTTGTTGCGTTGGTGCTCGGGCTCGTGATCGGTGTCGCGGTGGGTGCGTCGACCGTGCTCGTCGTGGTGCGTGCGCTGGCCGAGCGTGATCCTCGGCACGCCACGACGTTGGCCAGCGAGCGGGCGGCGGTCGATGCGCTGGTGCGGCCGATGAACGACACCCTCGCGCGCGTCTCGGTCGATCTCGCGCGATCCGAGCGTGAGCGCGCCGTGGCGCACGCACAGCTGCAGGAGCAGATCCGGCTCACGGCGCTGGGCACCGACTCGCTGCGCGACCAGACCGGCCGCCTCGTGACGGCGCTGCGTCGGTCTGAGGTACGAGGTCGCTGGGGCGAGGTCGCGCTGCGCCGCCTCGTCGAGTCCTCCGGGCTGCTGCCGCACGTGCACTTCGAGGAGCAGTCGAGCACTCGCGACGACACCGGTGACCTGCTGCGCCCGGACCTCGTCGTGCACCTTGCCGACGACCGCGATGTCGTCGTCGACGCGAAGGTCCCGCTATCGGCGTATCTCGATGCCACCGAGGCCACCGACGACGCCACGTCGCGGCTGTTCTTGGCGCGTCATGCGAGCGAGGTGGCCGCGCACGTCGACCGGCTCTCGAGCAAGGAGTACTGGCGCCGCTACGACTCTCCCGAGTTCGTCGTGCTCTTCCTGCCTGCCGAGTCGTTCCTGTCGGCCGCGCTGGAGGCCCGACCCGACCTGCTGGAGTACGCCTTCGCCCGCGACGTCGTGATCGCGACACCCACGACGCTGCTCGCCCTGCTGCGTACGGTCGCGCACACCTGGCGGCAGGAGTCGGCCGCCCGCAACGTGCGCGAGGTGCATGCCGTGGCACGCGACCTCCACTCGCGGCTGGCCACCCTCGGCACCCACCTCGCCAAGCTCGGCAGCGCTCTGGACAGTGCTGTCGGCAACTACAACTCCACGGTCGGCTCGCTCGAGTCGCGAGTGCTCGTGAGTGCCCGGCGGCTGGTCTCGTTGGGGGTCGTCGACGCCGTCGGTGACGACGATGCAGGCCTGCCGATGCCTCGGCTGGTGACCACCTCGAGCCGCCCGCTGACGGCCGACGAGCTCGTCGCGTCGGTCGGCGGAGGGCTCGCCGAGCTGGCCCCCGCGGTGCCTGACGCCGACTGAGCCGCCCGAGTCACGTACGGTGGGACACCGTGAGCAGCGATCAGGACCGTGGCGCGCCATCCTTCGGCGACCTCTTCGACGATCCGGACTCCTCCGATGTGCCGGACGCACCTGCGCTGGCCCCCACACCGACCGCTGACACGGGTGCCGGCGACCACCACTCCGAGCCGCAGACCGACCAGGTGTCCGTGGCACGCAACCCTCAGGCGCCTCCGACGACGATCGATGTGTCCGACGACCTCACGACCGGCCACGACCTCGAGCACGAGTCCGACGAGGCATCGCACCTGGTCGCCGGTTTCGAGCACGACGACTCCGGCTCCGACGACCCGCCTGCTCCTGGCTACGACTCCGTGATGATCGCGCCGTTGGCCGGGGTCATGCTCGAGAACTCGGACGCCGCGACCCCTCCCGAGGCAGACCGCCCTGCTCCCGTGACCGTTGCTCCAGCCGCCGGGGTCCTCGCTGCCGCGCGGGCTACTCAGCAATCGACCGGCAAGTCCTGGGACGGAGTCGTCGACCCGGCTATCTCGTCAGCGCCGGCGGCTCGCGTCGACACAGGTCGTCTCTACCGATCGTCGGGAGCCGAAGGCCCCGCGACACTCGACGCGATCCCGGCCATCGACCCCAGCTATACAGCCGCCCAGCGCGTCGAAGCGGTGGCCGACCCGCGCACGTCCTTGCGCACCGGCGGACTCACCTACCCCGGTGTCGCCGTCGTGGTGATCGCGACGACCGTTGTCGTCGCCTTCATCGAAGCCTTGCTACGCAAGGAGATCGGGGTGCTGACCGGCGTCGCGCTGCTGGGATCGTCGGTCTACGCCGCCCTCGTCGTCCGCCGCGTCGACATCTGGGCAGCGGTCGTCATGCCGCCGCTGGCGTTCCTCGTGGCAACACTGACGGCCGGCCAGCTCACGCAGACCCGCACCGGCCACTTCTTCATCGACCAGGGCTCACTGCTGCTTCTTGTGCTCGGGCGCAATGCGCTCTGGGTGCTCGGCACCAGTCTCGTCTGCCTCGTGATCGTGCTCGTACGCCGTCGTCGTCCCTGACGTCCCGCGGTGCGGCTGTCGCCCCGAGGGCTCAGGAACGAGCGGCGGCCTTGATGTCGCGGCGCAGCTCCGGAGGAAGTGCGAACACCAGGTGCTCCTCCGCGGAGGAGACCTCCTCGACGTCACCCCACCCGCGCGCGGCGAGCCAGTCGAGCACTCCGTGGACGAGCTCCTCGGGCACCGAGGCCCCGCTGGTGAGACCGACGGTCACCGCGCCCTCGAACCACTCCTCCTCGAGCTCGATCGCGCTGTCGACGCGGTGAGACGACGTCGCGCCAGCGTCGAGGCCGACCTCGACGAGTCGCACGGAGTTCGAGGAGTTGCCGCTGCCGACCACGATGAGGACGTCGCACCGGGCCGCGATGTCCTTGACCGCGAGCTGACGGTTCTGCGTGGCGTAGCAGATGTCGTCGCTGGGCGGACTCATGAGCAGCGGCAGGCGCAGCCGCAGCCGGTCGACCGTCTCGATGGTCTCGTCGACCGAGAGCGTGGTCTGCGAGAGCCAGACGACCTTCTCGTCGGGTGCGATGTCGATCTCGTCGGCGTGCGACGGTCCGTCGACCAACGTGATCGCCTCCGGCGCCTCACCCGTGGTCCCGACGACCTCCTCGTGGCCTTCGTGGCCGATGAGCAGGATGCGATAGCCCTCGTCGGCGAAGCGCCGTGCCTCCTGGTGCACCTTGGTGACCAGCGGGCAGGTCGCGTCGATGGTGCGCAGGTTGCGTGCCGCTGCCTCGTCGTGGACCGACGGCGCGACGCCGTGCGCGCTGAAGACGACGATGGAGCCTTCGGGCACCTCGTCGGTCTCCTCGACGAAGATCGCGCCGCGCGCCTCGAGGTCCTCGACCACGTGCTTGTTGTGCACGATCTGCTTGCGGACGTAGACGGGAGCGCCGTACAGCTCGAGGGCCTTCTCCACGGTCACGACAGCGCGGTCGACCCCGGCGCAGTAGCCACGCGGTGCCGCGAGCAGCACCTTCTTGGCGGTCGGGGCGGAGGGGGCGCTCGCGGAGTCGGTCACCCACCCATCGTAGGCGCGGCTCCGCACCCCGGCCCCTCGTCGCCGTCCGCCCGCAGCGAAGGACCGGCGCTGCTGGCGAAAGTGCGGTGCAAGGACCACGCTCAGCAGCAGTTGCGCCAGCATCGCGGGTCTGTCGGGGGTGCTGGGTGTGCAGCGTCACGTCGGGGGCGGGTCGCTCGGCCTAGGCTGCGGCGCATGTCCCTCGAGTCGTCCCCGGAGTCCCCGGCTGCCGTGCGCACGATCGCGCGTGCGGTCGAGGGCTACGTCGCCAGGCTCGGAGCCGTCTGGATGGAGGGGCAGGTCGCACAGCTCACACGCCGCCCGGGTGCCGGCCTCGTCTTCCTCACGCTGCGCGACACCGAGGCCGACATGTCCCTGACTCTCACCTGCCTGCCCCGGGTGCTCGACGCCTGCGTGCCGCCGCTGGCCGAGGGGCAACGAGTGGTCGTGCACGCGAAGGCGGAGTTCTTCCCCGGTCGAGGGTCACTGTCGTTCCGTGCCGCGGAGATCCGACCCGTCGGGCTCGGTGAGCTGCTGGCGCAGCTCGAGGCACGCAAGAACCTCCTTGCGGCGGAGGGCCTGTTCGACCCCGCTCGCAAGAAGCCGCTGCCCTTCCTCCCCCGGGTCGTCGGCCTCGTGTGTGGTCGCGGCAGCGACGCCGAGCGCGACGTCGTCGAGAACGCACGGCGGCGCTGGCCCGGGGTGCGCTTCGAGATCCGCGAGGTCGCGGTCCAGGGGGTCAAGGCCGTCAGCGAGGTGAGCGCTGCGATCCGCGATCTCGACGGCGTGGCCGAGGTCGACGTGATCGTCGTGACGCGAGGCGGCGGATCGGTCGAGGACCTGCTGCCGTTCTCCGACGAAGGTCTGGTGCGCGTGGTCTCCGCGTGCCGCACCCCGGTCGTGTCGGCAATCGGGCACGAGAAGGACTCACCGCTCCTCGACCTCGTCGCCGACGTACGCGCCTCGACACCCACCGACGCGGCGCGCAAGGTCGTGCCCGACATGGTCGAGCAGGCGCGCATCGTCAGCGACCTGCGCGGGCGCGGCGAGCGAGTCGTACGAGGGCGGATCGAGCAGCACCTCAGCTGGCTCGACGGCGTACGCCGTCGCCCGGTGCTCGCTGATCCCTCGGTGCTCGTGACGACGCGCGCCGACGGTGTGACGTCGTTGCTCGAGCGGTCTCGTCGAGCACTCGACAACCGTCTCGAGCGCGCGTCCGACGACGTCGCACACGTCCGCGCCCGCGTGCGCGCGCTCTCTCCCGCTGCGACCCTCGATCGCGGATATGCCGTGGTGCAGCAGCCCGATGGCTCCGTCGTGCGCGCCGCCGACGACGTCGCCGCGGGCACGTCGGTCCGGGTGCGCGTCAGCGCCGGCGAGTTCCATGCCACTCGAGACAGCTGACGATCCGTTGCACTCCAGCAGCTGCTGACGATCACCGCCCGATCTGTGCCGGCCGACTCTCACCTAAGGTGACCGCCATGAGCGAGACCCCCGCAACCCCGTCGTTCGAGCAGGCACGCGACGAGCTCGCCGATGTCGTGCGTCGCCTCGAGGCCGGAGGCGCGACGCTCGAGGAGTCGCTCGCGCTCTGGGAGCGTGGCGAGGCGCTCGCCGCGATCTGCCAGCGCTGGCTCGACGACGCGCGGACCCGGCTCGACGCGGCCCGCGGCACCGCTCACGCGTCGGAGTAGCAGGCGGCGTGATCAGCCTCCGCGCAAGCTCGCGGTGAACGTCGCGAGGTCGTCCCAGGTCGCCGTACCCGTGACGACGTAGGTCGCGCCATCCTGGGCGAGCACCAGCGAGCGGTGGGTGCCGTCTGCCGTCTCATACGACGTCCAGGTGGTGCTCCCGATCACCCGCGTGCCGGTCTTGTCAGCCTTGAGGGTCTGGTCGCGCACAAAGCTGCGCTCGCGGGTGGCCGACTGCTCGATCCCGACATACGCCGTCGTCGGCGTCAGATAGCCGAGGTGCACCACTACCAGGCCGTCGGCCGCCGTGGAGATGCGCGCGCTCGTGCAGCGCCAGGTCGCGGGCGATCCGGTGGGTGCCAGGACCGGCCACGACTCGCTCGCCCTCGCGCCCGTGATCACGGTCGAGGGGTCGACCGTCTTGATCGGATCTGACGCTCCACGGTTCCACGGGAACACGAGCACGAGCACCGCGCCGGCGACGACCAGCATGGAGATGAGCATGTCGCGCGCCGTCTGACGCAGGCGCTTGCGAGCCCGCTCCTCGCGCTGACGCTCGATCTCGGCGGGGTCCTCGAGCAGCGCCGGCTCTGGCGGCTCGACGGCCGCGGCAGCCGTCTCGACCGGTGCCGCGGTGACACCGTCGACCACGACCCCGTCGGACGCTGCCTCGGTCGTCTGCTCGGCATCCACTCCCCCATTGTGAGCGACGCCGGTGCCGCGCGCGTCCCGGGGCGGCGGGCCGCGACCCAGCGGGTCATGACTCAGCCGGCGAGACTCGGCTGGCCCTGGCTCAGCGGGTCGTGGTCTCCACGACCACGTCGTGGGCCGTGACCGATGCGACAGCGAGGACTCCGGGCTCGAGACCTAGAGCGTCGGCGGCAGCCGCCGTCATCACCGAGACGACGCGGAACGGGCCGGCCTGGATCTCGACCTCGGCCATGAGTCCGTCGCGCGCGACACGAGTCACGAGCCCGGGCATCCGGTTGGTCGCTGACGTCGTGACCGCGCTGTGCACCTGAGGCGGGCTCGCCTGGTCGCGGGCGAACTCCGCGAGGTCGCGACCCTGCACCAACCATCGACCGGCACCGTCGCGCACCGCCGGGAGCCGATCGGCGTCGATCCAGCGACGCACGGTGTCATCGCTGACACCGAGCAGCGCGGCGGCCTCGGTCACCCGGAAGTGGGTCATGGCGCACGACCGTATCCGCTCACGCGCTCCCCCGGGCTGAGTCGAGGTCCCGAGCTAGTGCCCGGCTCCTCGGTCGTGGGCCGTGAAACCAGTGATTCGGGCAGCAACTCGGGGACCTGGGTGGCGGTGGCGTCGGCTGGGTACGGGGGCGGGGGCGTCGTTACAGTGCAGGTACATCGACTGCAAGGAGCGCGACATGACGGCAGAACGCACACCGGAAGCACCCGACCGCAACCTCGCCCTCGAGCTCGTGCGGGTGACTGAAGCGGCGGCGATGGCGGCCGCACGCTGGGTCGGGTTCGGCGACAAGAACGGTGCGGACGGCGCAGCAGTCAATGCCATGCGTCAGCTCGTCTCGTCGGTCTCGATGAATGGTGTCGTCGTGATCGGTGAAGGAGAGAAAGACGACGCTCCCATGCTCTTCAACGGTGAGGAGGTCGGCGACGGCACCGGCGCCAGTGTCGATGTCGCGGTCGACCCGATCGACGGAACGACTCTGTGCGCCAAGGGAATGCCGAATGCCCTCTCGGTGCTCGCGGTGTCCGAGCGCGGCACGATGTATGACCCTTCAGCAGTGTTCTACATGGAGAAGCTCGTCACCGGACCCGAGGCGGCTGGCGTCGTCGACATCGAGGCACCGATCGCCGACAACCTCGCGCGCATCGCCAAGGCGAAGTCCGAGCGGGTCGAAGACCTCACGGTCATCATCCTCGACCGCCCCCGGCACGAGTCGCTCGTCGCCGACATCCGTAAGGCCGGCTCACGCATCAAGTTCATCACCGACGGCGACGTCGCCGGTGCCGTGATGGCCGCGCGCGCTGGCACCGGCATCGACCTGCTCGTCGGGATCGGCGGCACGCCCGAGGGTGTCATCACCGCGTGCGCCATCAAGTGCCTCGGCGGGGTGATCCAGGGCAAGCTGTGGCCCATCGACGCAGCGGAGCGGCAGCGCGCTCTCGAC
>JANMBJ010000024.1:0-6853 GCA_031360335.1 Candidatus Nanopelagicales bacterium
CAACCTCGCACCCGACGGATCCGCGACCTGGGTCACGAAGTTCGGGCTACGCATCGACATCCCACCCCGACCCTTCCTCGACACCCCCGACCCACCCGCGCCACCCGGGCAACCACCAGCCGACACGACGCCGGCCGGACCACCACCCGCGACAGCCGTCGATGACGCGCGCCCTGAGAGCACCACGTCGTCACCCGAACGACCCGAGCCACCACAGCTCGACGAGCCACCGTTCTAGCTGTGGGTCGCGGTCGGGTAGGTCGCGGGTCAGTCGCTCACGGGCCGTACGCCGGGCCACGGTGACCGTCGACCGGTGGGCCGATGCTCGACGGCTTGGGGGTGGTCAGGCTCGGGGAGCGGAGCCGAGGGGGTGGCGAGCCCTCACCGCAGCCGGGTCCCAACCATCGGGCTTGCCCGCTCCGAACAGCCAGGTGTCGAAGACCTCGGTCAGGTCCCTCGTGCTCACCTTCTGGGCGAGCGCGACGAAGGCTGCGGTGCTGCCGTTGGCGTCGCGATGCTCGGCGGCCCACCGCTTGAGCGTCGTGAAGAAGGCGGCGTCACCGACCACCTCGCGTAGCGCCTCGAGCACCAGGCCACCGCGGGTGTAGACCGACTGCCCGAAGAGGTTCTCCACTCCGGGATCGCTGACGTCGGTCTGCCACAACGGCTCGTCGGCGGGCGACGATGCAAGGGCGTCCGGTATGAGTGTGCGCGGATCGAGGGTGCCCTCGTGCTCCCGCCAGAGGCTCTCGGCGTAGGTCGCGAAGCCCTCGTTGAGCCAGATGTCGCTCCAGCGCGACAGCGAGACACTGTCGCCGAACCACTGGTGTGCCGTCTCGTGGACCAGTATCGCGGCGCCCTCGCTGTCCGGTCCGAAGAAGTCGGCCGTGTAGAGCGACCGGGTCTGCGTCTCGAGGGCGACCTGCGGGAGTCCCTCGGCGATGACGGCGCCCGCAGCCTCGAACGGATAGGGACCGAAGTCGTGTGCCAGGAAGTCCAGGATCGCCGACTGCTGCGCGAGCACGGGGGCGGCGTTCTTCACCGCTGCCGGATCGACGGCGTTGATGATCGGGATCCCGGTGGAGCTCGTGGACCGCGTGACGGTGTAGTCGCCGACGGCAAGCAGCACGAGATAGGACGCCATCGGGTGCACGCTGCGCCAGTGCCAGGTGGTGGTCGTGCCACTCGTGACCGGGTCGCCGACCGGCAGCCCGTTGGAGATCGCCGTCTTGCCCTTCGGCACCGTGGCGGTCACGTCGTAGGTCGCCTTGTCCGACGGGTGCTCGTTCACCGGGAACCACATCGACGCAGCCTGGGGTTCGCCGAGCACGGTGGCCCGGTCGGCGTCGTGATACCACCCGTTGTCGATGTCCGGTGCGGGCAGCTTCGTCGGGGCGCCGTCATAGCTGACGCGCGTGGTGAACCGGGCGCCGGGTGCGATCGCTGCTGCCGGCGTCACCACGAGCTCTGATCCGTCGCGTGTGAACGTGGCTGCCTTGCCGTCGACGAGGATGGCTCGCACGGTCAGTGAGTTCAGGTCGAGGTGGAACGACGAGAGCCCCGATGAGGCCATCGCCGACATCGTGGACGTGCCGACGATATGCGCGAAGTCAGCAGCGATGGTGACCGCGACGTCGTAGTGCACGGCGTCGTAGCCACGGTTGCCGTCCGTGGGGAAGTACGTGTCACCGATGCCCGCCGCACTGTCTGGCGGCGATGCGCTCGCTGGGGTGGGCAGCGCTGCCGGGTTCGAGGCGTTGTTGGACGTGGTCGATGGCCCCGTCCCTGGCGTCGAGCCGGTGCAGGCCGTGAGCAGCAGCGCAGCAGACGTGCACACCATCGCGGCGACCTGTCGTCGCATGTCGTTCCCCCGTCACGCGTCGTGCTGAACGGCTGCGGTCAGCCCCGGACGATCCAGACCTTGCGCAGCGGCTCGGTGATCTCCCAGGTCGTGACATCGCCGGCGTGCAGGACGCCGAGCACACCGGGAGCGAGCACGATCTCCCCGCCCTGTCCGTCTCGCACGACACCACGGCCGGAGAGCACCACGAACGCCTCGTCACCGAAGGAGTCGGTCGACGAGCCGACGCTGTGCTCCCACACCCCCACCTCGAGGCCGGCCTCGCTCGCAAGCTCGACGAGCCCGGTGCTCACTCCGTCGCTGAGCGCCTTCTCGGACGGGAGCGGGGTGTGGGAGACCGCGACCGCAGTCGCGTCGAAGGAGGAGATCATGTCCCGAGCCTAGGGCCACAGATGACGCCCGCGTCCGTCAGCACGCCGTCATCACCCGGGTTGGCTGCGCTGACGCACCCGATGACCGATGATGCGGTCGACGGCGTGCCTCGCCGGCAAGGAGGACGACACAGATGACCGAGCGGACGTGGGCCCCCGACATGATCGAGGGTTTCGAGCACTGCACCCTCCCACAGCCCATGGCGAGCGACGGACCGGTCGACATCACGGTCGTCCGGCGGCTTGGCGCCGGCACCTCGGGAGCCGCCGTGCTCTATGTCCACGGGTTCAGCGACTACTGGTTTCAGACCCACCTCGCTGAGTTCTACGAGGCACACGGTCTGCGGTTCTATGCCGTCGACCTGCGCCGGCACGGTCGCTCGCTGCGCGACCACCAGCTGCCCAACTACACGCCCGACATCGACGAGTACATCGCCGACCTCGATGCCGCGATCGACCTGCTCCGGCGCGAGGAGGGGGTCGACTGGTTGCTCGTCAACGGGCACTCCACAGGTGGTCTCGTGGCCGTCCTGCAGGCGCACCGCGGTGCACGGCGTGTCGGCGTCGACGCCGTGTATCTCAACAGCCCGTTCCTCGACATGAACCTCCCGCCGCTGCAGGAGAAGCTCCTGGAGCCGGCGCTCTCGGCGGTGGGCAACGTCGCGCCGACGTTCGTCCTCCCCGGACTCTCGTCGTTCTACGGCGACAGCATCCACAGCAGCCGAAAGGGCTCGTGGGACTTCGACCTCGCCTACAAGCCGCTCGCCGGCTTCCCGGCGCGGGCTGGTTGGTTCCGGGCGATCCACCGCGCGCAGGCTGAGGTCGCGAGGGGTCTGACCATCACCGCACCCGTGCTGCTGTTGCACGCAGGGCACAGCTCGCACCCGAAGGTGTGGGACGAGGACGTGCGTCACTCCGACGTCGTGCTCGACGTGGCGGACATGATCCGGCTCGGCCCGGGTCTCGGGACCGACGTCGAGGTCGTCGGGGTGCCCGACGGCATCCACGACCTGGCACTCTCCGAGCCGGTTCCGCGTGCTGCGTCGTTCGCGCTGGTGGCCGCCTGGCTCGTCCGAGTGCGAGCCTGATCGCCTGGGTCAGACCAGGTCTCGGGCGAGCTGTTCCACCGTGCCACGCGGGTCGGTGCCGTACTTCTCGAAGATCGCCGGCAGCTCGTTGGCGGGCACGGCTCGGGCATAGAGCCATCCCTGGGCGATGTCGCACCCGATCTGGCGCAGCCGCTCGGCCGTGTCCGACTGCTCGACGCCCTCGGCGACGGCAATCATCCGGAACTCGTGAGCGAGGTCGGTGACCACACGCACCAGCACGTCGTTGCCGTTGTCCATGTCGACGATGAACGACCGGTCGATCTTGAGGGTGTCGATCGGCAGGTCGCGCAGCTGGCTGATCGAGGTGTTGCCGATCCCGAAGTCGTCGAGGGCGATCGTGGACCCCATCGCGGCGATGCGGCGCAGCGTGATCGCGGCGCGCTCGGGGTCCTGCACGATGGCTGACTCGGTGATCTCGAACTCGAGGAGCCGGGCGGGTACGTCGTACTCCTTGAGCATCGCTGCGATCTTCACGTCGAGGTCGGGCTCGGAGAGGTTGAGGGCAGAGAGGTTGACCGCGACCTGGATCTCCCAGCCGCTGCGTCTCCACTCGCGGATCTGCGACAGCACGAGCTCGAGCACCCGCTTGGTGAGGTGGTGCACGAGGCCGGTGCGCTCGGCCAGCGGGATGAAGTTGTCGGGCGGGATCGACCCACGAGTCGGGTGGTTCCAGCGCAGCAGTGCTTCGAGCCCGACGATCGCACCGGAGTTGAGGTCGAGCTTCGGCTGGTAGTGGATGCTCAGCTGGTCGTCGGCATCGAGGGCCTGGCGCAGGTCGCCCAGCAGGATGAGTTTCGCGGTCGAGCTCGAGTCGCCGTCGGAGTCATAGACGCTGAGCCCGATGCGCCCGGCCTTCGCGACGTACATCGCGATGTCGGCGTGCTTCATCAGGGTCTGGATGTCTTCGGCGTGGTCCGGCATCACCGCAAGACCGACGGAGGTCTCGACGTGGAGCACCAAGCCGTCGACGTGGTACGGGTCGGCGAACTGCTCGAGGATCCGCTGGCCGAACATCACACCGTCGTCGATGCTGCGCACGGTGGTGAGCAGCACTGCGAACTCGTCACCACCGAGGCGCGCGACTGTGTCGGTGCCCCGCACGATGCCGCTGAGACGGTTCGCCACCTGCTGGAGGAGCTGGTCACCGCGGACGTGACCGAGCGAGTCGTTGATATACATTAAACGGACGATGTCGATGATTAGCAGGCCCACCATCGCGCGGTTGTCCGAGGCCTCCGTGGCAGCGACCTCCAGCCGCTGCGCGAGCAAACGGCGGTTGGGCAGCCCGGTGAGCGGATCGAGGAGGGCGAGCCGAGCATTCTCCGACGCCGACGCACGAAGGCCACGGCTGGCGCGGCGGACGGTGCGATAGAGCAGCAGCCACACCAGAAGCAGGCCGGCGGCGATGAGAAGTCCGACCCTGCGCAGCGCTTCCGCGGTCGCCTGCTCGGAGGTGCCGTAGTCGAGCACGATCTCGGCCACGCCCACGGGCACGCCGGAGCGACCACGAGGGTGCACGGGGACGTAGACGTCGAGGACGGTCTGCGCATCCGAGATGATGCTGGGTTCGATCGCCGTCTCCGTCTTGCCGGACGCGGCGGACGCGGCGGACGCGGCGGACGCCGCAGGTGACACGGCGGAGGTGGGCGCTGCCGCGACCGGGATCATGATCGCGCCGGTCGAGCTGGTCGTTGAGGGGTTCGCGCCCGGCGATGTGGCAGGACTCGCGGGAGCGACCTGCGTGATGATCTCCGACGTCGCGGTGTCGGCGCCCTGTGCCTTGTCGAGCCGTGAGGTGTCAGGGAATGCCATCAGGGTCCCGTTGGCGTCGAGCACGTCGCCCTGGGAGTCGAACAGCGCCCTGCCGGAGCGAGCGAAGATGCGGACCTCGATGAGGTTGCGATCGCCGACGAGGTTGGAAGCCAGGCCGCGCAAGGTGGCGGGCGACAGCTGCTCGGACGTCCACTCTGTCGCGCTGATCCGGTCGCGGACCCCGGCTTCCACATAGGCGCGTGCGGTGCGCTCCGCCTCGTCCAACGCCTGCTTGCGCATGAGCTGTCCGACCGTCGTCACGAGAGCGATGCCGAGGATCGACATGGCGAGGAGGCTCACGACAGCGAACGTCGTGGTCAGCGTCATCCGGCGCCGTCGGTACATCTCCTCACCCCTCTCTCCCTCGTCGTGCAGCGTTCGATGCGTCGAGCTGTGGTGTCGTGCGCCTACCAGTGGTTGCTGGTCCAGAGCGCGGTCACGTCGGTGTCGGACAGTGCCCGTCCCTCCCAGATCGCGAGCTCGTCCTGGCGCAGCGTCGCCTGGTTGCGGGCGGTCGGGATGACCGCAGCCGCGTTCTGGTCCCAGCCGGCACGCCAGTAGCCGGCGTACGCGGGTGCAGGCGAGATCACCAGCGCCGATGCGACTCGCGCGCCGTCGACGTAGAGCGCAGCGGACGTTCCCGACAAGGTTGCGACGACGAGGCGCACGGCGTTGTTGGTGATCGCGGTCGGGCTCGTGAGGAGCAGGCTGCCCGTCGTCGTGCGCACCTGGAAGACCACGCGTCCGGTGCGGTCGAGGAACAGTGCGCGGTCCTGCTGGACGGAGCCGGCCGACGCGGAGTCGCCGAATCCGACGATGCGGCCGCCGGTGAGCGACGTGCTGCGCACCCAGGTCGCGATCGTCAGGGTCGACGGCGCCAGGCGCTGGGCCGGCGTCGCGACGAAGCCGGTCGAGGTCACAGCGCCGGGCTGGCGCATGGCGTAGGTCGCATCGCAGGTGACCAGACCGACGTTGACCGCGCCGAAGGTCAGGCCAGCATTGATGATGCTGCCGGTGTTGCCATGACCGCTGGAGTCGGTGACGGTCGTCGAGCCGGTGAGGTTGCCGAAGCGCCACCACAGAGTCGGCAGCATCGCCGGAGCGGCCATGAACGTGGCAGACGGCGTCCCGCCCGTGCAGGCCGCCCGGGTGCTCGACGTCGCACCGGCGGTCGTCGATGCCGTGAAGGCTGCGGAGGTGCTGCCGACAGTGGCACCGACCGTGACGAGTGCCGCGAGAGCGCCGACGACCAGCAGGCGCCCGACACTGCCGCGCTCAGTCGAGGTTCGACACATCCGGGTCCCCCTCGTCCGGCGTGGGCTCGTCAGTGTGCCGGCGGTTCCGGCGGGGGAGCCGAGCCAGCAGGTCACCCATCGACGTGCCGCTGCGCGACATCAGCTCGGAGATGGCCAGCGCGAGCAGTGGTGGCCCGAACAGGAAGAGCCGGCCCACGCCCGAGTGTGCCCAGGCCAGCCCGAATCCCCAGCGCGGATAGACCTCGCGGACGATTCCACGCACCTGCGTCGCGGGTGTCAGATTGGGATCGACAGTCTTGTTCGCGTCGCCCTTGGTCTTGATGTACGGGTCGTTGAGCGCCTTGCCGTTCGGGGCCAGCACGGGGTTGCCTGCGTCGTCGACCCGATCCACGTGGGTCAGTCCGACGATCCGGTGTGTGATCAGGACCTGGGACTTCGTCGGGT
>JANMBJ010000035.1:0-15378 GCA_031360335.1 Candidatus Nanopelagicales bacterium
CAGCAGTGGGGCGCCACGATGGTGCTCACCGAGCCCGATGCCGGCTCCGACGTCGGCGTGGGCCGGACGAAGGCCGTGCAGCAGGCCGACGGCTCGTGGCACATCACCGGTGTGAAGCGGTTCATCTCCTCGGCCGAGCACGACATGGCCGACAACATCATCCACCTCGTGCTCGCGCGCCCCGAGGGAGCTCGCGGTGGCACGAAGGGGCTCTCGCTGTTCGTCGTGCCGAAGTTCCACTACGACGTCGAGACCGGTGCGCTCGGTGAGCGCAACGGCGTCTATACGACCAACGTCGAGAAGAAGATGGGCATCAAGGCCTCGACGACGTGCGAGCTCACGTTCGGTGAGAAGACCCCGGCCATCGGCTGGCTCGTCGGAGACGTGCACGACGGCATCGCGCAGATGTTCAAGGTCATCGAGTATGCCCGGATGATGGTGGGCACCAAGGCGATCGCGACCCTGTCGACCGGCTATCTCAACGCGCTCGACTACGCGAAGAACCGTGTGCAGGGCGGCGACCTGTCGGCGTTCATGGACAAGGACTCACCGCGCGTCACGATCACGCACCACCCCGACGTACGTCGCAGCCTCATGCTGCAGAAGTCCTACGCCGAGGGCATGCGCGCGCTCGTGCACTACACGGCGTACTGGCAGGACCAGATCGAGCTCAACCACGCTGGCGCTGCCGCCGACGTCGACCTCGACACGGCCGAGCGGATGAACGACCTGCTGCTCCCGATCGTCAAGGGCGTCGGCTCGGAGCGGTCCTACGAGCAGCTCGCGCAGTCGCTGCAGACCCTCGGCGGCTCGGGCTTCCTGCAGGACTACCCGATCGAGCAGTACATCCGCGACTCGAAGATCGACACCCTCTATGAGGGCACCACAGCGATCCAGGGCCTCGACCTGTTCTTCCGCAAGATGGTGCGCGACCAGTTCTCCTCGCTCACCCGGCTCGCCGGCGAGATCGCCGACTTCGTGAAGGGCGACGCCGGCAACGGCAAGCTCGCGCACGAGCGTGAGACGCTCGGGAAGGCGCTCGAGGACGTCCAGGGCATCGTCGGCGCTCTCGGTGGCTATGCCATGAAGGCGCAGGCCGACCCGAAGGAGCTCTACAAGGTCGGGCAGAACACCACGCGCCTGCTGCTCTGCCTCGGTGACCTCATCGTCGGCTGGCTGCTCCTGCGTCAGGCCGCCGTGGCGCTCGAGGCGCTGGCCGCCACCCCGTCGGACAAGGACCGCGCGTTCTACGAGGGTAAGGTCGTCGCCGCGAAGTTCTTCGCAGCCCAGCGCTTCCCGCTCCTCACCGCCGAGCGCTCCATCGCCGAAGGCGCCGACAACCTCCTCATGGACCTCGACGAAGCATCCTTCTAACCCGCCCCAGCTCGCCCGTTCTTCCCCTAGGGATGATCACGGCAGTTGAGCTGCACCTTCTGACCCGAAGTCGCGATCTTGTTCCGGGATCGCGGCGGGTGCACGACTTGCGGCGCGCGACCTCACCAGGCGCACAGCCGCACACGAGAGAGGGCGGACCCCACCGGGTCCGCCCTCTCTCGCACTCTCCGTCCAGCAACCCCCGCGAGGTGGGGGGTGTCTCAGGGGGTGGGACTGTGGTGGCTGGATCTGGGATCGTTAGTTAGGCTAACGGTTGTGTCTCCTAGCCCTGCCGTCACCGCCGACCTCGCGCACGACCTGCGCCTGGCCGTCATGCGGCTCGCCCGGCGGCTTCGCCAGCAGCGCGCCGACCACGGCCTCGGGCTCGGACAGCTCTCGGCGCTCGCGACCCTCGACCGCTGCGGCCCGATGACCGCGGGCTCTCTGGCCCAGCACGAGCAGGTACGCCCGCCCTCGATGACCAAGACGCTGGCGGCACTGGCCGAGGCGGGCTACGTCGAGCGCACAGCAGACCCGACCGACGGTCGGCAGGTCGTCGTGTCGCTCACCGAACCGGCCCGCACGCTGCTGCTCGAGGACCGGCGTCGGCGGGACGAGTGGCTGGCCGAGCTCATGGCCGGGCTGTCGACGCACCAGCGCACCGTCCTCGCCGCCGCGCTCCCGCTGCTCGAGGGGATGGCGGAGGCATGACCCCGATGTTCCGCGCGCTGACCGTGCGCAACTACCGCCTCTACTTCTTCGGCCAGGTGCTCTCCAACGCCGGCACCTGGATGCAACGGGTCGCGCAGGACTGGCTCGTGCTCGACCTGTCGGGGTCGTCCGGCGTCGCCCTCGGCATCACCACCGGCCTCCAGTTCCTGCCCTACCTGCTCTTCTCGCTGTGGGGCGGCAGCCTCGCCGACCGGTTCGACCGTCGACGGCTGCTCATCCTCACGCAGGCGCTCATGGGCGGCCTGGCGATCGTGCTCGGCATCATCGCGCTCAAGGGTCTCGCCACGGTCGAGCTCGTGTATCTGCTCGCCTTCCTCCTCGGATGCGCGGCAGCCATCGACAACCCGGCGCGCCAGGCGTTCGTCAACGAGATCGTCGGCCCCGACTCCCTGCACAACGCGATCTCGCTCAACAGCGCGTCGTTCAACCTCGCGCGACTCGCCGGTCCCGCGCTCGCCGGCGTGATGGTCGCACTCATCGGCAGCGGCTGGGTCTTCATCGTCAACGGTGCGACGTTCGCCGTCACCATCGGCGCGCTGCTGCTCATGCGGGTGCCCGAGCTGTTCCCGCAGGTCCGCGAGCGCGGCTCCGTCCGCATGGTCGAAGGCCTGCGCTATGTCCGCGCTCGACGCGACATCATCCTGGTGCTCACGCTGCTGTTCGGAGTCGCGACGTTCGGCCTCAACTACCAGCTCACCATGGCGCTCATGGCGCGGCTGCAGTTCCACCTCGGCGCCGCGGAGTTCGGGCTCATGTCGACCGCTCTCGCGGCCGGTGCGCTCGTCGGATCACTGCTGGCAGCTCGCCGCACGAGCGCGACCCTGCGATTGGTGGTCGGGTCGGCGCTGACCTTCGGCGTCGTGGAGATCGCGGTCGGGTTCTCCCCGTCGTACGCCGTGATGCTCGCGATCCTGCCGTTGGCCGGGATCATGGCGATGACGTTCACGACATCGGCGCAGAGCTATCTGCAGGCCCGGTCCGACTCATGGGTGCGCGGCCGCGTGATGGGAATCTTCACCCTCGTCTTCTTCGGTGGCACGCCGATCGGCGCCCCGGTCATCGGCTGGGCCGCCGACGCGTTCGGGCCGCGCTCCGGCCTCATCGCGGGAGGGCTGCTCACGGCCTTCTGGGCGCTGGTCGCGAGCTTGCTGTACGTCCGCACCAGCCGACGCACCAGCACTGCCGACGCGGTCGATCCCGCCGTCGACAGCGCGGCTGTCATCGTCGACAGCGAGTCCCGCGCCTGACCCGCCCCTAGAGTTCGGGTCGTGAACGCCGCCAAGCGCACGACCCACCGCCCCGTGACCGGTGCCCCGGCAGCCTCGACGACCGCCGCGACCCGAGGGGCCCAGGCGTGGCTGCGTCGGCAACGGCCCAACTGGCTCGGCCTCGTCGTCGGTGTCCTGGCCTTCGGCTGGTCCATCACGCCGTCGCTGCTGCCGCGCCCGTGGCTGTTCGAGGGCGTGATCTGCGGCCTCGGTGCGGCCCTCGGCTACGGCGTGGGGTCACTCCTCAGCGCGATCCTGCGCCGGCTCCGGGTGCCCGAGCCCAAGCCGTCGTTCAAGCGGTGGGCCTGGCGGCTGCTGGTCGTCGTCGGTCCGGTGCTGACGGTCTTCTACCTGCTGCTCGGAGTCGGGTGGCAGAACGAGGTGCGCACCATCGTCGGGATGCCCGACGAAGGGCTCATCACCTCCTTCCAGGTCATCGTGGTCGCGATCCCGGTCGCGCTCGGCGCGGTGCTCGTCGGTCGGGCGCTCCGCAAGCTCACCGGCCTCATCGGGCGGCTCATCGACCGGGTCCTCCCACGGCCGATCTCCGCGGTCCTGGCTGTCGCCGCAGTGGGAGCCATCGTCTACATCGCCGTGGCAGGACTGCTGTTTCGCGGGTTCGTCGCCGTGATGAACAACATCTACGACGGCGCCAACGCCAGCACCGCGGCCGGCATCACCCAACCCACGTCACCGCTGCGCTCCGGCTCCGGTTCGTCGTTCGTGGCGTGGGACACCCTGGGGATGGAAGGGCGCAACTTCGTCGCGCGGGGGCCGTCGGCGCAGCAGCTCGCGAACTTCTCCGGCAAGGTCTCCTCCACCCCGATCCGCGTCTATGTCGGTCTGGACTCCGCTCCCACAGCTGCTGAGCGCGCGCAGCTCGCGGTCAAGGAGCTGATGCGCACCGGAGCCTTCTC
The DNA here is from genome assembly GCA_031360335.1 of Candidatus Nanopelagicales bacterium. GTDB lineage: Bacteria > Actinomycetota > Actinomycetes > S36-B12 > CAIYMF01 > Longivirga. The sequence continues at coordinate 4,292 of JANMBJ010000035.1, forward strand.
GCGAAAGGTGCTCGTTGTCGCCGGCACCACGGGCACGGGATGGCTCGAGCCGCAGTCGATCGACTCGGTGGAGTACGAGTGGAACGGCGACACCGCTGTCGTCGGCATCCAGTACTCCTTCCTCCCGAGCTGGATCTCCACCCTCGTCGACGTCGACAGGGCGCGCGACGCCGGTCAGGCGATCTTCAGTGCCGTCTACACCGAGTGGTCAAAGCTGCCCTCGGGACAACGACCCAAGCTCGTGTCCTACGGCCTGAGCCTGGGGTCCTTCTCCGCTCAGTCGGCCTTCCCGGACGAGGCCACGCTCACCGCGCAGACACAGGGCGCGATCTACAGCGGCTCCCCGAACTTCAGCCAGCCCTGGGGCCAGATCGCCGCCAACCGCGAAGCGGGAAGCCCGGAGTGGCAGCCGATCTACCAGAACGGCGCGGCTATCCGGTACGCCGCGTACCCCGGTGACTTCGCCTCACCGAGCGGCCCGTGGAACTCGCCACGCGTCGCGTACCTGCAGCACGCCAACGACCCGGTCGTGTGGTGGAGCCCGCAGCTGCTGATCGAGCAGCCCGACTGGCTGCGCGAGCCGCCGGGCGCCGGGCGCACGCCGACCATGCGGTGGTATCCGGTGCTCACCTTCCTGCAGGTGACCGTCGACCAGTTCGTCGGCGTCGACGTGCCCAACGGGCAGGGTCACAACTACGGCACCACGATGCCGGCCGCCTGGGCCGCCGTCACACAGCCGCCCGGTTGGACCGATGCCGACACGGACCGGCTCACGACGCTCGTCGCCGACTACCACATCGAGTAGCTACCAGGCCCTGCATGGCTTGTCCCGCCCTACCGCTCGCCGACGTCCAATCCGGCGAGCACGAGCGACAGGCGCGTCGCACCTGCGGGGACCACGACGATCGGGACTCCCCAGTCCTGCTGGTGGATGTGGCACGCGGGGTAGTCGGCCGCGCCCGGTGCGTCGGGGTCGTCGCACGATGCGGCGCGCACGGACACGTGCAGCACGCCCGTCTCGACGCCCGTGGTTGCCGGGTCGGCCACGACGAGTCGCACACGGAGGTCGGTGCCGCTGCCGGCGCCCGACACGAGCAGCTCGGGGGGAGACGCCGACACCACGAGATAGGTCGACGGTCCATAGCGGTCGTCGAGCTTCTGCCCTCGCGGCGGGGCGAAGAGGACGTCGAGGTCGAGGCCCCCGGCGGCGACCTCGGTCGGTGGCCGAGCAGTGCGGTAAGCCGTCCCCTCGGTGCGCAGCGCATCATCCGGCAGGGCGATGCGGGTCAGCCGGTGCGCGGCCGACTCGACCACGAGCAGCACGTGACCGCGTGCGTCGTCGACCACGACGGTGACGTCGCTCGGCTCGGCCAGCCCGGTGGCCAGCGTCGAGACCTCACGGGTGTCCGGATCGAACCTGCGGATCGCGCCGTTGTAGGTGTCGGCGATCGCTATCGAGCCGTCCGGCAGCACATCGACGCCGAGCGGATGCTGCAGGAGCGCGTCTGCCGCCGGCCCGTCCATCAGCCCGAAGTCGAAGAGCCCCTTGCCGATCTCGGTGGTGACGAGGCGGTTGCGCACCCGACGCAGCGCCGAGGTCTCCGAGTCGACCAGCCACAGGGTGGTGCCGTCGGCGCTCACCGCCAGACCTGAGGTCTGCGCCAACCACGCGTGCGGGAGCTCACCGTCGACGAGTCCCTCGTTGGTGGTCCCGGCGTACGCCGACACCGTCCCGGCCCTCGGATCGACGCGGTCGAGGCGGTGCACCCCGGCCATGGCGACCACGATCGCATCGTCGAACCACGCGACGTCCCACGGGCTCGAGAGCGCGATCTCCTGTGCCGCACCAGATGTGGGATCGCCCTGCATCCACTGTGCTCCCGTGCCCGCGATGGTGTGCACTCTCCCTGTCGCGGTGTCCACAGCGCGGATCGCGTGGTTGACCGTGTCGGCGACGACCAGGTCGTAGCCGAGGTCGGCGGCGAGCTCGGGCGGGAGCAGCGTGAGGCCGTTGGGCTCGCTGAAGCGTGCGGAGTCAGCGGCACCGTCGCGGAGTCCACGGGTGCCGTCACCGATGCGCCGCAGCAAGGTCACGCCGTCGGCGGCGAGGTGCGCGAGCGAGTGGTGCGCGGTGTCGCTCACGAGCAGCGTTCCGTCACCGAGCACGAGAGCCTTGCCGGGGAACGACAACAGGTCCTGACGAGGCACCGGTGGCACGTAGGGGCCGTCGCCGCGGTGCAACGTGCCCGTCGCGTCGTGCTCGACGACGAGCTCCGCGAGCAGCACGTCGAGAGCGTGCGCGTGACCTTCGCCCGAGAGCTGTGCGACGACGTAGCCCTCCGGGTCGACGACCGTGAGCGTCGGCCAGGCGCGCACGGCGTACTGCTTCCACGTCGAGAGCTCCGGGTCGTCGAGCACCGGGTGGTCCACGGCGTATCTCTCGACTGCGGCGACCACGGCCGCGTGCTCGGCCTCATGTACGAACTTCGGTGAGTGCACCCCGACGGTCACGAGCACGTCGGCGTACTTCTCCTCCAAGGGTCGCAGCTCGTCGAGGACGTGCAGGCAGTTGACGCAGCAGAACGTCCAGAAGTCGAGCAGCACGATCTTCCCGCGCAGGTCTGCCAGGGAGATCTCGCGCCCACCGGTGTTGAGCCACCCGCCGCGGCCGGTGAGCTCAGGGGCACGCACGCGTGCGCGGGGCGTCGTCACAGGGACATCCAACAACACAGCGACGGAATGTGATCCCGCTCGCGACTACAAGCGCCGATCGGTGAGGGCAGGGAACGACATCCGCCACTCGCGCACGGCCGCCGGGTCGACGTCGGCACGAAGGATCTCCTCCGCGTCACCTGCCTCGGCGACGACCACTCCCTGCGGGTCGACGACGACCGAGCGCCCACCCATCGCGACTCCCGCGTGGTTGCCTGCACTGTTGCAGGCGATGACCCACGCCTGGTTCTCGATCGCGCGGGCGCGGGTCAGGATCGCCCAGTGCTCGATGCGTGGCTTTGGCCAGCCCGACGCGAGCAGGAACGTCTCGGTGCCGGAGTCGACGAGACGGCGGAAGAGCTCGGGGAAGCGCAGGTCGTAGCAGGTCGCGAGCCCCGTCGCGCCGAGCGGCGTCGGCAGCACCACGAGCGAGTCGCCCGCGGTCATCACCGACGGCTCCCCGTCGTCCCAGCCGAACAGGTGCTGCTTGCGATACGTCGCCACCACGTCGCCCGACGGGTCGATGACGACAGAGGTGTTGTAGCGGTGCCCACGGTCGAGCTCCGCGAACGAGCCTGCGTGCAGCCAGATCCCAGCCTCGCGCGCCGCGTCCCGCATCCGGGTGACCACCGGCCCGCCGAGGGGCTCGGCGTACTCCTTCGCCTTGGCCAGGTCGAACGCCCCGACGCTCCACAGCTCCGGCAGCACCGCGAGCTCCACGTCACGCAGCCCCTCGACGAGAACTGCAGCGCGTGCCACTCGCGCGGCAGGCGTCTCCGCGTCCGACGAGTCCAGCTGCACCAGTGCCACCCGAGTCATGCCGCCATCCTCCACCATGTGTCTGCGGGGTCGGGTCTCGGCGACGCTAGCCTCGGCGCATGAGTGAATTCGCCGCGGAGACCTATGACCTCGCGACCCTGCTCGATGCCTGGGAGGGGTCGCTGCACGCGGTGAGCGAGCTCGGCAAACGCCTCACTGGGGAGCAGTGGGACGCACCGACCGAGGGCCCCGGCTGGAGCGCGGGCGACGTCCTGCGCCACCTCGCGTGGGTCGAGGTGCGGCTCGCCGGCCGCACCGAGCCTGACCACGAGGTCGACTGGGCGCAGCACCCGCACGCGCAGGGTGACTTCGCACGGCTGACCGAGACCGGGGTCGACGTACGCCGGCAGCACCATCAGGCGGACGTGTGCACGGAGCTCGACGGGCTCATCGACGTGCGCCTGGCGCAGATCATGGCGCTCGACCCCCTCACGCTGGAGACCGAGGTGATGGGGGTGTTCGGACGACCGGTCCCGCTTCAGAACCTGCTGCGCATCAGGACGTTCGACGTGTGGACGCATCTGCAGGACATCCGACGTGCCGTGTCCCTGCCGGGTGACCTGGCGACGCGAGGAGCACAGGTCTCCGCTCTCCAGCTCGCCCGCAGCACACCCTTCGTCCTCGCACGCAACGTCGGGGCTCCCCCCGGCACCACCATGCGCATCACGGTCACCGGAGAGATCGAGCTCGAGCGCTGGGCGGGTATCGACGACGAAGGCGCGGGTGTCGAGATCGACGAGCTCGGCCGTCCCGACCTGCCGACCATCGCGATCACGACCGACTGGGAGACCTACTCCCGCCTCGGTGCGGGGCGCCTCGACGTCACCCGGTCGGACGTCGTCGCCCAGATCACCCTCGAGTCCGATTGGCGCGTGGAGGGCGCTGCACAGCTCGCGGCACGGATCCCCGAGAGCCTCGCGATCACCCCCTGAGCGCGCTCGAGTCACTACGCTCGACGTGGCGTGCGCACCTGGTGCACCAGGACGAGGGGATCGACCATGTCCGACCAGTCCGGAACGCCCAGCCCTGCCGCTGGCTGGTACGCCGACCCCGCCGGTGGCGGCGGTCAGCGCTACTGGGACGGCAGCGTGTGGACCGAGCACGTCGCCGCCCCTGTCGCGCAGCCGGTGGCACCCGCCGCACCCGCCGCACCCGAGGCCCCTGTGGCGCCGCCCGTCGCTGCCGATCCGGCGATGCCGATGGCCCCCGCGGTCGCCGTGCCCCCACCACCGCCCGCACCCGTCGCTCCGGCGTATGCCGCCGCACCCGCCTTCGCCGGCCAGCAGTACGCCGGCCAGCAGCAGGGCGGTCTCGCCTACGCCGGCCCGGCTGCCCGCAGCATCGGTTTCGCCGAGGCGATCAAGCGCGGCTTCGCGGGCTGGACCAACTACTCCGGTCGCGCCACGGTGGCGGAGTACTGGTGGTTCCGCCTCTTCGTCTTCCTGCTCACGATCCCGGCGTCCATCATCTTCTTTGTCGTGCTCGCCGCCTTCGTGACGACGGTGAAGACCGACGTCGACGGCAACGTCACCTCCACCGGGAGTGGCGCGGCCGTCGGAATCGTCTGGCTGGTCTTTGTGCTGTTCTTCCTGCTCCTGTTCGTGGTTGAGCTTCCTCTCACCGTGCGACGGCTGCACGACGGTGACCGCTCAGGACTCTGGATCTTCATCGGCTTCGTGCCGTTCGGCGGACTCGTGCTGCTCTACTTCATGATCATGACCGGCACCCCCGGACCCAACCAGTACGGACCGCCTGTCACCTGACCCGCCCGCGGCGTCCGCGCCGCAGAACCACCTCGGCCGGAGCGCCGGTGTCACGCTGTGACACCGGCGCTTCGCCGTTCGGGTGTGCTCGTGACAGTTGGTCACCGCCATCCGCTTCACTTCCTCGACGACGCGTCGATACCTCCTGTGCGGTTCCGCCGGGGGGCGGGACCGCTTGAGCACCGGGCCAGGCCGGTTGCGGGCTCACTGCCTGGGGGTTGTTCTCGTGCGTCCTTCTGCTGTGTCTGTCCTCGCCACGTTCGCCGTGGCCGCCTCGCTCGTCGTCATCCCGGGCGGTGCCGCGTCCGCTGCCGGGCCGGTCACCCAGGTGGTGGGACCCCAGTCACTGCTCGACGGCTCTGCCGGCCTGCGCCTGACCAAGGAGTACGAGACGGTCGCGCCGGCAGTCCCCAGCTTCCGGTCGCCCGCGGACGTGGAGTTCGTCGCCGGGCCCACCGACTCGTCGAGCGCAGCCGCCCACGGCGGGTCGTCCCTCTCGCTCTTCACCGGCGCCGGTAAGCCCAACCCCGGCACCAACCCGGCCGTCGCGCTCGCGACGCTGCAGGGCAAGGAGTACGTCGGCCGCTGGTTCGATTCTGGCACTGCAGCCTCGCGCCTCTCGTCGTTCTCCTACCGCTCGATGGGCACCGTCGCCGGACTCGCGCCCTACCTCAGCGTGGAGCTCTACGACGCGGCGGCCCCCGCCGGGCAGCGCTATGTCAACCTCGTCTGGACCCCCGGCATCCACGGGAACCCGGCGGTCACCCCCGGCGTCTGGCAGGACTTCGACACGACCACCGGATGGTCCACGAGCGCGTCGTTCATCAGCGGCATCACAGCCAACGCGACCATCTCGTTCACCGACGCCATGGCCGCCATCTCCGCCGACGACCACCCGCTGCCGCTGCTGCGTGCCAACGTCTCCTGGGGCGACACCGGCGGTGGCTATGCCAGCACCACCGCCTACCTCGACGACATCACCATGACGCTCGACGGCACCGCGACGACGTACGCGTTCGACGCACCGACGTCGACCTGCACCGCCCCGACAGGCGGCTGGATCGGATCCTCCGAGCTCGCCGACCCCGCACAGTGGGCCGTGCACACGGAATATCAGCCGAGCGTCGTCTCGACCGCAACTGCCTCTGTCGCAACGGGTCCTGCGGGTGCTAGTGGCGGCGCGAGCCTCGTGCTCGCCTCCGGTGCGGGCACCGACGTGCCCGGCATGCGCGGCTATGCGGGCAAGGTCTTCGTCGACAAGGTGCTGCCCGGCTGCACGGTCGGCGACCTCGACGACCTGAGCTATCGCTCCTTCACCGCCAATGGTCAGAGCGGCCTCGCGCCCTACCTCAACATCGACGTATCGCTGCCTGGCGTCCCCACCGGCCCGGGCCAGACCTCGATCCTGGTGTGGTCGCCGGGTGACGGCGGTGCACCGGCTCCGGCCGTGGACGACTGGACGACCTTCACGCCGGGCACCTCGCCGGGGTGGCGCACGATCCGACCGCTCGGCACTCTCGTGACGGGCACCTACTACACCTGGGCCCAGGTGCAGGCGGCGATCCCGAACGGTCTGATGCCGCGCGGAGTCGAGCTCGTCGTCGGCGACTCGACCTACCAGTCGACACCGGGAGCGGGCTGGTCGAACAAGACCCTGCAGGTCGACACGCTGTCGCTCCAGATCGGTACGCAGACCTCCACCTTCGACTTCGGTGGTCCGGTCGCGCTCTGCGCCAGCACGATCGACTACGTCACGCGGCTGATCACCCTCACCGCTGACTGCAGCACCGACCGCACGATCTACGTACCGGACGGCTGGACGCTCGACGGCAACGGCCACTCGATCATCGCTATGGAGACGTCCACCACAGCGTTCACCGGGGCGATCGTGCAGAACGCCGGTGTGCTCATGGACATCCGCGAGCTGACGGTCACCACCAACAAGGCAGTGTGGGACGACGCGACGAAGAACTCCGGCGGCGACCTCGTCGGCGTGCGCTTCCTCGCTGCGTCCGGCTCTCTCTACCACGTGACCGTCGACGGCGTGTCCCACGGCAACGGCGTGCAGGAGGGCAAGGGCGTCCTCGTCGACAACCGCAACGGCACCCACAGCGTGCAGGTGTCGATCACCGGCTCGACGATCGTCAACTACCAGAAGAACGGCGTCGACGTCCGCGGCGACGGGGCCACGCTCGAGCTGCGTGACTCGACCGTGGGACGTGCCGGCAGCCCGCTCGGGGCTGTCATCGACACGAGGACGGCGGCCAACTCCGTCGTGGTCGCCTACGGCGCCAACGCGGTGATCGCGGGCAACCACATCACCGGCAACGACTGGGACGGCACCAACGACGTCAGCGCCGCGCACGACTGGAACGCGACCGCGGTGCTGCTCTACCAGGCCGCCGGTGCCGTCGTCGAGCGCAACCTGATCGACGGAGCAGGCACCGACACGGGCATCGACAGCACGCAGAGCGCAGCCGCGATCACCTGCAACCTGGTGACCCGCACCGCTGACCAGCCGGGGCGACTCGATGTGTGGTCACGGGGCATCTGGGTCGACGGTGGCGCGACATCGCTCGCCGGCAACACCGTCACCAACTTCCGCACCCCCGTCACCGGCGCGGTCAACGCGACCGGTGGCGGCTGCGCACCGGGGCTGCCGACCATCGCGGTGAGTGTCGAGACTCCGCACAGCGCCTGGCTCATCTGGGGCCCTGGCACCGTGCTGCCGTATGCACCCGTGACGTCGTACGAGGTGTCGGTCGACGGAGTCGTCACCACAGTCGACGGCGCTGACACCGCCCACCACATCACCGGCATGGTCCCCGGCAGCACGCACCGGGTGGCGCTGCGCGAGATCAACGCCGACGGTCCTGGCCCGTGGGCCAGTGCACCGTTCACGACCGACACGATCCCGGTGCCTGCGCCGGTCTCCGGTCTGACGGCATCGATGATCAGCCGCACCGGTGCGGTCATCTCCTGGGCGAACAACGCCACCTTCGGTGACGGAGCGGTCGACGAGTACGAGATGTCGGTCGCGCCTCTGGGCACCGTCGCCGTCGGTCCGGCAGCGACGGTCAGCCGCGCGCTCACCGGCCTTGCACCGGGCACGACCTACACCGTCACCCTGCGCGCGCACAACGAGTCGGGCTGGTCAAACCCGGTGTCGGTGCTCTTCACCACCAATGATCTCGACCGGCGCACTCCCGGCGCACCGACACTGACGGTCGGCACCCCGGCAGTCGACGGTGCCCTCCCGGTCTCCTGGACGGCGAATGCCGCTGACAGCAGCGACTTCCCGGTGCTGCACTGGATCGTCACGGTCGACGGCACCGACGAGGCGTTCCTGCCCGTCGGGACCACGACCTACTCCGTCACCGGTCTCACGGCGGGCCGCCACACCATCTCCGTACGCGGGATCAACGACCTCGGCGGTGCAGCATTCGCGGCCCAGGTGGTCGTGATCCCGAGTGCCTCTCCGGCTCCTCCGGTGCGCACCGCGACCCTCGCGGCGACTCCGGCGCTGCTCATCCCCGGCAGCAGCTCGACGCTGCGCGGATCGTTCCTGACCGACAGCACTCCGACTGCGGACGCCGTCGTGACGCTGTGGGCGCAGTCGGGTGCCTCGTGGATCGGCGTGGGCACGACCGTCACCGCCGCTGACGGCTCGTACGCGTTCACCGTCGCGCCGACGCGCACCACGCGCTACCGCGCGATCACCTCGGGGATGCCGTCGGCGTACACGACCGTGACGGTGCGACCGAAGGTGACTGCCAAGGTCACCACGAAGAAGGTCCGCGGTGTGCTCCACGCGATCCTCACGATCACCGTGTCACCGAGGCTGGCACGCACCGCGCTGCGCCTGCAGCGGCTGTCAGGGACGACGTGGGTCACGATCCGGCGCGGTGTGCTGAGCCCGGCATCGACCGCCGTGTTCGACCTCGGTCGGCTGGGTGGCACGGTGTCGAGCCTCCGGGTGCTCGTCGCCGCGACCGGCGCCTCCGCTGCCACGAACACGGCACGCATCATCGTCCGGTCCCCCGGCCGCTAACCCTTGAGTTGCTGCCGAAACCATATATTCGGCAACGGAATCTAAGGATTCGGGCAGTAACTCAGGGCGCGGTGCAGCGGGGGTCAGGTGGGGACGGCGAGGTGGTGGGCCAGGGTTCGGCAGATGGCGTGGTTGTCGAGATGCCACTGGTCGTCGTCGGGCAGGGAGAACGACGACAGCACCACGACGACGATCTCGCGGGGGATGTCGACGTAGAGCATCTGTCCGTGGATCCCGATACCGAGCACGACGTCGGGGTCGAGGTTGGGCGCATACCAGCAGGATCGATACGCACCCTCGGGAAACAGTGACGCGAAGTCCCCGCGCGCCCATCGATCGCGATCACCAGCGTGCAGGAGATCGTCGAGGAAGTCCGCGTCGATGACGTCGGTGCGCCGTTCGGTCACCAGCAGTCCGAGTCGTGCGAGGTCCCGCGGCAGCGCGCTCAGGCCGCCGGCGGCCCGAGGGGTGCCCTCGCGATCGAGCGTCACGGAGGCACCGAGCTCCGCACCGCACGGCTGCCAGAGATGGCGCTCGACCGCTTCGGCCCAGGTCGTCCCGGCTGCCCGTGCGCACACCCAGCCGAGCACGTCGATCGTCGGGGACAGATAGCGGAAGCGTTCGCCGTGCGGGCCGTCGGGCTCCCGCGTGGCGAGGAACCCGCGCAACGCCGTCGAGTCCGGCGGAGCCGGATACCACCCGGCGGCGTTGCGATAGGCCGTGACGTCGGGACCGGGGGAGTAGTCCTCCACGAACGCGAAGGATGCCTGCATGTCGAGGAGCTGGCGCACCGTCGCGGTGCCGAAGGCGCTGTCGCCGAGGTCCGGCACGAGGTCGACCACGGTCGCCTCGAGGTCGAGGAGGCCTCGCGTGGCGAGTACCCCCGCGAGCAGGCCCGTAACTGACTTGGTGAGACTGAAGACCAGGTGCTGCTCGTCGGTGCGCACTCCGGGCGCCAGCCACTCGAGGACGACCTCACCGCGGTGCAGGACGACCAGCGCATCGCGTTCCCGGTCGTGGAGCAGGTCGTGGAGCTCGACGGGCCCGTCGTGCGCTTCGACGACGAGGTCGAGCAGCGACTCGTCGACACGCTCGAGCAGCGCGCGCGGCTGCCGGGCCGCGCGGATCCGCTCGGTCGGGATCAGCTCGCGCACATGGCGGACCGACCAGCCGATGTGGTCGGGCGACATCCAGTCAGCGAGGGTCGCGCGACCGGCACCCGTACCCCGTCCGACCGCCTGCAGACGGCCGGACGGATGGGCGACCTGGTCGTCAGCCGAGGACGAGGGAGACAGCGGGATCCTCCAGGAAGCGGGCCGCATGAGCGAGCACCCGCGAGCCTAGGGCGCCGTCGACGAGCCGGTGGTCGAACGACAGAGTCAGCTGCATGACCTGCCGGATGCGCACCTCGCCGTCGTGCACCCACGGCTTGGGGATCGCGCGACCCATGCAGAGGATCGCCGACTCGCCCGGGTTGATGATCGGGGTGCCGCCGTCGACCCCGAACACACCGACGTTGGTGATCGTGATCGTGCCGCCCGACATGTCAGTGACCGACGTGCGACCGGCCTTGGCCGTCTCGACGAGATCGTGCAGGGCGTGCGCGAGACCCACGAGGTCGAGAGCATCTGCGTCCTTGACGTTGGGCACGACGAGTCCGCGCGGCGTCGCAGCAGCGATGCCGAGGTTGACGTAGTGCTTCGTCACGATCTCCTGCGCCGCTGCGTCCCAGGACGCATTGA
>JANMBJ010000036.1:0-36529 GCA_031360335.1 Candidatus Nanopelagicales bacterium
GCGACCTGGGTCACGAAGTTCGGGCAACGCATCGACATCCCACCCCGACCCTTCCTCGACACCCCCGACCCACCCGCGCCACCCGAGCAACCCGGCACCGGACCGGACGACACACCACCGGCGACACCCGGCGATGACGCGCGCCCTGAGATCGGCACGTCACCCCCCGCACGACCCGAACCACCACAGCTCGACGAGCCACCCTTCTAGCTAACGCTGCCTGGGGTGCCAGTCGACCCGTGGCCGTGCGGGCTGCCCCGACGGCGAAGAGACCCTCGGCCCAGCGCTGGCACCTGAACCCATGACATCAGGACACGCGCACACCGGAATACCGGGTTGCGCGGACGCCGCGACGCCGCGACGCCGGGACGCCGGGACGCCGGGACGCCGGGACGCCGCGACCTTGGGATATCCAGACTCCGTGCATGGCAAGCGATTGCGGCGAACGGGCTGTGCGCTGGCGGCTGCGTTACCAGCGGGCGGTGTAAGCCCACCAACCGCCACCCAGATCGACGTAGGTGGGTGACTCGAACTGGTCGCTGTGGAGGCTCGCTGTCGTCGCGGGCGGGAAGTAGGCAAACCCGGCGTCGTTGAAGAGCCCTAGGTCGTTCGACACAGCGAACACGGTCCCGGGACCGAAGGCCTCCACAGTGCTGATGTCGTAGGAGCCGATCCGGTCAGGCACCCGGAGCGATTCGGGGTGCTGGTCGAACGCGACCCTGGCCGCGTCGAACGACGACCGGCTCGCGTCGAACCGGAGCTGGAGCGGCAGCGGCGACTGGCACAGGGCCACAGTGGCGATGACCACCAGCGCCGGCACGACGAGAGTTCCGAGTGGTGTCGGGATCCCGGCCACGTAGCGCCAGAGGCGTGCTAACCAGGCCACCCCGAGAACGACCCAGATGAGCAGCGCGAGGAGCGACAGCAGCGTCATGAAGCCCGGGGTGCTGGCGTCGTAGGTCAGGAGCGCTGAGGAGCCTGCCAGCAGAACTGCAAAGATCCAGCGCTCCGTGCGACGTGCCAGGGTGATCGGCTCCTCGACTGTCACCGGGCCGGTGTCGCTCGGGGCTGGCGGCGCGTCCCCCATCACGAGACCAACAGTGCCACCCATGACAGCGAAGGACACGTGAGTCCCGGTCGTCGGTCGGTGGCATCAGGACCCGGGCGCGAAGCCACGGCTGACATGGGAAGAGGGACCGCAGCGGTCAACCGCGTGCGAGTCGCGGACCTTGCTGCGGCAGGATGACTCCTCGTGAGCAGTCCCGTGGCCCCGCAACGCGCCGTCGTGCGGTCGGCTGCCCGGGTCGTGGTGAAGGTCGGCAGCTCCTCGCTCACCAACCCCGGCGGCGGCCTCGACCCGGAACGGGTGGACGCGCTCGTCGACGCCCTCGGCGGCCGGCTGGCCGCGAAGGTCGAGATCGTGCTGGTCTCCTCGGGCGCGATCGCGACCGGGATCGGACCGCTCGGGATACGTCGACGCCCCCGTGACCTCGCCACTCAGCAGGCCGCAGCGAGCGTCGGGCAGGGCATCCTCCTCGCGCACTACACCGGGGCGTTCGCGCGCTATGACCGCACGGTCGGGCAGGTGCTGCTCACGGCCGAGGACGTGACCCGTCGGGCCCACTATCGCAACGCGCAGCGCACGCTCTACCGCCTGCTCGAGCTCGGCGTGGTCCCCATCGTCAACGAGAACGACACGGTCGCCACCGACGAGATCCGCTTCGGCGACAACGACCGGCTCGCAGCGCTCGTCGCCCATCTCGTTCACGCCGACCTGCTCGTGCTGCTCTCCGACGTCGACGGCCTCTATGACGGACCGCCGAGCCGTACGGGCTCACGGCTCATCGCGGAGGTGCGCGGCGAGGCCGACCTGCAGGGCATCACCGTCGGCGGGACCGGATCGGGCGTGGGACTCGGAGGCATGGTCACGAAGGTCGAGGCGGCCAGGATCGCGACGTCGGCCGGCGTACCTGTGGTGCTCACCTCGGCCGCCAACGCCGCCGTCGCTCTCGCCGGCGATCCGGTCGGCACGCTGTTCCACCCGACAGGTGAGCGCAGCGGCACCCGGATGCTGTGGCTGGCCCACGCCACGGACGCCCGCGGGCGCCTGCACCTCGACCCGGGAGCGGTGGAAGCGGTCGTACGTCGACGCCTCTCGCTCCTGCCCGCAGGGATCACCGCTGTCGATGGATCCTTCGTCGCGGGAGATCCCGTGGACCTCGTTGACGAAAAGGGCCACGCGGTAGCCCGCGGGCTGGTCAACTTTGACGCGACAGAACTCCCCGACCTCCTCGGTCGCTCGACCCGAGACCTGGCGAAGGAGTTGGGACCGGCATATGAGCGCGAGGTCGTCCACCGTGACGACCTGGTGATCCTGCGCCGCTAGCGCCCGGAGGTGCCGTGGAGGGCTGGCCGTTCTGGCACGTCACCCTCACCGTGGCGGGTCCCTCCGTGCCCGAGCCCGAGATCCGGCACGGGCTCGAGGCCCTGAGCCACGAGCACCCCTTCCTCCTGTCCGGCCGCTACGGCGTCGACCGCGCCGAGGTGCGCTACTGGGAGGAGGCGCCCGATGCCAGCACCGTCGCCGACCTCGCTCTGCGACTCTGGGACGTCCATCAGGTGACCGCCGGACTCCCGCTGTGGCACGTCGTAGGTGTCGAGGTCCTCGACCGCGAGACGTTCCACCGGCGCGGCCGCGCGCCGCTCACCCCCGTCTCGCTCGTCGGCGTCGCCCCCTTCTGACCACTGGTCGACGACGTTCGTCGTGGGGCCAGCTCGCGAAGCACAGAGCGTGTCCGTACCGGGTCCTCACTCATCGGACGGGGCGGACACGCCGGGTTCGATCGGGTGGATGTCCGGCTGTGGCGCAGCGGTACGCGACAAGATCCCCGTACAGCGTTCGAGGGGGATGGTCGTGAGCGAGCCCTGCACACCTGACGACGGCGAGGAGCCCGGGAGCGAACCCGCCTTGACCGGCGGGGGCCCGCCGACCGACGCAGCACCACTGCCGCTGCCACCGCCATCGACGCCACCGCCGACGGAGAAGTCCGGGTCCGACCGCGCCGCGAAGGACTGGGATCCGCCGAGCGTCGCAGCGCCACCACCCTTCCTGCCACCACAGGCGCCGCCGCCACTCATGCCACCACCGACACCACAGCAGTCGACTCCACCACCGACGCCGCGACAGCCGACGCCAGCACTGCCGATGGGCTTCGAGCCGCCGGTGGGTGACCCGTCGTACCTGTCGGCCCTCCCCAGGCCGGAGCTGCCGCCGGCCGAGGGCGGGGGAGAGCGGCGCGACCACCGGCGACCACTGCCGCCGGCCACTCCGGTCCGGGGCCGTCGGCCGCCGCTGTGGCTCGTGCTGCTGCTCCTCGCAGTCCTCGAGATCCCCGCGATCATCTCGGCGCTGCGTCACCTGCCGCACCTGGACACCCGCGGCGTTCTGGTGTCCGGGATCGTCGTGCTGGAGGCGATCGCGCTCGCCGTGGTGACGGTCGTCGTGCTCGTCGGCCGCTATGCGCGCGCAGTCGGCTGGATCCCGCAGCCCGGGGTGCGACGGTCGGTCCGCAGCATCGGCATCGCGCTCGTGGTCGCGTCACTGGCTCTGCTGGCCACATCCGCCTCCGAGCTGGGCTGGCCCGCGTCGACGGTCACGGTGCTGGCCGTCAACGTGCTCATGGTCGGGATCTTCGAGGAGACGCTGTTTCGCGGGATGCTCTGGGCTGCGCTGCCGGCCCGCTGGAGCGCGGCGCGCGTGCTCCTCGTGACGTCCGTGCTCTTCGGTTCCTGGCACATCTTCAACGGGCTGGTCACGGGCAACTGGGGTGGCGCACTGCTGCAGGCGGTGTTCGCGTCGTTCCTCGGTCTTGGGCTGGGTGCGCTGCGGTTGCGCAGCGGATGGCTCGGTCTCGGCGTTCTCGTCCACGCATCGCTGGACGCCGCTGTCACGGCGGGCCAGCTCGTCGCGACGCGCCCCCATGCCGAGCAGACCCTGCAGCCCACGACGATCGTGTCGCTGCTGGCCTTCGAGGCTCTCTATGTCACCCTCGGCATCACCGGCGTCGTGGTGCTCGTGCGCACGTTCCTCGCCGAGAGGCGGGTCCGCCGCGACGTCGCTGCAGGTGACCCGAGACTCGTGCCGCAGGTCGGGTGAGACCGAGGTTCAGGTGCGCCGATCCCACTGGCTCGTGGGATGTGCGTCGATGACACGATGGCGGAATGCCCGAGGTCGTCGCACGCCGCGCGACCGACGACGACCGCGAGCTCGTCGCCCGGCTGTGGCAGCTCGACCGCCACGACCTCTCGCAGTTCTGGGGCACGCGGCCCGGACCTGAGGGGCTGTTCCGCCCGGAGGTCGTCGCGACGTTCTTCACCGACGCCGACCGTCAGGCGTGGATCGTCGAGGCCGACGGCGAGGTCGCCGGGCTCGCGGTGACCCGGCTGCGCGACGACGGCGCCAGCTCGGTGTTCTCGTTCTTCGTCCTGCGCGGGCTGCGTCGCACCGGCGTCGGCTCGCTCGCTGCGGCGCAGCTCATCGCGGCGTCACCCGGGCGGTGGGCGATCGCCTTCCAGGAGGACAACGTCGGGGCAGCCGTGTTCTGGCGCCGGCTGGCGAGCGACCTCGTGGGTGACGCGGTGCGCGAGGAGCGCGAGACGGTGCCCGACCGCACCCTCGCCCAGACCTGGTTGCTGCTCGACACGTCGATCCAGGCCCCCGACAGACGCTGAGCCCGATCGACGGTGAGCCGGCTCGCTGGGTCCCGGCCCGAGCCCTCGATAGGCTCGACGAATGACCGAGACGCCCACATCCGACCGCGAGGCCGTCCTCGACGTCGCGCGACGCGGCCGCGAGGCAGCCGTCGTGCTGCGCACGCTGACCCGTACCCAGAAGGACACGGCGCTGCTCGCCATCGCGGATGCGCTCGACGGCGCCACCGCCCGCATCGTGGCGGCCAACGGCGGCGACGTCGCACGCGCGCAGGCCACCGGCACCGACCCGGCGATCGTCGACCGGCTCACCCTGACTCCCACGCGCCTCGCCGCGATCGCGGACGCGGTGCGCGACGTCGCTGCACTGCCCGACCCGGTCGGCGAGGTCGTACGCGGCTATACGCTGCCCAACGGCCTCACGGTGCGTCAGGTGCGCGTGCCCCTCGGCGTCGTCGGCATGGTCTACGAAGCGCGTCCCAACGTCACCGTCGACGCTGCCGTGCTCGCGCTCAAGAGCGGCAACGCCGCACTGCTGCGTGGCTCGTCGTCGGCCTTCGACTCCAACGTCGTGCTCGTCGACGTGATGCGCGAGGCGCTCGTGTCAGCCGGACTACCTGTCGACGCGATTGCCCTGGTGCCCGGCACGACTCACGAGTCGGTCACGCACCTCATGACGGCCCGCGGTCTCGTCGACGTCCTCATCCCGCGTGGTGGCGCATCGCTCATCCGCACCGTCGTCGAGGGTTCGACCGTGCCGGTCATCGAGACCGGCGTGGGCAACTGCCACGTCTATGTCGACGAGCACGCCGACCTCGACAAGGCGGTCGCGATCCTGGTCAACGCCAAGACCCAGCGGGTCAGCGTCTGCAACACCGCGGAGACGGTGCTGGTGCACCGCGCCATCGCCGAGGCGTTCCTGCCCAAGGCGCTCGCCGCGCTGCGCGAGCGCGGCGTCACGATCCACGGTGACACCGAGACCTCGACCTACGCCGAGACCGCGGGCATCGCCTTCGTGCCGGTGACCGACGAGGACTGGGCGGCGGAGTACTACTCGCTCGACATCGCCGCCGGGATCGTCGACGACCTTGACGGTGCCCTGACCCATATCCGCCGGTGGTCGACGGGCCACACCGAGGCGATCGTCTCCGACTCGGCCTCGGCGATCGCCGCCTTCATCAACGGCGTCGACTCGGCGGCGATCATGGTCAACGCTTCGACCCGCTTCACCGACGGTGGCGAGCTCGGCTTCGGCGCCGAGATCGGCATCTCGACCCAGAAGCTGCACGCCCGAGGCCCGATGGGTCTCGCCGAGCTGACCAGCACGACCTACATCGTGACCGGCGACGGGCACGTGCGCGGCTGACCCGTGCCCGAGCGGCAACCAGACCGTGATCTGCGCCGACCCCGGGCTGCCGCAAGTCGGGGCACCGGGTTGGTATCCTCCGAGAGCCCACGCGGTGGGTCGTACGTCGAGCGACAAGGGGACTGGCGATGAGCGCCGTTGCACAGCTGGCCGACACCGTCATCGCCTTCGATCCGTCGAAGTGGTTCTTCGGCGCCGTCGCGCTGGGCACCCTGATCGTGCTCCTCCTGATCGTCACCCGCTTCAACATCGACCGCTGACGCGCGCGGCGGTCTGCGCCTCATGCGTCGAGTGGGAGTGATGGGCGGGACCTTCGACCCCGTCCACCATGGTCACCTCGTCGCCGCATCCGAGGTCGCTCACCGCTTCGACCTCGACGAGGTCGTCTTCGTGCCCACCGGGATGCCGTGGCAGAAGCTCGACCGTGATGTGACTGCTGCGGAGGATCGCTACCTGATGACAGTGATCGCGACCGCCAGCGACCCGCGTTTCCGCGTGAGCCGCGTCGACATCGACCGTGCCGGTCCGACCTACACCGCCGACACCCTGCGCGACCTCGCGCAGGAGTACGCCACAGCCGCGATCGAGGCGGAGCTCTTCTTCATCACGGGCGCCGACGCGCTCGCCTCGATCGCCGGCTGGCACGACGCCGATGAGCTCGTCGCGCTCGCCCACTTCGTGGGAGTCACCCGTCCCGGTCACGTGCTCGTCGACCCCGGCCTGCCCGAGGGCCGGGTCACCCTCGTGGAGATCCCGGCGCTCGCCATCTCATCGAGCGACTGCCGCCAGCGCGTCTCGCGCGGCGAGCCGATCCGCTATCTCGTCCCGGACGGCGTCCTGCACTACGTCGCCAAGCGCGACCTCTATCGCGCGGTGCCCGCGTGAGCGGCCGGCACAGCGCGCCTGGTCACGACGACCACGACGACCACGACGACCACGACGACCACGACGACCACGACGACCACGACCACCTCGTGGACGACCTCGATGACATCGACGCCCCCGGTGACCGGGACCACCAGGTCGACGACACCCACGACACCCACGACACCCACGACACCCACGACGGCGACCACGGCGACGTCGTGGAGGTCGAAGCTCGCGATCGACTGCCCGCCGGCGACGGCGACCGAGCCGGAGCCGACGGCGCGTCGGTCGAGGCGCCGGTCGTGGCGTCGGCGGCGGTTGACATCGCGGACCCCCGTACGTCCGCAGTCCCTGCCGGGATCCGGGTGCCCGAGGGGGTCGAGCGGATGGAGCCGACCTCGGCCGTGGGAGTCGTCGCCGGTGAGATACCCACTGCCGTGCACCATGCCGACACGATCGTGCCGGGTTCCGCTGCCGAGACGGCTGCGGCTGCGGCCGCCGCCGCCGCTGAGGGTGGCCGGATGGCCCGACGCCGTGCGGTCGAGGAGGCGGCCAGGGAGTCTGCGCTGACCTCGCGCAGGCGCGCCCTCATCGTCAGCGGGATCGTCCTCGGGCTGCTCGTCGGGCTCGTCGTCGTCTGGGCGGTGACCAGCCGCTCCGGCGGGGATCCCCAGCCCCCGCAGTCGCTTCCCGCGACCCCGACCGGTCCGATCCAGCCCACCCTGCTGTTCCAGCTCAAGTCCGAGGACGGCATCGCGGTCGGCAACTCCCTGCTCTCGGTCGGTGGGCGCACGGGTCGCGCCACCGACATCTCGATCCCGCCGTCGGTCATCGTCGAGGTCGCGACCGGCGGCGCCCTGCCGTTCGGTGAGATCGTCCGGCTGACCGATCAGAGCTCGTCGGCCAACGCGCTCAGCGATGCCATGGGTGTCAACGTCAACGCGACCCAGTGGATGGATCCGCTGGCCTTCTCCGGCCTCGTCGACGCGGTCGGTGGCGTGATCGTCGACGTCGATGTCGACGTGCTCAAGACCCAGCCCGACGGCACCAAGGTCGTGCTCATCCCGGCCGGCAACGCGCAGACCCTGCAAGGCCCGCAGGCGGCGCTGTTCGCGACCTACCTCGCGCCGGGGGAGCCCGAAGAGGTGCGGATGGCTCGGTTCACCCAGGTGTTGCGTCTGGTCGTCAGCAGGCTGCCGAGCGACCCGGCCAAGGTCGAGCCGATCCTCACCGGCCTCGGCGCCTCGGCGCGCTCGACGGTGCCGGCGTCCCAGATCGCGGCGTTCCTCGTCCGCCTTCACTCGGACGTCCTGTCCGACAACGTGGCCTACAAGAACCTGCCGGTGAAGAGCGACCAGGTGGTGGCTGCCGCCACCCGGATCGATCAGGAAGCCACCGCCACCCTGGTCACCGAGCTGCTGCCCGACGCCGCGCGCACGCCCGGTCCCAACTCCAAGGTGCGGGTGCTCGTCCAGAACGGCGTCGGTGCTCCAGGGCTCAACGCGGCGGCCCGACAGCTCATCGTCGACGCCGGCTACACCTATGTGAACGGCGGAAACGCAGCCGCGTGGGGCCAGAAGGCATCCGTGGTGGTCGTCCCCGATGCCACTCGGGAGTCGCTGCGCTGGGGCAACGAGCTGGCCGCGGCGCTCAAGATCCCGGCGACGGCAGTGCAGGTCGCGACGTCGACCCAGACGGTCGCCGACGTGATCGTCGTGCTCGGCGCCGACTTCACTCCTCCCGCCTGAGCGGGCGGGTCCTGAGCACACGGTCGGGCGACCACCCCGCGCGTGAGACCATGGTGTTGGGTCGCCCCGCTCAGCGGGCGCCGATCCCGACCCGATGGGCGCGACTCCACCGCCCTCACTGATGAAGGCTGAGGACCCCCGTGACCGCATCCGACCGCGCGCTCGAGCTCGCGATGATCGCCGCACATGCGGCGTCGGAGAAGCAGGCCGAGAACATCGTGGCCCTCGACGTGTCCGAGACCCTGGTCATCACCGACATCTTCCTGCTGTGCTCGGCGTCGAGCGACCGTCAGGTCAAGGCGATCGTCGACGGCATCGAGGCCGCGCTCGACCTGATCGACGTCGACCCGGTACGCCGCGAGGGCCAGCGCGAGGGTCGCTGGGTGCTCCTCGACTACATCGACATCGTCGTGCACGTTCAGCACTCGGAGGAGCACTCCTACTACGGCCTCGAGCGGCTGTGGAAGGACGGTGCCCGCATCGAGCTCCCGGAGTCTGTCTACCGCCCCAGCTCATCGCGCGACGACCTCGAGACGGTGCCGGCGTTCGACGGCACCGAAGACGAGGCGGACGAGGACGTAGACGCGGGATGAGCGCCCGTCGAGTCGTGCTCTGGCGGCACGGCCGCACCGCCTGGAACCTCGAGATGAGGTTCCAGGGCAGCACGGACGTCGCTCTCGATGAGGTGGGTCTGGCTCAGGCCGAGCGCGCTGCGCGCGACCTTGCGACCCTCAAGCCCGACCGGATCGTGTCCAGCGACCTCGATCGGGCGCGTACGACCGCGCAGGCGCTCGCCGACATCGTCGGGCTCGAGGTCGACACCGATCCGGCGCTGCGGGAGACCTATGCCGGCCGCTGGCAGGGGCTCGTACGCACCGAGATCATCGCGCTCGATCCCGAGCTCTACTCCCGCTGGTCCGAGGGTGCGGACGTGCGTCCCGGAGGCGGCGAGTCGCGCACCGAGGTCGCGCACCGCGTCTCCACCGCCGTACGCCGCTATGCCGCCGAGCTGCCTGCCGGGGGCACGCTCGTGGTCGCGACCCACGGTGGCGCTGCGCGCTCCGGCATCGGATCGCTGCTCGGCCTGCCGCTCGAGCACTGGGCGGCGCTCGGCGGTCTGGTCAACTGTGCCTGGTCGGTGCTCGAGGAGCTGCCGGACGGCCGGTGGCGCCTGGTCGAGCACAACGCCCGGTCGCTGCCGGAAGACGTCGTCGGCGACGAGGCCTGACCGGCCGGCTCAGACCTTCGCCCTCGCCGCGCGTTTCGGGGCCACCGTCTGCGTGAGGACCCAGTGGTTCTTATCGAGGGCTCGGGTGCGCGCGAAGCCGTGGCGTTCAAAGATCGCGACGGTGCCGTTGTGCAGGAACGACCCCGACACCTTGCGACCCGCGGCGTCCTCCGGATAGCTCTCGACGGTGCCTCCGCCGAGCCGGGCGATCTCCGCGAGCGCACCGGCGAGGGCCGCGGTCGAGACACCCCGGCCACGACGGGTCTTGTCGACGAAGAAGCAGGTGATCCGCCAGTCGGGCAGCGTGGTCAGCCCCTCGCGGTAGGCACGGCCGTGCTTGATGCGCGGCAGCTCGTCGGTGGGTCCGAACTGGCACCAGCCCACGCACAGGTCGCCGTCGTAGACGAGGGCCGCGTGAGCGCGACCGTCGCTGACCCGGACCTGCTTCTCGGTCCGATTCTGCGCAGGAGGCTTGTCCTGGCCGACCCCCTCCACGTGGAAGGCCATGCACCAGCAGCCGCCCCAGACCCCGTTGTGGCGCTCGACCAGGGCGGCGAAGTCCGGCCAGGTGCTCTCGTCCAGCGGCTTCACGACGAGCTCCGTCATGGCGCACCCCTGCCCTGTGTCTCGCCCGGGCCGATCCGTCGGCGATGTCACGACCGAGCATGCCCGACCCCACCGACACCCGAGCGCTAGATCACTCAGGGCGAGCGCAAGTCCGCGCTCCGCGTGGGAGCCATTCCGCAGGGTCAACGGTGGGCGTGTAGTGGCGCCGGGCCTGAGGAACAGTTTCATCGCGAGAAGCGACTCGGGGCGTGCGACGTAAAGGGTCACATCTCCAGCTGACACGGCTTCGGTGACCAGGTCCTGACCGGCGACAGGCGGGAGCAGACCATGGGCCCGAAAGTTGAACCAGTCGGCGTCGAGACCCCATCGGATCTGCATTTGCCGGATGACCTCCGTGGCGTCCACGGGCTTGCCGACCATCCGTCAACATCTGTCGTCGACTCGCGGGCGGGGTTGGTCAACGCGATTGCGGCTCCCCCGATGACAAAGACGGAGGCAGCGCCTGGCCAGCGCGGTGAACAGGGCATCGTCAGCCTGACTCGCGACCCCGTTTCCTGACGTGACCTGGCCGCACGGTGAATCTACGACCAGGAAGCTCGTGTCGGTGGCGTTGGTCTCGAACGTGAGCACCTGCAGGACGCCGAACGCCCCCGACGTCGTGGGGATCTCGCACGCCGCGGCTGCCGGGACGGTCGGGAGCCCACCGAGCACGCCGAGGGTCTGCTCGATGTCGGACTGCGAGGTCGTGAACCTGAGCCGTGCGGGGAGCGCCGCCCACGTGCCGCTGATTCTGGACGCTGAGCCAGCGACGGTCACCGCGGACTCAGCGTGCACGGAGGCGAGGTTGAGCAGCTCCTGCGTGCGTGCAGGGGTGGCTCCGCGCACCACGACCATCGCGTTGAGCCACGGCAGCGCGAGCGTGGTCGTGAGCAGCGTGCTCGCGGCCGAGCCCGATGAACACGGCACGGCGGTGCTCGACGCCGACAGGCACGGGGTCACCGTGGCGCCTGCGGTGTCCACCTCGGTGATCCAGGCCGGTTGGTTCTCCCAAACCGTCTTCCTGCCGCTCCAGGGAATGGCGCCCGACGTCCCGAAGATCTCGATGAGCGCAATGGTTTCGGCCGGTCCGGCCGGTTCGGCGTCGACGGGGCCGCAGGTCACGCTGACACCTTCGGGCCGCCGGTGTAGACCGTCACCGTGTGCCCGACAGGGGCGACACAGTTGCTCGGGAGGCCCTCCGACCAGCCGCTCGGGAGCGACACGGAGATCCCGTGGAGCAGCACCGTTGCTGCTGTGTCCGATGCCGTCGGGGTGGCGCTGGAGGCTGATCCCGTGGCAGTCGCAGCAGGGCTTGCCGGCGTGGAGCAGGCAGCCAGAACGACGCACGTCAGTGACGCGAACCCCGCCGGTGCAGCGGACGGGAGTTTCACCGTGACGTGCCTAGGACGCCGCGGTGACCTCCCCGTTCCTTCGACGAGGCGGCGGGTGCCGGACCCCGGGACTGTCCGCCGCCGTTCACCGTCGTGGAGAGGCCCGGTCGTCCCTGCTTTCCCAGGGGTCGACAGCCGAGGCCCCTCAGCGATAGCGGAATCGCGTCGTAGAGCGCGCGTTCTCACTAGCAGCGCCGGCAACTGCCGCCGATCCGTCGCTCGCCTGGCGGCGAGCTCCTCCCGAGTCCCCACGCTGCATGGTCGCAACGATGAAGGGCCCGGGGGATCAACCCCGGACCCTTCATCCTTGTGGAGCTGAGGGGACTCGAACCCCTGACCCCCTGCATGCCATGCAGGTGCGCTACCAGCTGCGCCACAGCCCCGTGCTCTCGTGCCGCAGAAGCATAACGGGGGTCAGGGCCCGAGGTGAAATCGCCCCTTGATCCCTGCCCCGGCTCACTCGTCCGCAGGTCGGACCAGGTCGATATCGGCCGACTCGGGGTCGCGGTGACCGACCTCGACGAAGCCGAGGCGGCGATACCACGACTCGGTCGCTGTGCCGGCGCGCACGCTCAATGTGACGGGGAGGCGTGCCGCCGAGGCGTGAGAGCAGACCTCGTTCAGGGCGGCCGTACCCACACCATTGCGCCGTCGAGCCGACTCGAGCCTGATGTCGATCACGTGCACGGCCGTGCCGGTCCGGTGCAGGAGCAGGCGACCCACGGGGACGTCGTCGAGGACGACGAGGTGGTCGACCGCGTTCGGCCACGCCTGCGCGTAGCCCCCACGGCGGGCCGCGACCTGCACCCGTGCGAGATGCGATCGAGGCGGGTCCGGCAGGGCCGCGAGCTCGACCTGGGCGTCGGCAAGGACGAGCGAGTCGACGTAGCCCTCATCGTCGGCCGTGGCCGGACGCAGGGTCACACCACCCGGGGTCGGAGTCACGCCTGGGACGGGAAGACGCCGAACAGGGAGATGATGAAGTTGACGGCAGCGAACGGCGGCATGTTTTCGTGCGGCTGCCCGCCGCCGTGGTCGGCGAACGTCGTCGTGCTGGTCGGGTCATAAACCCCACCTCGCGCGATCGCCGCACCCGGGCGGTTGCGGGTCCGGTCACCCGACGACTTCGTCGGCATGCCGTGGACCGGCAGCTGCTGGGTCGTGAGGGTGATCGTCTCGGCGCCTCCCGCTTCACCGATGACGTAGCTCGATGTCCCGGGTCCCTGGCCGCGCCCGATGGCCGCCCGACCCCGGAGGTCCGGCAGCGCGAAGGTGGTCTGCCCGTCGCCGCCGTAGGTCGTGCCGATGAGGTTGAACAGCGTGTCGAAGGTCGCGATGGGCAGGAGGTCACCGTCGCAGAACGCCCAGCCCGAGGGCGCGAAGTTCCCACCGAAGAGCCGGATCTCGCCGACGTAGGGCTGTGCCATCAGTGGCTCCTGCTAGTTGCGTGACGGGAAGATGCCCACGAGGGCGAGGGCGTAGACGAGCGTCAGGAACGGCGGACGGTTCTCGTGCGGCTGGCCGCCGCCGGCCGTGCTCGTGACACCGTCGGAGGTGTCGCTGTAGGCCCCGCCACGGGCGAGCAGCGCCCCGGTCGGCCGGTTCGTCGTCGCAGCTGTGTCGGCGGTCAGCGCGTGGCTGGCTTCGACGCCGGTCAGCGTGTGCGTCTCCTCGCCGCCGCGCAGACCGAGCTGCACCTCGATGCCCGGCTCGACCGCAGATCGACCGCGCAGGTCGGGCAGGGCGAACGTGGTGCGACCGTCACCGCCGTAGGTGGTGCCGAGGATCGAGAACAGCGCCTGGTTCTGGTTGATGGGCAACAGCTGCCCGGCACACTCGGCCCATCCCTTCGGCACGAAGCCGAAGCTGAAGATCCGGATCTCTCCGACGTAGGGGGTTCCCACGGCTGACTCCTCAGGGTCTCGGGGGGAAGATGCCCTGGAGGGCGATGATGTACGTCAGCCCGAGGTAGGGCGGCCTGTTGTTGTGCGGCTGGTTCGCAGCGTTGCCAGGGTTGTCGGCATAGCGACCCCCGACGGCCGGCACGTTGCCTGTAGCGCGATCCGTGCTGCCGACGGCGGACGAGGCGGCGTGGCCGTGGTGGGGCATCTCACTGGCGATGAGCGTCACCGACGACGCACCACCCGTCTCGCCGAGGCTGCGCAGAACCAGTCCCGGCCCCGGCTGGCCACCGCCCGTGTGGATCGGCACCCGGTCCTGGAGGTCGGGCAGGGCGAAGCTCGACACCCCGTTGCCGCCGTAGGACGTGCCCAGCAGCGAGAACAGCGCGGTGTTCTGCTGGATCGACAGCAGCTGGCCGTTGCAGAACGCCCAGCCGTTGGGGGCGAAGTTGCCGGCGAAGAGCCGGATCTCGGCAACGAACGGGTCGGTCATGCCGCACCCCGCACGACCGTGACGATCCAGTCCTGGCCGACCCCGTCGGGCAACCCGCTCGGCACGACGAGCAGCGGCGTACGGGGAAATGCCGACGAGCTGAGGTGTCCGACCTGGCCGCCCTGCCGCGGGGCCACCGGCCCGGCGAGCCGGAGGCTGAACGCGTGCTCGCTGGCGGGCGATGTGCCGACGCCGTCGACGGAGGTCAGCGTCAGCGGGATCGGGCTGTCGTCATCGAGCTCGAGGGCGAACGCGGCGCCGATGAGCGCGCCGCAGAACGACGCCCGCAGCACGTCGTCGAGCGACGGTGCGCTCGCCGTCGCGCCGTGCCATCCCGGCAGGGTGGCGGCAGCCGCGGCAGCACCGACGACGCCGATCGCCGCGATCACAGCCCGACGCGAGACCTCAGGACGGGCGACGACGGCCGGACCGAGCACGACCCCGCTCATGCGCGGCTGTACCCAGCGCTGAAGCCGAGGTACTGCACGGCGGCACCACCGAGGGACTTGGTGATCCTGACCGAGAGGGTGTCGCCGGCCCCGAACACGATCGGGTGCGTCGGATCGCTGCACCCGCTGCCGAGCGCGGCGACGGTGCATGTTGCAGCGGTGGCCACCCCGTTCTTGAAGACTGTCACCGTCACGCCGCTGACACCGACGAGCGCCTGGTTGTGCACGGCCAACGCCGAGAGCGTGCCGGCGAAGGGCATCGGGGCCTCGACCGACAGCGAGACGGGCGCGAGCAGTCCGCTGCCGCCGAGACCGAAGAAGCCGGTGGAGTCCTGCGGGTCGATGAAGTCGACGTTGCCGGCCAGCACCATGTCGCCGCCCGGTCCCTGCGTTCCCGAAGCGCCGGTGACGCCCGCACCGGTCGGACCGGTAGCGCCGGTGATCCCGGCGCTGCCGCCGGCCCCCGCAGTGCCGGTCGACCCGGTCGACCCCGTCACGCCGGTCGGACCTGCTGGGCCGGTCGAGCCGATGGCTCCGGTCGAGCCGGTGACCCCTGACGTGCCCGTGGCCCCGGTGGCACCGGTCGCTCCCGTGGCGCCGACGGACCCGGTGGGACCCGATGGTCCGGTCGTACCGGTCGCTCCCACCGCTCCCGCTGCGCCGATGTCGCCAGTCGCTCCGCTGGAGCCGGTGGCTCCGGTCGGGCCCGTCGCCCCGGACGCTCCGGTGGTGCCGGCGCCCGTCGCCCCGACCGCTCCGGCGCTGCCCGTCGCCCCCGTAGCTCCGGTGGCACCTGCGACACCGGTGGCACCGGTGGCACCCCGTGCACCGGCTGCTCCGGCGGGACCTGTCGGACCCTTCGCACCGGTCGGCCCGGCGGCACCTGGTGCTCCGGAAGGCTTCCCGAGCAGGACGTACTTCGTCGACCCCGACGGGCAGGTGGTGAACGACCACGCGAGGCTCACCACATGCGTCGTGTTGTTGACGCAGAGGTAGAGGTTGCCGATGGGCTGAGCCGTGGAGGCGACTGCGGCCGGCACCGCGCTGGCAGTCAGAGCTAGCCCGAGGGCCGCGATCGCAAGCGAGCGTCGACGATGAGTCCCGAGTCCTGCATGCGCCATCGATCTCTCCCTGCACCCGGCATCGCGCTGGTACCCCCGGCGACGCTGTGGGCGCAGCGTAGCCACCCGGCTGATTCGCGGGCCAGACGCCGCACCGACGCGGCGCTCGCGAGTTCACGCGGACGGCGCAGGGGAGCCGAGTGGACCAGGCCAACGGCTACGCAGCGTGCGTGGTCGTGCCCCCCGACGCGTACCCCCTGGTTTCGGTATGTCGCCGCACAGCCACGCGGCCTACGCTCGGGAGACCGTGCGCACCGACGTGCGCTGCCCCGGTCGTGAGCACGTCGTGAGCCTCCTGGCTCACTCACAGCTGGCTGCAGGGATGACCGTGGGAGGTGACCAGGTTGCCTGATTCGAGACGCCATCGTGCATCCGGTCCCAGCGGTGCTGCCGCCCGCGCCTACGACGCCGACACCTCGTGGGCCGTGCTGCCGGTCTCGGCCTCGCTGGCGTTGTTCTACGTCGGTCTCGCGTGGCTGCACCACGTCTCGGCCGCCGACCGGGCGACACCGGCGATGGACATCGCGGCAGGCATCGCGACGGTCGTGGCCCTCCTGGTCACCTTCGCGGCGTGGCGCCACCTGATCCCCGACTGCTGGGGTCACGCCGTCGTGACCGGCCTCATCACCCTGACCACTGCCTACGCCGCGATCATCCTGCTCTCGACACGCGACCCGCAGGAGACGGCGACCTTCCTGCTCGTCGTGGTTGGTGCGGGCATCGGCCTGCTGCGCACGCGGTGGTTCGCCGTGGTGCTCACCGGTGTGTGGGTGAGCTGGCTGGCGTGTGTCTCGTTCATCGGTGGCACGCTCGCCGACTGGGACCACTGGGTGTTCTTCATGGCGACGGGCTCTGCCCTTGCTGTCGTCGTGCTGGCGCTGCGCCGCCGCAGTCTCGATGTCGCGACAGCGGCAACCCGCCGCGCGTCGCAGGCCGCGACCGAGGATCCGGCGACCGGCCTCTCGAACCGCCGCGGTCTCTCACTGCTCGGTCGCGAGGTCGTGGCCCTGGCCCGCCGAAACGGCGACGCGGTCTCCTGCTCGTTCCTCGATGTCGACGGCCTCAAGGCCGTCAACGACCTCTCCGGTCACGACGCCGGTGACCGGGTGATCCTCGCGGTCGCACAGGCCTTGCGCGCGACGTCGCGCGCGACCGATGTCATCGCCCGCTGGGGCGGAGATGAGTTCGTCGTCGTCGGCATGGGAGGCGGTGTCGCGCCGTATGAGATGGAGAACCGGCTCCGCGGCTGGCTCGCCGCGCAGTTCCCCGGCGATGCCACGCTCACCACGCTGCACATCAGCGTCGGGCACGCCATCCTCGAGCCGTGGGACGAGGGCGACGTCGAGCGACTGCTCTGGGTCGCTGACCGTGACATGTATCTGCGCCGATCGTTGCGCGGCGGTAACCCGAGCGGCATCGTGACCGTCGACGGGATCTACGACCCCGACCGTTAGGACGCCGGCTCCAGGACGACCGACCGCGCCAGTCCAGTAGCGTGCCCGCGTGAGCGAGCAGCGACCGACAGCGAGCGCGTTGCCCGTCCGTGCGACGGCCTCAACGGACGGGACCGCCCCAGGGCGGACCCGCCCGACCTCGCCCGCCCCGGTCTCGGATGCCTCACTGGCTGCACCGTTCACCCGACTCCGCGGCGACGCGGTGCTCGCCATGCTGAGCGAGGGCTGGGGGATCGAGGCGACGCACCTGCAGCGGCTCGAGACCGAGCGCGACGACTCCTACGTCGTCACCTGCTCGGACGGTCGGCGCATAGTCAAGGTGGCGCACCCCCTCGATGACGCGGCTGTGCTCGACCTCCAGTGCGTCGCGCTGGTGCACGCGAGCACCCGGGACCCCGGACTCCCGCTGTCGCGACTTGTGCCCGACGTCGACGGCGTCGTGCTGCGGGTGGTCGCCGGCACCGACGGGGAGCCGCGTCTGGCCAGGGTCCTCAGCTATCTCGACGGTGCTGTCCTCGACTACGACGTGACGTCGGCCGAGCAGCGTCGGGCGATCGGTCGGGCTGCTGCTCGGCTCTCGCTCGCTCTCGCCGACCTCGAGCACGATGCCGCACGCCGGGTCCTGGCCTGGGACCTCCTGCAGGTCGGCACGCTGCGTCCGCTGCTCGACCGGGTCGTGGACCCGCTCGCTCGCACTGCGGCGGAGATCGAGCTCGATGACTACGACGAGCACGTGGGTGACGCGCTGCGCTCGACCCGGCAGCAGGTCGTGCATCACGACCTCAACCCCGACAACCTCCTCGTCGCCGCGTCCGCACCCGACTTCGTCACCGGGATCCTCGACTTCGGCGACATCGTGCACTCATCGGTCGTCGGTGACCTCGCCGTCGCGATGGCCTACTCCGTCGGCGCCGACGGTGCCCTGGAGCGTCACCACGTGGATCCGTGGGAGGCGCCCTACGACATCGCGGCCGGCTACACCGAGATCCGCTCTCTCGAGCCCGACGAGGTCGCGATGCTGCCCTCTCTCGTACGCGTCCGGCTCGCGCAGCGACTGCTCCTCAACTCCTGGCTCGCAGCGTCCGACCCGTCGAACGCCGGCTACACCGGACGCTCGATATCCCGTACTGGGCAAGCGCTTCGCCGACTTGCCACCTCCCCCTCACCGCGCAACCAGGCTGGTGGATGACGTGGCCCGGAGTGTGGGTCCGTCGACCTATTTCGACCCCGCGACGATCGGGTCGCTCGAGCCTGCGACCGCCGATCTCGTGCGCCGTCGTATCGATGCGCTCGGACCCGCCTACCGGCTGTTCTACGAGCAGCCCCTGCAGATCGTGCGCGGCGCCGGCGTGCATCTCTACGACGTCGAGGGCGAGGAGTATCTCGACGTCTACAACAACGTCGCATCGCTGGGGCACTCGCACCCGAGGGTGACCGCGGCGGTCGCCGGGCAGGCGGCACTGCTCAACACCCACACCCGCTATCTGCACCCGGCGATCGTGCGCTATGCGGAGGAGCTCCTCGAGACGTTCCCGGCCGAGCTCGGGCACGTGATGTTCACCTGCACCGGGTCGGAGGCCGGTGACCTGGCGCTGCGCATCGCTAAGGCGCACACGGGTGGCACCGGCGTGATCGTGACGCGCAACGCCTATCACGGGGTGACCACCGAGATCGCCGCGATCTCACCGTCGCTCGGCGGCCTCGGATCACTTCCGCCGTGGGTCCGCTGGGTGCCCGCGCCCGACGCGTTCAGGGTCGACCACGCCGCGGCCGGCTTCGCCAGCCTGGGGGAGTGGTTCGCGGCGCAGGTGCAGGCCGAGATCGACGATCTCGCAGCGCACGGTGTCCGGTTCGCCGCGTTCGTCGCAGACTCCATCTTCGCCAGCGACGGCGTCCTTCCCGCTCCACCCGGGTTCCTCGCCCCCGTGCGCGACGTGGTCGCACGGGCCGGCGGCGTCTACCTCGCTGACGAGGTGCAGCCAGGCTTCGGTCGCACGGGCGATGCGATGTGGGGCTTCCAACGTCACGGCATGGACGACGCACCGTTCGTCCCCGATCTGGTGACTGTCGGCAAGCCGATGGGCAACGGCATGCCGATCGCGGCGACGATCGTACGACCCGACGTCGTCGAGGCGTTCGGCCGAGACATGCGCTATTTCAACACTTTTGGTGGCAACCCGGTCTCGGTCGCTGCAGCCCAGGCAGTGCTCGACGTCGTCCGCGAGGAACACCTGCAGGACAACGCCGCGACGGTCGGTGCTGCGATCCAGAGCATGGTCCGCGAGCTCGCGACGCGTCATCCGTCGATCGCCGACGTGCGCGGGGCCGGGCTGTTCATCGGCATCGAGTTCACCGTGCCGGGCACCGACAAGGAGCCGGACGAGGCGCTGACGCGGGCAGTCGTCAACGGGCTGCGACGCCGGCATGTCCTCATCGGCACGGCAGGTATCGACAACAACATCCTCAAGGTCCGACCGCCGATGGTCTTCTCGCAGCGCGATGCCGAGCGACTCGTCGCCGAGCTCGACTCCACGCTCACCGAGCTCGAGGCATGAGCGGAGCGATGCGTCCCAACCGGCACGTACTGGTGTTCGCGGACTCTCTCGCGTTCCACGGCCCGGACGCGCCGCACCCGCCGAACGACCCGCGGCTCTATCCCAACGTCATGGCTGCGGCGATGTCGTCGTCACTCGGTGTCGACGTGAGCTCCGACCTCGTCGCTCGTCTCGGCTGGACCGCCCGAGATGCGTGGTGGGCGCTGACGAAGGACCCGCGCGTGTGGGGTGAGCTCGTCCCGCGCGCCGACGCGATCGTGCTCGGAGTTGGGCAGATGGATCACCTTCCGGCCGCACTGCCGACCTACCTCCGTGACGGCATCCCCTACGTGCGACCAGGATCCCTGCGTCGCCGCGTCCGCACCGCCTACACGACAGCCACTCCGTGGGTGATCCGAGCAACCGGGGGACGTCTGCGCCAGCTCCCGCAGGCAGCGACCGACCACTACCTCGCGCGCATCGTCGAGGGCATCCACCACTACCGCCCCGGCATCCCCGTCGTGCTCGTCGGGCCGTCGCCGCACAGCGCGTCGGCCTACCCGTCGCACCGCCAGCACGCCCCCGCCGTCGTGGCGGCGAGACGGTGGGCGAGCGAGCACGGTGCCGGCTTCGTCGACCTCGACCCGATCGTCGCCCCGTCGCTGAGCGCCGGCACCGGAAACCCCGACGGCATCCACTGGTCCTGGGACGTCCACACGACGATCGGCCACGCGCTGGCCAGCGACCTGTCGCTGCTCCGCTGCCCTGACCGCGGACCACGAACGTCTGGCTAGAACGGCCGTCGGCCGTCGCGTGGGGCATAGTGGGCGGGTGGCCGTCGACAGCACTGATGCTCGTCCCCGGTGTGTCGAGTGCGGGCTCCCCGAGGGGCGTCGGGGCCACAAGTGCCTGGCGCACCCGCGTCCGCCCGCGTTGACCGGCGCGCTGCTCGTCACGGTGCTGGCACCGCTGCCGCTCTACGTCGTCCTCGGCCCGATCGCCTTCGTGGCCTTCCTGCCGTGCTTCTTCTTCGCCTGGTGGGTCAAGACCCGCTGATCTGACGTTCGCCGGCGCTGGCTATCGGGGTCGCGCGGTTCGCCATCAGGTCGGCATACTCGCGGTCGTTGCCGACGAGGGGATCCGCGCGATGACCACGAGCATCGTCTACCTGCTGGGGTCGCCGGGGGTCGGCAAACGCACGGTCGCCGAGGCGCTCGCCGCCCGCACCGGGGCTGCCGTGGTCGACAACCACAAGGTCAACCTCCCGCTGATGTCGCTCTTTCGCTGGGACGGGCGCACCGAGCTGCCGGAGGAGGTCTGGGGCTACGTCGAGCGAGTCCGGGGCGTGGTGCTCGACGCGTTGGCCGAGATCGCCCCGCGCGACGCGAGCTATGTCCTCACCAACGCCCTCGAGGCCGACGACGAGAGCGTCGTGTGGTTCGACCGGATCGCCGCCGTCGCAGCTGCTCGGGACGCGGTGTTCGTACCCGTCCGGCTCGTGTGCGACCTCGAGGAGCAGCTGCGCAGAGTGGTTGCCGAAGACCGCGTCGTCCGGCTGAAGCTCTCGGACCCGGATCGCACTCGCGAGCTCATCGCGAGCGTGGACTACTTCACGCCCACCGGGCCGACCGCCCTGGTGCTCGACACCACGGCGAGAAGCGCCGAGGAGACCGCGGCGGTGATCGAGGAGCACGTGCGTTCTCTCCTCACTGCTGGCTGAGGGTGGCGATGGTCGGTCCGCTCTCGCTGAGCGGCTCGTCCTCGCAGGCCGTCACCGTCGCGTCGCGAGATCCGCGTGGCCCGTCGGCGGCAGCGCAGACAACAGCCGTGGGGTGCAGCGGGGCGGTCGGCTATCCTGAGCGAGTGCGAGCCGGACTCCTGCTTATCGGGCCGCACCGGAGCAAGCGCCACTAGGAACGCCGGCGTACCGGTGCGGCTGACCCCTCCTGCGCGAGGGGTCTTGTCGTGTCCGGACCCAGCGATCACGAGGGAACAACGCCATGACGCAGAGCGAGACCACGCCGACCACCTCGACCGAGCCCGCCGAGAGCGATGCACGCGAGGGTTATGACGTCCACGCGGTGCAGGAGAAGTGGCTGCCCGTCTGGGACGCGCTCGCGCCCTTCCGCAGCGGTCGCCCTGACGACCAGCGGCCCAAGAAGTACGCCCTCGACATGTTCCCGTACCCCTCCGGCAACCTGCACATGGGCCATGCCGAGGCCTACGCCCTCGGCGACGTCATCGCTCGCTACTGGGCGCAGCAGGGCTTCAACGTGATGCACCCGATCGGGTGGGACTCGTTCGGGCTGCCCGCGGAGAACGCCGCGATCAAGCGCGGCGAGGACCCGGTGCTGTGGACCGCGGAGAACATCGAGCAGCAGAAGTCGTCGATGCGCCGCTATGCCTGCTCGTTCGACTGGGACCGCGTTCTGCACACGAGCGACCCGGCCTACTACCGCTGGAACCAGTGGCTGTTCCTCAAGATGTTCGAGCGCGGGCTGGCCTACCGCAAGGACAGCAACGTCAACTGGTGCCCCAACGACCAGACCGTGCTGGCCAACGAGCAGGTCGTGCAGGGTCGCTGCGAGCGCTGCGACGCGCTGGTGACGAAGAAGAAGCTGACCCAGTGGTATATGCGGATCACCGACTATGCCGACCGGCTGCTCGAGGACATGGCGCAGCTGGAGGGCAACTGGCCCGAGAAGGTGCTGCTCATGCAGCGCAACTGGATCGGGCGCTCGACGGGTGCACACGTGCACTTCGTCATCGAGGGTTGCGACGCGCCGGTGACCGTCTACACGACGCGCCCCGACACGCTGTTCGGCGCGACGTTCTTCGTCGTCGCTGCCGACTCCGACCTGGCCGCCGAGCTGGCGGCCGGCACGTCCGCGCAGGCCGACTTCGAGGCCTACCTCGAGACCGTCAAGCAGGTCAGCGAGATCGACCGGCTGTCGTCCGAGCGCGTGAAGACCGGTGTCTTCCTGCAGCGCTACGCGATCAACCCCGTCAACGGCGAACGAATCCCGGTCTACGCCGCCGACTACGTCCTGGCCGACTACGGCACCGGCGCGATCATGGCCGTGCCCGCGCACGACCAGCGCGACTGGGACTTCGCTACTGCCTACGACCTGCCCATCGTCCCGGTCGTGCAAGCACCCGCCGACTTCGCCGGGGACGCATATTCCGGTGACGGCGCAGCGATCAACTCGGGATTCCTCGACGGCCTGCGCAAGGTCGAGGCGATCGCCTCGATGGTGACGTGGCTGGAGGACAAGGACCTCGGCACAGGTGCGATCAACTACCGCCTGCGTGACTGGCTGATCTCGCGCCAGCGCTACTGGGGAACGCCGATCCCGATCATCCACTGCCCCTCGTGCGGCGAGGTGCCGGTGCCGGAGGACCAGCTGCCCGTGGTGCTGCCGCCGACCGAGGGTCTCGACCTGTCGCCGAAGGGACAGTCGCCGCTGGCCGCTGCCGAGGCCTGGGTCAACGTGCCGTGCCCGGGTTGCGGCGGTGCCGCCAAGCGCGACACCGACACGATGGACACGTTCGTCGACTCGTCGTGGTATTTCCTGCGCTACCTGGACCCCGCGAAGACCGACGGCCCGTTCGACCCTGCGCAGGCGCGCGAGTGGGCGCCGGTCGACCAGTACACCGGCGGTGTCACCCACGCGATCCTGCACCTGCTCTATGCCCGCTTCTTCACCAAGGTGCTCTTCGACATGGGCATGGTGGAGTTCACCGAGCCGTTCACCCGGCTGCTCAACCAGGGCATGGTCGGCATGAACGGCTCGACGATGAGCAAGTCACGCGGCAACCTGGTGCGGCTCTCCGACGAGCTCGACATCAACGGCGTCGATGCCGTGCGTCTCACGATGGTGTTCGCCGGCCCACCGGAGGACGACATCGACTGGGCCGACGTCTCGCCGAGCGGGTCGAAGAAGTTCCTCGCGCGCGTCTGGCGGCTGTCCGGCGATGTCACGAGCCCGGTCGGCATCGACGCGACCACCGGTGATCTCGGGCTCCGGCGTACGACGGCGAAGTCGGTCGACGAGGCGCGCAAGGCCGTCGAGTCGTTCCGCTTCAATGTCGCGGTGGCCAAGACGATGGAGCTGGTCAACGCCGCGCGCAAGGCGATCGACTCCGGCGTGGGCGGTGGAGACCCGGCCGTGCGCGAGGCAGCCGAGGCGGTCGCGATCATGCTGTCGCTGGTGGCGCCCTACACCGCCGAGGAGATGTGGGAGCGGCTCGGACACGAGCCGACCGTGGCGCTGGCCGGCTGGCCGGCCGTCGACCCGGCGCTGCTGGTCGAGGACACCGTGACCTGCGTCGTGCAGGTCGCGGGCAAGGTCCGCGACCGGCTCGAGGTGTCTCCGACCATCTCCGAGGCCGACCTGCGTGCGCTGGCGCTCGCCTCGTCCGCCGTGGTGAAGGCGCTCGACGGTGCCGAGATCCGCACCGTCGTCGTACGCCCGCCCAAGCTGGTTAACCTCGTCCTGGCCTAGCGCGGCCGTGCCTCCCGGTGGTCCACCTGCTACCCAGCGCGGGAATCAGGCGACCCGATCAGTCTCGGCACGACGTCGGGGTGAGTAGGGTCGCGGGCATGCACAACCGGGTGGCGATCGTGACGGACTCGACGGCGTACCTGCCGGCGGATCTCGTGGCGTCGCACCACATCCGGGTGGTGCCGGTGCAGGTGGTCGTAAGCGGTCAGCCCTACGACGAGGGCACCGAGATATCGCCGGCTGAGGTGGCCGAGGCGTTGCGCGCGTGGAATGTCGTCACCACGTCACGCCCGTCGCCGGACCGCTTCGCGCAGGCCTACGCCGACGCAGCCGGCTCGGGAGCGACCGCGATCGTCTCGGCACATCTGTCGGGTGACATGTCGGGCACCTACGACTCGGCGTGCCTCGCGGCCCGCGATGCCCCGATCCCGGTCCTCGTGGTGGACACCCGTCGGGTTGCGATGGCGATGGGCTTCGCGGTGCTCGACGGCGCCCGCGCCGCAGAGGCCGGTGCGGACCCGGAGACCGTCGCCCAGGTGATCCGTGACCGCGCGGCATCGAGCAGCGCCCTGTTCTACGTCGACACGCTCGACTATCTGCGACGCGGCGGGCGCATCGGGGCGGCGCAGGCGCTGCTGGGACAGGCACTCGCGGTGAAGCCGATCCTCGAGCTCGTCGACGGCCACGTCGCACCGCTGGAGAAGGTACGCACCACCTCCAAGGCCCTCGCGCGCATCGAAGAGCTGGTGATCCAGCGCGCCGCCGGGCGCCCGTGCGACATCGCTGTGCACCACCTCGACGCCGCGGCGCGGGCCGAGACCCTCGCCGGCCACCTGGTGGCCCGCCTCGTCGACTCGCGCGTGATCGTCGCCGAGGTCGGGGCCGTCGTGGGAGCGCACGTCGGTCCCGGGATGGTCGCCGTCGGTGTCTCGCCGCGACCGGACCGGTCGCCGCTGCACCGGTCCTTCGCGACTGACGCGACCGACGCGGCCGACCAGACCGGCAAGGCAGCTGAGGGGGGCGAGGCCGACTCGCCGGCCGCCACGACGCTGTGACGCCGTGACCTCGGAGCTCCTCGGCGCCCTCGACATCCCGATGCGGGACATCGTCGTCAGCATCGCGCTCGGCGTGGTCGGTGCTCTCGTCGGCTATCTCATCGGCTCGGTCAACCCGGCCGCGATCATCGCCCGCGTGCGGGGCATCGACCTGCGCTCGATCGGCTCGGGCAACCCGGGTGCCACCAACGCCGGGCGCGCGTTCGGCTGGCCCGTCGGCGTGCTCGTCGCGGTGCTCGACATCGCCAAGGGCTTCATCCCCGTGTTCCTGCTCGACCACTTCGGCTATCCGGTGCCGGCACTCGTGGCCGGGCTCGCGGCCGTGATCGGCCACATCTCCTCGCCCTGGCTGCGTGGTCGCGGTGGCAAGGGGGTGGCGACCTCGCTCGGCGCGGTGCTCGCGGTGCAGCCGTGGTGGGCGCTGCCGGTCATCGCCGTGTTCCTCGTCGTCGTGATCATCACCCGCAGGGTCGGCCTCTCGTCCGTCGCCGGTGCGCTGATGCTCGTGCCCGCATCTCTCGTGCGCCACGACCGCCCCGCCGACATCGTGTTCGCCGTGGTGCTGACCGGGATCATCGTCGTACGCCATCGCCGCAACCTGGTCGAGGCAGCCGAAGCGGTCACGCCGCACTGAGATCCGGTTCACCCAGGGCCGGAGCACGCGGCGTGTCGTCCCCAGGCTCGGACGGGTGACGGGAGCCGCACACAGCCTGGTGCCTAGCGTCGGTGTGTGCTCCCCCTCCCACGACGTCGGCTCGACCCGGAAGCCGTCCGTGAGCGGTTGGCGGCACTCTCGGGCGGGCGCATCATCGCGGGCGAGAGCCAGCACGCGAGGCTCGAGTCGCTGCTGACCCTCCCGGCATCCGCGGCGCTGTCGCCCGAGGAGACAGCGGGCGACCCGGCGCTCGGGTCCGTCGTGGCCGGCCCGCACGGCCAGCGCCCCGTCGTCGTGTCGCGCACGTCGATCCGCCCCGTCGTCGTCGCGGTCGCAGCGACGGCTCTCGTCGCCTGGATCGTCGTGCGCGTCACGGTGGGTGGCTCCCCGTCGACCGTCGAGGTCGTCCCCGGCACCCCCGTGCCCGCGGCATCCGGGGTGCTGGTCACGTCGCCGTCGGGCGCCGCGCCGGCGCCGGCGAGCGGTGTGCTTCCCTCGCCAACCGGTGCGGCCGTGGTGGTCCAGGTTCTCGGGCAGGTGAGACGTCCGGGGCTCGTGACCCTCTCGCAGGGGTCCCGAGTCGCCGATGCGCTCGCGGCGGCCGGCGGTCTCACCCGAGGTGGCAGCAGTGGCGGCCTCAACCTTGCGAGGCAGGTCGTCGACGGCGAGCAGATCATCGTCTCGCCCGACGTGGTGGCAACCCCCAGCGGCGGGGGAGCCACCCCGGTGGGTGCGGTCGTCGACCTCAATGCCGCGACGCTGAGCGACCTGGACGCCCTTCCGGGTGTGGGCCCGGTGATGGCGGGGCGCATCGTCGACTGGCGGACCGCGCACGGGCGCTTCACCACAGTCGACCAGCTGCGCGAGATCTCGGGCATCGGTGCCCGCACGTTCGAGCGCCTCAAACCCCATGTGCGGGTGTGAGATGACGCTGGTTGTCGGTGCTTGGCTGTGGCTGGTCACGGCCGTGGCACTCGTCGCGGAGGTGCATCTGGGCGTCGGAGCCTGGTGGGTGGTCGTGGCTGTCTCGAACGTTGTGGCAGCAGCATGGCTCGGCATGCGCCGGTGGCGTCCGCGACGCCGAGTGCGCCAGCGCGCGGCCGTTGCGTGCCTGTGTCTGCTCGGGGCCTCCACGGTCGTGACCTGGCGGGTGCTGCCGTTGCTCGACGGCCCGCTCGCACCGCTCGTGGCCGATCACGCCGTCGTCCGTGCGGAGCTGGTGACCACGTCGGACCCGCAGACGCGCCAGGGGCAGACGTCGGGCTCGCGGCGTACCGACGACCAATGGCAGCTCGATGCCTCGACATCGAGGATCGAGCGGTCCGGGTCTGCCCCCGTCGCCCTCGACCTGCCCGTTCGCGTGCTCACCACCGACGACGTCGAGACTCTGCTCCCGGGCACCCGCGTGATCGTCTCCGCGCGAGTGCTCCCTGCCGATCCGCTCCGTGGGCGGGCAGCGACCCTGGTCACCGAGTCGATCCAGGTGACGGCGGATCCACCTGCGCTGCAGGGGATCGCCGGCGCCATCCGCTCGTCGCTGCGCGCCAGCGTGCACGATCGCCCACCGGATGCGGCTGGTCTGCTGCCCGGCCTCGTCGTGGGTGACACGTCCGGAGTTCCGTCCGACCTCGACCGGGCGATGAGAGACAGTGGCCTGTCGCATCTGACCGCGGTTTCTGGCGGCAACGTCGCGGTCGTCGTGCTGATGGCACTCGGTGCGGTGCGCCTCGCGGGCGTTCGGCGGGGCCGCGCCCAGGTGGTGCTCGTCGCGCTGGCGGTAGCGGGCTATGTCGTCGTCGCGCGACCCCAGCCATCGGTCGTGCGGGCGGCGGGCATGACGGCGGTGGTGCTCCTGGCCGTGCTCGTCGACGCGCGATTGCGGCCGCTCGACGCGCTCGGCGCTTCGGTCGGCGGGCTCGTGCTCCTCGACCCCTTCCTCGCGCTGTCGGTGGGCTTTGCCATGTCGGCGTTCGCGACGGCTGGTCTCCTCGTGCTGGCATCTCGCTGGAACGGGTTCAGCAGCGACGGCCCTTGGTGGCGGCGCGGACTGCGGGTGGTCGGCGCGGTCCTGGCGGTCAGTGCCGCTGCGCAGCTGGCGGTGGCGCCTCTCGTCGCCGGCATCGGCGGTGGGCTGCCGGTCGGGGGAGTGGTCGCCAACCTGCTCGCGGAGCCTGCGGTCTGGCCGGCGACCTCGTTCGGGCTCGTCGCCGGCTTGGCGGGCCTCATATCTCCGGGAGTGGCTGCGGTCGTTGCACTTCCGGCCGCCTGGGCCGTGGGATGGATCGGTCGGGTCGCGCGGGTGAGCGCCGACCTCGTTCCGCCGTTGCCGTGGCCGCAGGGCTGGACGGGTGCAGTGGGACTGCTCTCGGTGCTGGCCCTGGCAGGTGTTGCGGCGTACGTCGCTCGACGCCACGGCGGTGTCGTCGCCCGGGTCTGCCTCGCGATCACGGCCGTGGGTGGACTGCTTGTCGCGGCTCCGCCGAGCGGTGTCCCGCTGGGCACTGCGTGGCCGCCGGTCGGGTGGCGCATCGTGATGTGCGACGTGGGTCAGGGCGATGCCACGGTGCTCAACGCCGGCAACGGTGACGCGGTGGTCGTCGACACGGGTCCGGATCCGACGGCCGTCGACCGCTGCCTGCGGCGCCTGGGTGTCCGGCGTGTCCCGTTGCTGGTGCTGTCGCACTTCCATGCCGACCACGTGGAGGGCACACCGGGAGCGCTCCGGAGACGCGACGGCGGAGCCGTGCTCGTCTCGCCCCTGGGTGAGCCGCAGTCCGAGCTGGCTCGGGTCCGCCGCTGGCTCACCGACTCCCATCTGGAGATGCGGGTCGCCGCCGCCGGCGACCGGTGGACGGTCGGCGACATCAGCCTGCGCGTGCTGTGGCCCACACGACTGATCCGAGGGGAGGGGAGCGATGCCAACAACGCCAGCGTCGTGCTGCTGGGCGACGTCGGAGGAGTGGGCGTGCTGCTCGCGGGCGACCTGGAGACGGCCGCTCAGGACGCCGTCCTCGCCCTCGGCGTGATCGGGCACGTCGACGTGGTGAAGGTCCCGCACCACGGATCGGCCAAGCAGTCGCCGGGCTGGGTCAGCGCGACGCGCCCGGCGGTCGCCCTGATCGGGGTCGGCCTCGGTAACGACTATGGCCACCCCAATGCCGCCACCGTCAACGCCTACCGCGCCGCCGGCGCCGTCGTCGGCCGAACCGACCTCGACGGCGACCTCGCCGTCACCCTCGACCTCACCACCGGACACCTCACGCTCACCCGCCGAGGCCCCTGACCCGCCCTGCGCGGCCGACCCGACCACCCTCTCCTCGCCACGACCTCCGCCCCCACCTCCACCACGAGACTCGAGATGTGTGGTCACGAGGGGGTGGAGGCTGGTGTGGCCACACATCTCGGATCGCGGCAGGTCCACGTGCCGCACCAACGCAGGTGGCCTGAAGTGACCACAAGCCACCGTGGCCCCGGAGGGTGATACGAGGTGGCCCCCCGACCTTCCCGGCGGAAGTCGCGGCGCCGCGTCGTAGGTCGGT
Source organism: Candidatus Nanopelagicales bacterium (assembly GCA_031360335.1). Classification (GTDB taxonomy): domain Bacteria; phylum Actinomycetota; class Actinomycetes; order S36-B12; family CAIYMF01; genus Longivirga. The sequence goes on from JANMBJ010000036.1 coordinate 29,623, forward strand.
GGGGCGTGGCATGCTCGGAGGGCCATGACACCGCCACCGCCCAAGCGCTCCGCGTCCAAGGCGCCGAAGCCCCCCGCGTCGACGACGCCCGAGGCCGACGCCGCCGGGCAGCGGGCCGTGCTCGCGCTCGGTGCCGAGGACTTCCTGGCCGAGCGCGTGGTCGCGGCCGTTGTCGCCGACGCCCGCAAGGCGGAGCCGACCGTCGAGCGCCGGGAGGTCGACCTCGGGTCCGAGACCGCGCTCGGCACTCTTGTCGAGGCCTGCTCACCCAACCTCTTCGGTGACGCCGCTGTGGTCGTCGCCCGCAATGCCGAGCAGGCCGACGAGCACATCCTCGCCACGCTGCTCGATGCTGCTGCAGTCGGCGAGGTCCGCATCGTCGTGCTGCACCCCGGAGGGGTGAAGGGTCGCAAGGTCGCCGATGCCCTCGCCGCGGGCGGGTTCAGCGTGGCTCCGTGCGAGAAGGCCAAGGGCCGGGCCATCGAGGAGTTCATCGGCCGCGAGCTCCGCGCCACCGGTCGCAAGGCGACCCCCGACGCCGTCGAGTCGCTCCGGGTGGCCATCGGCGACGACCTCCGGTCGTTGGCCGCCGCGTGCGCCCAGCTCGTGAGCGACGTCGAGGACGACCCGATCACCGCCGAGGCCGTCGGCGTCTACTACGACGGCGTCGCGGACGTGCCCGGCTACCTCGTCTCGGACGCGGTCCTCGGCGGTCGCGCCACCGAGGTGATCCGGCGTACTCGGTTTGCCCTGACCAACGACCCGGGTATCGGTCCGGCGCTCACCGCGGCGGTGGCCGGCGGTCTGCGAGGACTGGCCCGCGTCGCGTCTGCTCCTCGGGGAGCGTCGGAGGGCGACGTCGCTCGCGAGGCGGGGGTCCCGCCCTTCAAGGTGCGCACGCTGCGCGAGCAGGCCGGCAAGTGGCACCCGGCGGCTCTGGCGGAGGCGCTCGTGGCCATCGCGGTCGCGGATGCGGCGGTGAAGGGCCGCGATGTCACGGGTCGGTCGATGAGCGAGGACGGCCTCGACCGCGACCAGGGCACGTTCACGCTCGAACGTGCCCTGATCCGCACGGTCCGCAACCGCACCCGGCCCTGATCGCCCGGAGCGACCCCGCCCCTGGGCCGGAACGCGGATTTGGCCGTGGAGCGCTCATCCAGGTAACCTGGCGTGTCGCTCGGCGCGGCTCAAGCATGCGTGCCCGACTCCCGTTCCACGCTCGATACCGGCACGACCTGACCCGAAGGCGATTGGCACCCCGTGGCGAACATCAAGTCGCAGATCAAGCGCAACCGCACCAACGAGGCTGCGCGTCTGCGCAACAAGTCGACCAAGTCGGCGCTCAAGACCCACGTGCGCAAGTTCCGTGAGGCCGCCGAGGCTGGCGACGCCACCGCGGCCGCTGGCTACGCCAAGGCCGCCACTCGCGCGCTCGACAAGGCCGCCGCCAAGGGTGTCATCCACAAGAACCAGGCCGCCAACCGCAAGTCGGCGATCGCCACCAAGGCCGCCGAGCTGCAGGCCACCGCCTGACGCACGCCAGTCCCTGACCGGGCGCCACACCCCCTGGGTGCGGCGCCCGTCGTCATTCCTGGCGCCGGACCTGCCCGCTCGCCCGCGCGCTTTCGCCGCCCCAGGCACCGACGTGGGACGATGAGGGCCACTGCGCCAGCGCACCCCGAGATCCGACCCACCACCCGAGGACGTCCAGACCGCCGTGGCCAACGCCAACGCCCCCGTCGCCGGATCGACCGACCCGTCGGTCATCCGGAACTTCTGCATCATCGCCCACATCGACCACGGCAAGTCCACGCTGGCCGACCGGATGCTGCAGGTCACCGGGGTCGTCGACGGGCGCCAGATGCGCGCGCAGTACCTCGACCGGATGGACATCGAGCGCGAGCGCGGCATCACGATCAAGAGCCAGGCCGTGCGCCTCCCGTTCACCTCGGTCGACGGTACGACGTACGTCCTCAACATGATTGATACCCCCGGGCACGTCGACTTCACCTACGAGGTCTCACGCAGCCTCGCCGCATGCGAGGGCGCGGTGCTGCTCGTCGACGCCGCGCAGGGCATCGAGGCCCAGACTCTGGCTAACCTCTATCTCGCGCTCGAGAACGACTTGGCGATCATCCCGGTGCTCAACAAGATCGACCTGCCCGCGGCCCAGCCCGACAAGTACGCCGCGGAGCTCGCCCGCATCATCGGCTGCGACCCCGACGACGTGCTCCGCGTCAGTGCCAAGTCGGGTCTCGGTGTCGACGCCGTGCTCGAGGCGGTCGTCACGCAGGTACCGGCACCGGTCGGCGACGCCGACGGCCCGGCCCGCGCGATCATCTTCGACTCGGTCTATGACTCCTACCGCGGCGTGGTCACCTACGTCCGCGTCATCGACGGTCACCTCTCGACCCGTGAGCGCATCGCGATGATGAGCACCGGCGCCGTCCACGAGATGCTCGAGGTCGGCGTGATCTCACCCGAGCCGGTCCCGTCGGCCGGCATCGGGGTGGGCGAGGTGGGCTACCTCATCACCGGCGTGAAGGACGTCCGTCAGTCGCGCGTGGGTGACACCGTCACCTCGCAGCGTCACGGTGCCACCGAGGCCCTCGGCGGCTACCGCGACCCCAAGCCGATGGTGTTCTCCGGCCTCTATCCGCTCGACGGCTCCGACTATCCCGAGCTGCGCGACGCCCTGGACAAGCTGCAGCTCAACGACGCCGCGCTGGTCTACGAGCCGGAGACCTCGGTGGCTCTCGGCTTCGGCTTCCGCTGCGGCTTCCTCGGGCTGCTGCACCTCGAGATCGTGCGCGAACGCCTCGAGCGCGAGTTCAACCTCGACCTCATCTCGACCGCGCCCACGGTCAACTACCGCGTGGTCATGGACGACGGCTCCGAGGTCCGGGTGACCAACCCCAGCGAGTTCCCCGGCGGCAAGATCGCCGAGGTCTTCGAGCCGATGGTGCGCGCCACCGTTCTTGCCCCGAGCGAGTACATCGGGTCGATCATGGAGCTGTGCCAGACCCGGCGGGGCAACCTGCTCGGGATGGACTACCTCTCCGAGGACCGCGTCGAGCTGCGCTACACGCTGCCACTCGCGGAGATCGTGTTCGACTTCTTCGACGCGCTCAAGTCCAAGACCCGCGGCTATGCCTCGCTCGACTACGAGCCCACGGGCGAGCAAGCCTCCGAGCTGGTCAAGGTCGACATCCTGCTCCACGGCGAGGCCGTCGATGCCTTCTCCTCGATCGTGCACAAGGACAAGGCGTATGCCTACGGCGTCTCCATGGCCGGCAAGCTGCGCGAGCTCATCCCGCGCCAGCAGTTCGAGGTGCCGATCCAGGCCGCCATCGGTGCCCGGGTCATCGCCCGTGAGACCATCCGCGCCATCCGCAAGGACGTCCTGGCCAAGTGCTACGGCGGTGACATCACCCGCAAGCGCAAGCTGCTGGAGAAGCAGAAGGAAGGCAAGAAGCGGATGAAGATGGTCGGCCGCGTCGAGGTGCCCCAAGAGGCCTTCATCGCCGCGCTGTCGACCGACGAGTCTGCGGCCGCCAAGCCCAAGTAGCTCCTCGGGCCGATCTGCGCGTACGGATCCCGGACAACCACCGTCCCCCGACACCCGGGCGCCCGGCGACGGACTACGCTTCCGGCCACGGCGGGCGACGGTGCCCGCCCGTGCACACGAGGAGCGGGCCTGTGTCCGACGTTGTCGAGGAGTCGGTCCCCAGCGCGGGTCGCACCACGGTCGGCCCGGAGCCGATGACACCGATAGCGCCGTCTCTCGGCGCCCTGTTCTACTCCCGTGTCGCCGCGGATCCCGCCCGCGAGGCGTTCCGTGCCCCCACCGCCGGGGGCGGCTGGGAGTCGTGGAGCTGGGGACGCAGCGGTGAGCGGGTCACCGACCTCGCGGCCGGCTTCCTTTCCTTGGGCCTGCAGCCCGAGGAGCGGGTCGCCCTCGCGATGGGCACCCGGGTCGAGTGGATCTTCACCGACCTCGCCGTGATGTGCGCCGGTGGTGCCACCACCACCGTCTATCCCTCGACCAACGCCGAGGACGTCGCGTTCATCCTCGACGACTCGGGCTCGCGCTTCGTCGTGGCGGAAGACGGAGTGCAGCTCGGGAAGCTCCTCGACCAGCGGGCGAAGATCCCTGGGGTCGAGAAGGTGATCGTGCTCGACACCTCGAAGGTCGACAGCAGCACGCGTGAGGACGAGTGGGTCATCACGATGGAGGACCTCGCCGGGCGTGGGCGCGCCCTCCTCAACTCCGACGCACACGCTGTCGCGCGCGTCACCGAGGCCGTCACTCCCGAGCGGCTCTCGACGCTCATCTACACCTCCGGGACGACCGGTCGGCCCAAGGGTGTGGAGCTGACGCACCACAACTGGTGCTACGAGGGTGCCTCGATCGAGGCTCTCGGCCTGCTGCGCCCCGACCAGGTGCAGTTCCTCTGGCTGCCGCTGTCGCACTCGTTCGGCAAGGTGCTCCTCTCGGCGCAGCTGCAGATCGGCTTCACGAGCGCGGTCGACGGCCGGGTCGACAAGATCGTCGAGAACCTCTCGATCATCAAGCCGAACTTCATGGCAGGTGCCCCGCGCATCTTCGAGAAGGTCTACGCCAGCGTCGTGCAGCGCACGGCCTCCGAGGGTGGCGTCAAGGCGAAGATCTTCGACTGGGCGTTCAGTGTCGGCAAGGAGGTGGCCGAGAAGCAGGCTGCGGGAGAAGGGATCTCGGCGACCCTCAAGGCGCAGCACGCGATCGCGGACCGCCTGGTGTTCTCCAAGGTCAAGGAGCGCATGGGCGGCCGCGTGGAGTACTTCGTCTCCGGCTCTGCTGCGTTGTCGAAGGACGTCGGCGCGTGGTTCGCCGCTGCGGGCCTCCCGATCCTCGAGGGATATGGCCTCACGGAGACCTCGGCCGGCTCGATCGTCAACCGGCCGGGCAACAACATCGTCGGCAGCGTCGGTCTGCCCCTGCCGGGCACTGAGGTCCGCATCGCCGCGGACGGCGAGATCATGGTGCGTGGTGGTGGTGTGATGCGGGCCTACCACAACCTTCCTGAGGCCACGGGCGAGATGCTCGTCGGTGACGGCTGGCTGGCGACGGGTGACATCGGCGAGATCGACGACAGCGGGTACGTACGCATCACTGACCGCAAGAAGGACCTCATCAAGACCTCAGGCGGAAAGTACATCGCGCCGAGCCTGATCGAGAGCCGCTTCAAGGCGTTGTGCCCCATCCTCGGCAACATCGTGGTGCACGCCAACGGACGCAACTACGCGACCGCCCTGGTCACGCTGGACCCCGACGTCACGGCCGGCTTCGCGCAGGCCGAGGGCATCGTCGGCGGTCCCGAGTCCTGGCCGAGCGACCCCACCATCGAGGCGACCGTGCGCGCTGCGATGGCCGAGCTCAACAAGGGCCTCAACCGGTGGGAGACCGTCAAGGACGTCCGTATCCTGCCGCGAGACCTCTCGATCGAGGCGGGCGAGCTCACCCCGAGCCTGAAGATCAAGCGCAAGACGGTGGAGAACAACTACGCCGATCTCCTCCAGTCGATGTACACCCGCGACTGATCCGCTCGTCCGCGTCCAGCAACCACCCCGCAGCCGAGACTGATCGTGTGGTTGTTTCCCGTGTCAGGAAACGACCACACGATCAGTCTGAGCGGGAGCTGGGCGAGCCGTGACCATCACGAGTGCTGAGGCCGCCGACTCGCGCCCCGCGTTCGTCGTCAAGGACTACGTCGGACGGGTGCTCGGCGCGATCCTGCTGGCCGGGATGGCCGCGTGGCTGGCGTGGAACCTCGTCACCGCACCGCTGCAGTTCGTCGACGTGGCGCTCGCCGGGCTGCGTTCCGGGTCGCTCTATGCGCTCATCGCGCTGGGCTACACCCTCGTCTACGGGATCATCGGGCTCATCAACTTCGCCCACGGCGACCTGTTCATGCTTGCCTCGGTGTCGGCGTCGATCCTGCTCACCGAGCGACTCGGCGCCGACTCTCCGAGCCCGCGCAGCTGGGCGCTGGCCCTGGTCGTGATGGTCGTGGTGATGGGGATCGGCGCCGGTGTCAACGTCTCGGCCGAACGCCTCGCCTACCGCCGGCTGCGACGCGCCCCGAGGCTCGCCTCGCTCATCACGGCGGTCGGCATCAGCTTCATCCTGCAGTGGGTCGGGCTCTACCTCAACGGCTCGGGCCAGCGCATCTGGCCGACCGTCGTGCCCAACGGCGGCGTGCAGGTCGGACCGGTCACGCTCGACTGGTCGACGATCGTGGTGACCGGTGCGACGGTCCCGCTCCTGCTCGCGCTGTCGTGGGTGGTGCGGCGTACGCGACAGGGAATCGCCATGCGCGCGACCTCGCAGGACCAGGACGCCGCTCAGCTCATGGGCATCGACGTCAACCGGGCCATCTCGTTCACCTTCGCCCTCGGCGGCGCGATGGCGGGGGCTGCGGGGCTGCTCTACTTCGCCACCTTCGGCAACACCAACTACTCCGACGGCTATCAGTTCGGCCTGATCGCCTTCACGGCCGCGGTGCTCGGTGGGGTCGGCAACCTGCCGGGGGCGGTGCTCGGCGGCTTCCTCATCGGCGAGATCCAGGCGTTCAACGACGGACTGCCGCACGGACTCGGCCAGGGCTGGTCGCAGTCGGTGGTCTTCGGAGTGCTCATCCTGGTCATGGTCTTCAAGCCCGAAGGCATCCTCGGCACCCGCACCATCGACAAGCTCTAACCCGCACCACCCTCGCGTGATCTTGGTCCAATGATCGTCACCGCACCCGGGAAACAACCACACGACCAAGATCACGCACCACCCCTCGCGTGTAATTTGTCGGGGGGGTGTTTAACGGGCGAGGAAGCCACCCCACGAACAAGATCACCCGAGGGCGGGATAGTGAGG
>JANMBJ010000089.1:0-2834 GCA_031360335.1 Candidatus Nanopelagicales bacterium
CGCTGCATAGCTGCCCTGCCACACGAGCAGACCGGCGGCGAGCAGGCCGGCAACCGGTGCGACTGCACGGACTGTCCGGCGTCGGTTCGTTCGGGACATCTTTTCCTCCAGGAATGACGATCACAATGACTTCGTGCCCCCGTGCCCTGTTGTCATCGGCTCCCGAGAGGGCACCTTGAGCCGTTGTGGAGCATCAGCGAGTGACCGTCGTCTCGTCGTGACCTGAGCCGAACGGGTGGGCGGGCACGACGAGGACCCCGCCGTCCGCGGGTGGCGGACGACGGGATCGACTGTGGGCGTCGTGGAAGGTGACGAGCGGCGAGATCGCCTGGGACTACTGGATCTCCCAGTTCAGGTCGGCCTGCGACGTGGAACCCTGCAGCAGGTTGTCACCAGCGTTGGTGCCGGTCGTGTTGAGGGTCCAGGTGATGCGGTAGGCGACACGCTGCGTGCCCGCGGCCAGACCCAACACGGTGGCGGCGGCGTAGGTCGACGGATAGGTCGACAGCGCCACGTTGGTGCCCAGGTTGGTGCTGCCGGCGACTGGGAAACCTGCACAGGTAGACAGGACGTTGGCTGCCACGGCGATCGGAGCCGCGTCGATGGTGAGACCGATCTGCGGGGCGATCGCGGCGTTGTTGCTGCCGGTGATCAGGCCGCGATAGAGCTTGAGCCCACCGGCGAGCGAGCCTGTGCTCTGCACCGTGATGCACTTGGTGCCCGTCGCGCCGATCTTGAGGTTGTTCTCCGGCTGGCCCACCGTGGTGCCGGCGAACAGCGCCGACGTCGAGCCGGTGAAAACGGCAGCGCCGCCACTGTTGGTCAGCTGCAGGTTGCCCGTGCTCCACGCATCAGCGGTGTTGTTGGTGGTCGCGCTGAACGCTGCATAGCTGCCTTGCCAGACGAGGAGACCCGCCGCGAGCAGACCCGCGACCGGCGCGACGACGCGGACGCTGCGACGTCGTGCGGTTCGAGACATCTTCGTGCTCCTGATGGCGAAAGGCGCTCCCCCGAGCAGAGATGTCATCGGCACGGGACGGTGGGCCTTGAGCAGCGATCACCGAGACAGACGTCAACCGAACGGGCAGTGCTCTCACCCGAAGCACGGCGCCGGACCACAACGACGGCCCGCCCCCAGGAGTCCGGGGACGGGCTGTCGCGGTGATTAGCGGGCATCCGCCGCAGCTGACCAGGGTGCTACATGTCGTCGACGCTGCTGGGGGCGCCCCCGGACAGCGGCGTGGTCTTCTGCACCTGGAGGAGGAACTCGAAGTTGCTCTTCGTCTCGCGCAGCTTGCCGAGCAGGAGCTCGATCGCCTGCTGCTGGTCGAGCGCGTGCAGGACACGACGCAGCTTCCAGACGGTCTTGAGCTCGTCCGGTGCCATAAGGATCTCTTCCTTGCGCGTGCCGGACGCGTCGACGTCGACCGCAGGGAAGATGCGCTTGTCAGCCAGCTTGCGGTCGAGCTTGAGCTCCATGTTTCCGGTGCCCTTGAACTCCTCGAAGATGACCTCGTCCATGCGAGACCCGGTCTCGACGAGCGCAGTGGCGAGGATCGTGAGCGATCCACCGTTCTCGATGTTGCGCGCCGCGCCGAAGAAGCGCTTCGGCGGATAGAGCGCCGCCGAGTCGACACCACCGGACAGGATGCGTCCGCTCGCCGGGGCCGACAGGTTGTAGGCACGGCCGAGTCGGGTCATCGAGTCGAGCAGCACGACGACGTCGTGCCCGAGCTCCACAAGCCGCTTGGCCCGCTCGATCGCGAGCTCGGCGACCGTCGTGTGGTCGTCGGCAGGACGGTCGAAGGTGGAGGCGATGACCTCGCCCTTGACCGAGCGCTGCATGTCGGTGACCTCTTCAGGTCGCTCGTCGACGAGCACGACCATGAGGTGGACCTCGGGGTTGTTGACTGCGATCGCGTTGGCGATCGCCTGCAGCACCATGGTCTTGCCGGCTTTCGGAGGCGAGACGATGAGGCCGCGCTGGCCCTTGCCGATCGGTGCCACGAGGTCGATGACGCGGGTGACGAGGTTGTTGGGCGTCGTCTCCAGGCGCAGTCGCTCCTGGGGATAGAGCGGAGTCAGCTTGCTGAACTCGATGCGGTTGCGCGACTCCTCAGGGTCGGCGCCGTTGACGCTCTCGACCTTGACGAGCGGGTTGAACTTCTGGGCCTTCTCACCCTCACGCGCCTGCCGGACGGTGCCGGTGATGGCGTCGCCCTTGCGCAGGCCGAACCGCTTGACCATCGCCAGCGACACGTAGACATCGTTGTTGCCGGGCAGATAGCCGCTCGTACGCACGAACGCATAGCTGTCCATGATGTCGAGGATGCCGGCGACGGGGAGCAGGACGTCGTCCTCGCTCACCTCGACCTCGCCCTCGAAGCCACGCGGGCCACGAGAAGCACGATCGTTGCGGTCGCGGTTGGGTCGGTTGCCACCACCGGTGTTCTCGAACCGCTCGTTGCGGTCACGGCCGCGTCGACGACGACGCGAACGGCCGAGGCCGTCACCATCTCCGTCGTCACGCGGACGGTCGTCGCGCTGCTGACCGTCCGTGCGCTGGACGTCGGTGCGCTGGCCGTCCGTGCGCTGGCTTTCAGTGCGTGGGCGGTCGTTCTGCGCGCCGCGGTCCTCGCGCTGGGGGCGGTCACCTTGCTGACGGTCCTCGCGGGGCGGACGCTCACCCTGCTGACGGTCCTCGCGGGGCGGACGCTCACCCTGCTGACGGTCCTCGCGAGGCGGACGCTCGCCCTGCTGACGGTCCTCGCGGGCCGGTCGGTCCTCACGCTGCTGGCGGTCGTCGCTGGCCGGTCGGTCTTCGCGTGCGGGCA
>JANMBJ010000128.1:0-8226 GCA_031360335.1 Candidatus Nanopelagicales bacterium
CACCGACAGGTCATAAATTCCCGCCATCTCGCCGGAATGGGCATACAGCAGTTCGGCCAGCACGGCCGTGTAGGCCACCGGAAGCAGGGGCATGGCAACGGGTCAGCCGCACGGAGGCCCCCAGGGGCAGCAGGTACCGCAGTCCGTCTCGACCGCGCGCCCTCCGCCGCTCGGTCCGAACATGGGCACGTGGACCGCCCCCGAGGGGGCGATCCACGTGTGTCGACGGCCGTTAGCCGTCGCGATCGTGCAGGATCTAGAGAGGCGTGACGTTCTCCGCCTGCGGGCCCTTCTGGCCCTGCGTGACGTCGAACGTGACCTTCTGGTTCTCCTCGAGCGAGCGGTAGCCCGACGACGCGATCGCGGAGAAGTGCACGAACACGTCGGCGCTTCCGTCCTCGGGGGCGATGAAGCCGAAGCCCTTCTCGCCGTTGAACCACTTGACTGTTCCGTTGACCATGACTGTTCCTCTTCCGTAGCACGGGGCGGGAAGCGTATGTCGCATCCCGCAAGTTGCCGCCCGGGTGCCCTCTACCGCCTGAGACTCAGGGAGAAGACGAGGGAGCCAGGCGGAGTCGATCCGCGGGCGTCCGAAGAACGTTCGAGGAACTGCTGTAGCAACCTGCCCCAGGTTACCACGCCCAGCGGCTGTGTTCGATCCACGCGGTCACCGAACGTCGCGGGTGGCCGGCGTACGAGCCGCGGGGCGGCGACGCGGACCGCGCGTGGGCCGCCCCGGCGCGACGTTCGGCGTCTGGCCGCGAGGCCAGGGGGACGTGACGTCGACCGCGCCCTGCCCGTGGTCGGGCCGCGCGTTCGTCTCGGGAGTCAGCGACCGTTGCGTCCGGGTGACGGCGATTGTTACCGACAGGTAGGTTTCCCGCATGGGCGATGACCTCGGGACTCTCAACGGACATGGCGGGACACATGCGGTGGCGGCGGCGCTCGCGCACGGTGTCGAGACGATGTTCACGCTGTCGGGCGCGCACGTGTTCCCGCTCTACGACGCTGCAGTGGGCGGCAAGGCAGGCCTCGAAGCCGGCACGCCGCAGCTGCGTCTCGTCGACGTCCGCCACGAGCAGACAGCCGTCTTCGCAGCGGAGGGCACCGCGAAGCTGACGCGCACGCCGGGCCTAGCGGTTGTCACGGCCGGGCCTGGTGTCACCAACGCCGTCAGCGGCATCACGACGGCGCACTTCAACGGATCACCCCTGGTCGTCATCGGCGGGCGCTCGCCCGACAACCGATGGGGCACAGGCGCCCTCCAGGAGCTCGACCAGCCCCCGCTGCTTGCTCCGGTCACCAAGCTCGCGGCCACAGTGCACCAGACCGCGGAGCTCGGCACCGCGGTGTCGAGCGCGTTCGGCACCGCATCTGCACCGCACCGCGGGCCGGTGTTCCTCGACGTACCCATGGACGTGCTGTTCTCCTACGCGGACGTGCCCGCTCCCGTTGCGGCACAGAGGATCGCGGTCGCACCTGATCCCGACGACGTCGACGAGGCCGTGCGCCTCCTCGCGGAGGCCGTGCATCCGGTGCTCGTGCTCGGAGGTGACGTGTGGGCCGGCGGTGCCGACGGTGCTGCGCGGCACCTGGTCGAGACCATCGGGATCCCGACGATCGCCAACGGCATGGGGCGCGGGGTGCTCCCCGCGGGGCACCCGATGCTGGTGACGCGTGCCCGTAGCCTGGCGTTCACCGGTGCCGACGTCGTCGTCGTCGTGGGAACGCCGCTCGACTTCCGCCTCGGCTACGGCGTCTTCGGCGGCAAGGACGGCACGACAGCGGCGAAGGTCGTGCACGTCGTGGACGCACCGTCGCAGCTCGCCCGACATCTCCCGCTCGGCGCAGGTGTTGTCGGCGATCTCGCCCTCGCGCTCGACGCGCTGCGGGAGGGAGTCGAGCACCTGCTGCGCAAGCCGTCCTACGACGACTGGGCGGTGCAGCTCTCATCCATCGCCGCCGCAGCCGTGGCGACGGATGCGGCCGACCTCGGCAGCGACTCCGACCCGATCCACCCGGCGCGCATCTATGGCGAGCTCCTCCCCCGATTGGCCGAGGATGCCGTCGTCATCGGCGACGGCGGAGACTTCGTGTCCTACGCCGGGAAGTACGTCGAGCCGTCCCGCCCCGGCGGTTGGATGGACCCCGGCCCTTACGGCTGTCTCGGCACGGGTCTCGGCTATGCGATCGCTGCACGTGTCGCGCGTCCGTCGAGCCAGGTCGTGCTGCTCCTCGGCGACGGCGCCGCAGGCTTCTCGCTCATGGACGTCGACACCCTGGTGCGGCACAAGATGCCCGTGGTCATGGTCGTCGGCAACAACGGCATCTGGGGCCTGGAGAAGCACCCGATGCAGTTCCTCTACTCCTACGACGTCGCCGCCGAGCTGCAGCCCGGCACGCGCTATGACCAGGTGGTGACAGCGCTCGGCGGGGGCGGTGAGACCGTCACCGCCCCCACCGAGATCGGTCCGGCGCTCGACCGTGCCTTCGCCAGCGGAATCCCCTACCTCGTCAACGTCCTCACCGACCCCCGGATCGCCTACCCACGCTCCACCACCGGGATCTGAGCGTGCCGAATCACGGTGGTGTCGTCGAGCGATGACGGACGCGGCGGGCACGACGTACGAGCGGATCGGGGTCGGCTACGGCGGTCACCGACGTGAAGAGCCGACGTGGCAGCGCGCGATCACCGCGGCGCTGGACCCCGCGACCACGGTTGTGAACGTCGGTGCCGGGGGCGGGTCCTACGAGCCCCACGACCGCACACTGATCGCGGTCGAGCCTGCGACCGTCATGCTCGCACAGCGACCCTCGACCGCGGCGCCGGTGGTGCGCGCCGTCGCCGAGTCGCTGCCGTTCGGCAACGGTGCCTTCGATGCCGCTCTCGCGATCCTCACCGTCCACCACTGGACCGATCCCGACGCCGGTCTCGCGGAGCTGCGACGCGTGGCACCGCGTCAGGTGGTGGTGACATGGGATCCCGAGATCGTGGGGTCGACCTTCTGGTTCACGCGCGACTACCTCCCCGAGGCGCTCCAGCGCGAGATCGGACTGCCCACAGTGCACGAGATCGCCGCGGGTCTCGGATCTCGTTCCGCTGTCGCGGTTCTCGAGGTTCCGCACGACTGCCGAGACGGGTTCTTCGCGGCGTACTGGAGAAGGCCGCGGGCCTACCTCGACGCTGACGTACGCGCCGCGATCAGTGCCTTCGCACTGCTCGACCAGCGGCTCGTCGATCGGGCGGTCAGGCAGCTCGCTCGCGACCTCGACGATGGCACCTGGGCGACGCGCTATGCCGACCTCGCGTCGTCTGACTCGCTCGACCTCGGCTATCGCCTCGTGGTCGCCGGATAGCGTTGCTGCGTGGACACCGACCTGCGCCTTGTCGACGGGGCACCAGCGATCACCGACTACCTTCGACTGCGTGCCGAGAGCGGCCTGACCCCGAAGACCCTGGCGCAGGCGGAGGCCTGCATCGCTGGCGCGTGGGTGGCGTTCCACGTCGTCGGCGACAGCAACGGCGAGACCGTCGGCATGGGCCGCTGCATCGGTGACGGCGGGTGGTACTTCCACATCATCGACATGGCCGTGCTGCCTGCCTACCAGCGCCGGGGCATCGGTGCCGCGGTGCTCACCGCGCTCCTGGGTGCCATCACCGACGGTGCGCCCGCGGGTGCCTACGTCACGCTGTTGGCCGACGTACCGGGTCGCCCACTCTATGCGCGGCACGGCTTCGTCGAGACCGGGCCGACCACGGTCGGCATGATGCTCGCGCCACGCTGACCCCAGCCCGCGGCCGCTGACACCCGCTCGGCGCCGTCCACGATCACGACGTGCGAGAGGTCACGTTCTTCCCTCGGTCGCGGCTGGGCGCGGGGCGGCGTGGGTGGAGTGGGTGGGGTGGGTCAGCAGAGGGATCGGAGGAGGGCGGCGGGGTCTACTGCTGCGGACTCGCGGCCGCTGGGCCAGAACTCGAAGTGCAGGTGGACCGCTCCGGGGCTGCCTGAGTCGCCCATGAGCCCGATGACCTGGCCGCGCTTGACGTGGCTGCCCGCGTGGACGAGGTCCCTCATCATGTGGCCGTAGTAGAACTTCGCGCCGCTGCGACCCTGGAGCACGATGCGCAGGGCCCCGTTGGACTGGCGGCCCTCGCGGATCACGATGCTGTCCTCGATGGCGAGGAGCGAGGACCCGCGCGCGCCCATGAGGTCCTGACCCTGGTGCAGGTGACCCGAGCGCTGGGCACCCCAGCCCTGACCGAACGATGCGCCAGGCGCCGGGCAGATGCGGCCGTCGGAGACGGCGGAACGCGGAGCCGTCGGGGCGGGCGCCGGTCGCGGAGCACGGGTCGGAGCGGCCTTCGGGGTCGCGGCACGCGCAGCCGGCTTCCCGGTCAGCAGCGCCTTCCAGGTCAGCGGGCCGACCTTGCCGACGACCGGGATGGCGTGACCCGACTGGAATCGGCGGACCACCAGCTGGGTCTTGGCACCGAAGTAGCCGGTGGCCGACATGCCCAGCTTCGTCTGGGCGTAGGTCACCGCCGCACCGGTCGACCCGAACGACAGCACCGGCAGCCTGGCCCATATCGGGCGGCTGGATGCGGCACGCGCCGCCGTCGCCCCGGTGCTGGCGAGCGCCGTGGTCGCGCGGATCGCCGATGTCGTCGTGGCCGAGGTCGTCGTAGCCGAGGTCGAAGCTGTCAAGGTCGTTGCTGCCGTCCGCGGGAGCAGCGGCCGGGCGGCCGCAGCCAGCACGATGTCGGAGGTGGCGTCGGGCGACTCGGAGTCGCGCGAGGCACTGTCGGACGCCTCAAGCATGCCGCTGGACGTCGAGCCGGCTGCGGCGACGCCGTCGGCCGTCGGCGCAGCGCCGGTGCCTGTGACGTGGGAGACGAGCAGAACTGTGCACACGGCGGCAGCAGCACTGCCTGCGACGCGGCGCGTCAGGAGCCTCGACGGCCTGACAACGGGCATGGAGATCCTCCGGCCACGCCTGCGGGGTGAGCTGTCGGGTTCGGCTGCGGAGCTGGCCGGTCGAGTGGTGCTCGACTACACCCCGAGGACGCACTGGCTGTGCGCCCGGAATTGGGTCCCCCGCTCCTGCCCTGAGCGGTTGCTCGATGCTGTGCGGGCCGGGGCAGCACTCGGCGTCGTCCCGCACGGTCGACCAGATGCCCCCGGACGACCAGCACCGACGCTACCAGGGCAGGATCGGGGTCGTGCCTGACTCTCCACTTTACGAATCCGCGCTCGAGATCCGTCCCGTGCGCCCCGACGAGCACGAGGCTGCCGGGGCTCTCGTCGAGGCCGCCTACCTCGCCGGAGGCCTGCTCGACAACGACCGCGGCTATGGCAGCCACGTACGCGACGTCGCGGGCCGTGCGTCGGCCCATCGCGTGCTCGTCGCCCTCCGCGACTCCCGCCTCGTCGGCACGGTCACCCTCACGCCGTACGGCACCCCGCACTCGGAGCTGGCGCACGAGGACGAGGTGGAGTTCCGCTATCTCGGCGTCGCACCCGAGGCCTGGGGCGGCGGGGTCGCGCCGGCGCTCGTCGCGGCCTGCGAGGACTACGCCGTGGCCACGGGCGCCGTGGGCCTGGTCATCTGTGTGATCGCCGACAACACCAAGGCGCACCGGCTCTATGAGCGCCTGGGCTTCGTCCGAGCGCCCGACCGCGACTGGACGCCCATGCCCGGAGTCGACCTCTGGGCCTTCACCCGCCCCGTCCCCCGCCCAACCCCGTTGATGTGTAACCACAACGGGCTATAGCCGGGTGTGGTTACACATCAACGGGGCTAGGGGTGGAGCGGGGCGAGGAATCGCTGTCGGTCGACGACGACGCGGGTGATACGTCCGGTGGCCACGACGCGGCTCTCGGTGCTTCCGGAGGGGACCTGCTCGGCGGCGACCTCGAAGCGTACGAGCCTGCCGTCGACGTGCGACACCGAGGCGTGCACGGTCACCGTGGCGCCGATCGCGGACGCGCCCTTGTGCTCGAGCTCCACCCGCGTGCCGACACTCGTCGACGTGGCCGTGAGCACGCCGTCCAGAGCCGCCACCGTCGCCGACTCCAGCCAGGCGAGCAGGCGGGGCGTGGCAAGGACGGGCACGTCACCGCTCCCGAGGGCGAGCGCCGTGTCGTCCGCGCTCACGACGTAGGTCAGGTCTGCGGAGAGTCCAGCAACGATCTCGACGGAGGTCATACGCCGAGCCTAGGACCACGTCTCAGCGCGAACGGCCGCCTCAGGCGGCATCGCGGGTCAATCGATGCGGCAGTGCGGACTACAGAGCGGTCAGGCTACGAGGCCGAGGCGTTGGAGCTCGACCATGAGGTCGTGGGGGCTCGTGGACGCGTCCATCGCTGCCTCGAGGGTGATCACACCGTCACGGAAGAGCGCGACCATGTGCTGGTCGAACGTCTGCATGCCGTAGAAGCCACCCTCAGCGATGAGCTGATGGATCGTCGCGGTCTTGTCAGGGTCGACGATGGCGTCGGAGACACGACCGGTGTTGACGCACACCTCCATCGAGACGCAGCGACCTTGGCCGTCGGCACGAGGCACGAGCCGCTGGCAGACGATGCCACGCAGCGCCCCCGCCAGCGCGAGGCGGATCTGGTTCTGCTCGTGCGGCGGGAAGAAGTCGATGATGCGCGAGATGGTCTCCTGCGCATCGGTGGTGTGCAGCGTCGACATGACGAAGTGGCCGGTCTCGGCCGCGGAGAGCGCGGCCTTGACGGTCTCCTGGTCGCGCATCTCGCCGACGAGGATGACGTCGGGATCCTGGCGCATCGCAGCACGCAGCGCTGTCGAGAAGTCCTTGGTGTCGACCCGGACCTCGCGCTGGTTGATCATCGCGCGCTTGTCGTGGTGGAGGATCTCGATCGGGTCCTCGATGGTGACCACGTGGACGTCGCGGGCCTGGTTGATGTTGTCGACCATGCCGGCCAGCGTCGTGGTCTTGCCGGAGCCGGTCGGACCGGTGACGAGGACGAGCCCACGTGGCTCGAGCGACAACGGGCCGATGACCGCCGGGAGGCCGAGGTCGCTCAACGGGATGGCCCCGATGCTGACCCGGCGGAAGACCAGGCCGGCGCTGCCGCGTTGCCGGAAGACGTTGACGCGGAAGCGTCCGACACCATCGATACCGTAGGCGAAGTCAGCCTCGTTGGTCCGCGCGAACTCCTCGATGAGGTCGCCGCGCAGCACTTCGCGGACGAAGTGCTCGGTGTCCTCAGGACGCAGGTCGGGCACCTGCAGGCGGCGCAGCGCACCGTCGACGCGCACCCGAGGTGCTGAGCCGACCTTGCAGTGCAGGTCTGAGCCCCCGCTCTCGACCAGAGCGCGCAGGAGCGGGATCACCGAGACCGGGCCGGTGGGGGCAGCAGGTGCCGTGTACACCGGCGCTGCCGCCATCGGAGCGGACGGGAGCGGAGCCGGCGGGAGCGGAGCCGGCATGACCGGGGCCGGTACGACCGGGGCAGACGCCGCAGGGACCAGAGCGGGGCCTGGCGGGGCGGGCAGGTCCGGTACGGCCACCGGGCCCGAGGCAGGCGGCGGCGCGAGGACGGGATCAAAGGTCTGCGTCACCCCCATGGCATCGGCCGGGAGAGGGGCGCTCTTGAGCCTGCGGGGAGTATCCCTGGCGCTGCGCCGCCCAGCCCGCTCCCGGCCCCTGACGTGACGCGGGAATCGGGGCCACCTGGCGTGGCGCGTGCGTCGTCAGGGCAGTGCGTCGGTCAGGCAGTCAGGCGACTCGGCGTCGCGGTCCTGCTCGGTCGCCGTCAGGCCAGGACGACGAGGATGTCGCCCTCCTGGACGACGTCACCTTCGGTGACGCGTACCTCGGCCACGGTGCCGCCGTGCTCGGCAAGAACCGGGATCTCCATCTTCATCGACTCGAGGATGAGCAGGGTGGCACCGGCTGCGACCACGTCGTCCGGCCCGACCACGATCTGGATCACATTGGCCACCATCTCGGCGCAGATCTCGGTGGCCATCGGTGCTCCTGACATGGTTCGGACGTGACGGCTCATCCTGGCACGGCCGCGGGCGGCCGCACGCTAGCGTCTCGCCGTGGCCGACCTCGTGATCCGACCAGCCGCCGCCGACGACGTCGCCTCGATCACCGGGGTCTTCCAGGCGGCGCGCAGCGCAGCGATGCCCTGGCTCCCCGTGCTGCACACACCTCACGAGGACCTGGCCTTCTTCGGTGGCCTGGTC
>JANMBJ010000134.1:0-1513 GCA_031360335.1 Candidatus Nanopelagicales bacterium
TCGAGCTCAACGAAGGCTCGCGCCGGGGAAGTGCGGTCTTCCGCGATGCGGTCCGTGCGGTCAGCGGGGGAGCCCGGTCCGCACCCGAAGGCGACCTCGCTCGTCTCTTCGACGCCGCCGGCATCCGTGGTGTGCTCTACAACGCCGTCCTGCTCACGTCGTCCGGCGCGCTCATTGCGACACCCGACGCCTGGCTCGATGACATCGGCCTCGCGATCGAGGTCGACAGCCGGGAGTACCACGCGTCGCCTGACGGCTTCGCGAACACGTTGCGTCGAAACGCTCGCTACGCCGCCGCTGGCGTACCTGTCGTCGGTGTTCTACCGACCGACTTCCACACCCGTCCAGCGGGGCTGCTTGCCGACATCGTGGGTGCCATGGAGGCGGCTGCACGCACACCGCGCCCGGACGTCACCGTCGCACGGCACGAGTCACCGGCATCCGGACGCGACGGATGGCGTTGGGGCGCCTGACGTGCGCCTATCGCACGCTGGGGCACATTCATCCGAAATGGGGGGGGAGGGGTGGGGTCAGTCTTCGGTGCCGGGGTTGGTGGTGAGGCCGGTGCCGATGAGGGCCATGATCGTGGGGTCGGCGAGGGTGGTGGTGTCGCCGATGTCGCGGTTCTCGGCGATGTCGCGGAGCAGGCGGCGCATGATCTTGCCGGATCTCGTCTTGGGGAGCTCGGGCACGACGAGGATCTGGCGCGGCTTGGCGATCGGGCCGATCTCGTGCGCGACATGGTTGCGCAGGTCCGCGACGATGTGGTCGCCGGGCTCGACGCCCTCGCGCAGGATGACGAACGCGACGATGCCCTGGCCGGTGGTGTCGTCGGCGGCACCGACGACCGCCGCCTCGGCGACGACCGGGTGCGACACGAGCGCTGACTCGACCTCGGTCGTGGAGATGCGGTGGCCGGAGATGTTCATGACGTCGTCGACGCGGCCGAGCAGCCAGATGGCACCGTCGTCGTCGAGCTTGGCTCCGTCTCCGGCGAAGTAGAGGCCCTTCCATCGTGACCAGTAGGTCTCCACGTAGCGGTCGTTCTCGCCCCAGATGCCGCGCAGCATCGAGGGCCACGGCTCGGTGAGCACGAGGTAGCCGCCACCGCCGTTGCCGACCGGGTGCGCCTCGTCGTCGACGACCTCGGCGCAGATGCCGGGCAGCGCACCCATCGCGGAGCCGGGCTTGGTGGCGGTGACGCCGGGCAGCGGGCTGATCATGATCGCGCCCGTCTCGGTCTGCCACCAGGTGTCGACGATCGGGCAGCGGTCGCCGCCGATGACGCGGCGATACCACATCCACGCCTCGGGGTTGATCGGCTCACCGACCGATCCGAGGACGCGCAGCGAGGACATGTCGAAGCGTGCGGGGATGTCCTCGCCCCACTTCATGAAGGTACGGATCGCGGTGGGTGCGGTGTAGAGGATCGAGACGCGGTACTTCTCGACGAGCTCCCACCAGCGGCCGTTGTGAGGGGAGTCCGGTGTGCCTTCGTACATCAGCGACGTGG
>JANMBJ010000169.1:0-3910 GCA_031360335.1 Candidatus Nanopelagicales bacterium
ACGCTGGTGACAACCTGCTGCAGGGTTCCCTGGCGCAGGCCGACCTCAACTGGGAGATCCAGTAGTCCCAGGCGATCTCGCCGTTCGTCAGCTCACCCGACGCCCACAGTCGACCCTGCCGTCCGCCCCCCGCGGACGGCGGGGTCCTCGTCGTGCCCGCCCACCCGTTCGGCTCAGGTCACGAGGAGACGACGGTCACTCGCTGATGCTCCACAACGGCTCAAGGTGCCCTCTCGGAAGCCGATGACAACAGGGCACGGGGGCACGAAGTCATTGTGATCGTCATTCCTGGAGGAAAAAATGTCCCGAACGAACCGACGCCGGACAGTCCGTGCAGTCGCACCGGTTGCCGGCCTGCTCGCCGCCGGTCTGCTCGTGTGGCAGGGCAGCTATGCAGCGTTCAGCGCCACCACGAACAACACCGCCGACGCGTGGAGCACCGGCAACCTGGTCCTCACCAACAACGGCGGCCTGGCCGCCTACTCCGGCTCCACCGCCGCGATCTTCGCCGGCACCACGGTGGGCCAGCCCGAGAACAACATCAAGATCGGCGCCACCGGCACGAAGTGCATCTCGGTGCAGAGCGGTGGCTCGTTCGCGGGCAACCTCGCCCTCTACCGCGGTCTCGTCACCGGCACCGGCTCCGTGGCGCTCGCACCCCAGATCGGTGTGACGATCGACGTCGCGCCGATCGGCGCTGCTGCCAACGTGGCTTCCAACTGCACCGGCTTCCCGGCGCTGGGCGTCACCAACCTGGGCACCAACGTCGCACTGTCGGCCTACCCCTCGACCTACGCAGCGGCGACCCCGCTGGCGGTCGCGGCCGGCACCCAGCGTGTCGCGTACCGGATCACCTGGACGTTGAACTCGACCGGCACCAACGCCGGCGACAACCTTCTGCAGGGCGCGACCGCGCAGGCTGACCTCAACTGGGAGATCCAGTAGTCGTCATCGCCTTCATGGCGTGACATCCGTCGGTGCGTCCCTCGTCGGGGGGCGAGGGACGCACCGGCACCTTCCCCCCACCACCTGCACGGGTCCCTGACGACTGTGCCCGGACGAGCCCACCGCTCGCCCCGGGCCCGGTCGCCAGAGCCCCGCGGGTCTTCGGCGGGAACGTAGGTCGGAGATCAGGTAGGGAAGGAGGTACGGCGATGAGCACGGCTGCTGCAGCACTGGAGTCGGTGCCCGTTCCCGACGCTCCCGCGCCTTACAGCAGGCTCCGCCTCACCGCCGGCATCCTCGGTCGCACCTGGCTCTGGTTCGTCGCGGGCTGCCTCGTCGTCACGCTGGTGCCGATCCTCTTCGGCTGGCGCCCCTTCGTCATCGAGAGCGGCTCGATGGAGCCACGCATCAACGTCGGCGACGTGATCCTGGCCTCGCCCGAGACCGACACAGCCGCACTGCTCGGACGCGTCACGGTGTTCACCGACCCCGGCCGACCCGAGCAGGTGAAGTCGCACCGCATCGTCGCCATCAACCCCGACGGCTCGATGACGAGCAAGGGCGATGCCAACCCCACGGTCGACTCCATGCCCGTCCAGGTGTCGGACGTACGCGGTCTGGGCCGGCTGCTAGTCGGGTTCGTCGGCCTCCCGCTGATCTGGGCGCAGAACGGCCAGTGGCTCTATCTGCTGCTCTTCCTGCTCAGCATGCTCGTGGCCGCGCAGGCCATGAGCCGCGACCACGAGGACGACATCGACTCCGATCCGGGCGACGACGACGACACCGGGGACGCGCAGATCGTGCCTCTGCCCCAGCGGCTCGGTGGATCGACCGGCTCGACGATCGCGGCGACGAAGCCGCTCGACCCGGGACTCAGCTTTCGCGCGCGCACCCCCCGATGGGTGGCGCGCTCTGCCTATGTCGGCCTCCTCGCCGCCGTGCTCTCGATCCCCACTGCGGGCGCCTCCTTCGCCGCGACGACGAAGAACACCGCCAACGCCTGGGCTGTCGGCAACTGGGACTACACCTCCGGCATCACAGCCCTCGGGCCCTACCTCTACTGGAAGCTCGACGAGACCGGCACCACGACCACGGTCGCTGCCGACACGTCAGGCAACGGGCGCACGGGTACGTACAACCCGGGCGCGACCGCTGCCAGCTTCACCCGCGGGATCGCCGGAGCACTCACCACCGATTCCCCGAACCTCGCGGTGACGCTCACGAGCGCCACGTCGTGCATCAACACCACGAGCGCCACGGCGGTCGCCGCACCGGCGCAGCTCAGCGAGATCGTGTGGTTCAAGTCGACCTCGACGACCGGCGGCAAGATCCTCGGGTTCGAGCAGCCGCGGACCGGTGTGGCGCAGGCCGGATCCGGCGGCACCTACGACCGCCACATCTACATGGACGGCGCGGGCAAGGTGTGGTTCGGCGTCTACAACGCGGGCGACAGCCTGATCAGCTCGCCCACCGCCCTCAACGACGGTGTGTGGCACATGGCCGTCGGCACGCTCGGCACTCCCGGGATGAAGCTCTACATCGACGGGACGCTGGTCGGCACCAACCCCAACACCGTCGGCGAGGCCACGACCGGCTGGTGGCGCGCCGGCTGCGGCAACCTCGCCGGCTGGGGCGACGGCTGGACCGGCGGCAACTCGCCCACCACCAGCTCTGCGCCCGCGAGGAACTATCCCTTCACCGGGTCGATCGACGAGGTCGCCATCTGGACCACGGTGCTCTCCGCCACCCAGATCCGCGACCTCTACATCGCCAAGTAGCCCGAACCGGACCCGCGATGCTGCCGCAACTGCTGCTGAACCCGGGTCTTCAGCCGCACTTACGGCGGCAGCGCGGGTCCGTCAGCGGGGTGCGGTGCGGGTGGAATACGTGCCGGGTCGGCGCGGTTTGGAGCAGGTGCCGACCGAATGACAGACTGGGAGCTGTCCCGGCCCTTCGGTCGGAACCCCGGTCCGGTTCACGTGCGTCCGCCGCACGACCCGGCGCCACGACATGAGGAGCACCACATGAAGACCGGCATCCACCCGAACTACGTCGAGACCCAGGTCAACTGCGCCTGCGGCTCCACGTTCACCACGCGCAGCACCGCGAAGAACGGCGTCATCCACGCCGAGGTCTGCAGCGCCTGCCACCCGTTCTACACGGGCAAGCAGAAGATCCTCGACACCGGCGGCCGTGTCGCCAAGTGGGAGAAGCGCTTCGGCAAGAAGGCCGACGCCTAGCACTGTCACGGAGGGCGCTGCCCGACCGCGTACGCCGATCCGAGAGGATCCCGGCGCACCGGTCCGGGCGGCGCCCTCGCTGCATTCCCACAACAGCACCCACCGCACCACCGAGCCAGGAGCCGTCCCATGTTCGAGTCCGTCGAGGCGCTCGTCGCCGAGTACGCCGACCTCGAGACCCGCCTGGCAGACCCCGCCGTGCACGCCGACCAGGCGGTGGCCCGCAAGCTCGGGCGGCGCTATGCCGAGCTGCGCCCGGTCGTCGCGACCTACCGGGCGTGGGTGCAGGCCGAGCAGGACGCTGTCGCCGCCCGGGAGCTCGGTGACGAGGACCACTCGTTCCGCGCCGAGGCCGAGGGACTCGCGGCCGAGCAGGCTGCGCTGGCCGACAAGCTGCACGTGATGCTGCTCCCGCGCGACGCCCTCGACGACTCCGACGTGCTCCTCGAGATCAAGGCGGGGGAGGGCGGTGAGGAGTCGGCGCTGTTCGCCGGCGACCTGCTGCGGATGTATCTCCGCTATGCCGAGCGTCGGGGGTGGAAGACCGAGGTCCTCGAGTCGGAGCAGTCCGACCTCGGTGGCTACAAGGACGTCACCGTCGCGGTGAAGGCCAAGGGCAACGTCGAGCCGGGCGAGGCGCCCTACGCGCGGCTGAAGTACGAAGGTGGTGTGCACCGGGTGCAGCGGGTGCCCGCGACGGAGTCGCAGGGCCGCATCCACACGAG
>JANMBJ010000187.1:0-3402 GCA_031360335.1 Candidatus Nanopelagicales bacterium
CCTCACCTCGCTCGCCGAGGAGAACCGCCTCGCCGTCGTGGTGGGCTCCGACCCGGCGGGGCGTCGGGCTGCGCTGGAGAAGGCGCTCGGGTCCGGAGTGTCGTCGGTGGTGCTCGACGACGCGCACACGGTCGGCCTCGACGAGGCGCTCGCCGCGGTCGAGGACCTGCCCGAGGATGCCGTGCTCGCGATCTGCCTCGACAACGCGCTGCCCCTCGGAGCGGTGCTCGGTGCGGTCGCGCTCGATGTCGCCGCCTCCGGCGTGTGCCCCGTGCTGCGTGCTGACGGCGTACACCCTCGGACTGTGCTCGAGCGGGCTCGTGTCGAGGTGGCTGCGGGTCGATGGTTCGCGACGTCGGCCGAGGACCGCTCGGTCGTCGATGTGGCGGTGGCGGGTCCCGACGAGGCACTGGTGCGCGTCACGCAGCTCGTGACCGCGTCCATCCCTCGGGCGTTCGACGTGGCGGGTGACGACATCGCCGTGCTGCTGGCGCCGGGCAGCCTCGAGATCGACGGCGTACGCCGTGCCCTCGACGACGCGGGCGCCACGGCGACCGCCGTCGTCACCCTCGACGGTCCGCTGCCGCGTACCTGGCCCGCGGTGGTGCTCGTGCTCCACGGCCAGCCCGTGCCCACCAGCACACGGGCCCTCGCCTACTGCGGCCTCAGCGCCGGCACCGTGCACGTCTCCGTCGTCCACGGCAGCACCGCGGCCGCCCTGACCGAATGGCTCACCGGCACGACCGACCGCACCCGCCGAACCCGCCTCGCCCAGCTCCTCACCCCCTGACCCACACCCACAGTCCTCGAGCTGCTGCCCGAATCCCTGGCTTGCGGCCCCGAACCCGAGGATCCGGCCAGTAGCTCGAGCACGTCCGACGGATGGGCCCAGCGGGTCATGCTCGGCTATGGCGTGGGGCTGGCGCAGAATGTCCCGCATGGCGACCGGACGTGCCTCCACCTGGGAGTACCGCGAGATCACCCTGCCGCGGGGCACGCCGCGGGATGCCGCGCGCGCTGCCCTCGTCGAGCTCGCCGAGCACGGCTCGTGGGAGCTCGCCCGGCTGCGCCTCTACTCCGACGGTCGTCGCCGCGTCTGGCTGCGCCGCAAGGTGCTCCGCGCCGTACGCACCGCCTGAGCCCCCGACCCGGACCGGCCTTGCTGGCGCACGTGCGGTTGAACCTGCCCCCTCAGCAGCAGCTGCGCCAGCAAGGCCGGTCAGTGACGGTGCGGCGGGTCAGACGACGCGGAGGAAGCGGCCGAGCACCCGGGTGCCGAACGTGAGCGCGTCGACGGGCACGCGCTCGTCGACGCCGTGGAACAGCGCACCGAAGTTGAGGTCGGGCGGGAGCTGCAGGGGCGCGAAGCCATAGCAGCGGATCCCCAGCGTGCTGAACGCTTTCGCGTCGGTGCCGCCCGAGAGCATGTACGGCACCGCCACCGCGTGCTCGTCCTCGGCGCGCAGAGCAGCCGCCATCAGGTCGATGCTCGGACCGTCGAACGTGGTCTCCACCGCGATGTCGTGGTTGACGAACTCGCGCGTGATCCCCTCGCCGAGGATCTCGTCGATCGCGGCGAACATCTCGTCCTCGTATCCGGGGAGGAACCTCGTGTCGACGTGCGCCTGGGCATCACCGGGGATCACGTTGACCTTGTAGCCGGCCGAGAGCATCGTGGGGTTGACGGTGTTCTTCAACGTCGCACCGACGAGAGTTGCCATCGGCCCCAGCTTGGCGAGAGTGCCCTCGATGTCCTCGGCGTCGAACGTCGTCCCCGTGACGTCGGAGAGCACCGCGAGGAAGTCGCGCACGGCGGGCGTCACGTGCACCGGGAAGTCGAGACGTCCCAGCTTCGCCACCGCGTCGCACAGCAGCGTCACGGAGTTCTCGTGGTTGAGCATCGAGCCGTGCCCGGCCCGACCGTGCGCCGTGAGCCGCAGCCAGCCGATGCCCTTCTCCGCCGTCTGCACCAGATAGAGCCGCAGGTCGTCGCGCACCGTCATCGAGAAGCCGCCGACCTCGCCGACCGCCTCGGTCACGCCCTCGAACATGTCGGGGCGGTGCTCGATCAGCCAGTGCGAGCCGATGTGGCCGCCGGCCTCCTCGTCGGGCAGGAAGTTCACGACGATGTCGCGCTCAGGCTGCACGCCGCCCCGTGCCCACGACCGCACCGTCGCCAGCGTCATGCCGCACATGTCCTTCATGTCGACCGCACCGCGCCCCCAGATCATGGGCACCCCGAGATCGTCGTCGATCTCAGCCGCGAACGGCGGCCGGCTCCAGTCGTCCGCACGAGCCGGCACCACGTCGAGGTGCCCGTGCACCATCAGTGCCCCCCGCGAGGAGTCACGCCCGGGGATGCGGACGACGACGCCGTCGCGCCTCGGACCGCACGAGTAGCGCTCCGGGTCCAGCCCGACCTCGCGCAGCCGCGACTCGACGTACTCAGCGGCCTCGGCCTCTCCGGGTCCGGTCCCGTCGCCATAGTTGCTGGAGTCGATCCGGATCAGGTCGCGGACGATCTCCACCACCTCGGCCTCCGCGTCGGGCAGCGGCTGGGGCAGCTCGGGAGCAGCGGTCTCGGTCACCTGGTCATCCTCCCCCACCCAGCCGGTTTCGTCGTGGGTCCCTCGCAGTTGTATGCTCTCCCGGTCGCCCTGCGAGGGCTTGCCTGAGCGAGCGACATGTCCGGGTGGCGGAATTGGCAGACGCGCTAGCTTGAGGTGCTAGTGCCCGAAAGGGCATGGGGGTTCAAGTCCCCCCTCGGACACCACAGATCGACAGCATCGCCCCAGGTCAACGGCCTGGGGTGATTGTCATTTTGGTCCCCAGACTGTCCCCTGATAGCAGCGTGATAGCAACGGGTCACGGTGTACGCCGTCGCCCGCGAGGTCCAGAACTCCTGAACCGCGCCGAGCCGTCGGGTCCCACACCACCCCAACGTCGCCTGGCTATGCTCCCAACCAGAACGGGCGACACCGGGAGGGGGAGATGGTGGCCACGTCGATCGAGGCGCACGTCGAGCCGGCTGTGCTCGCCTGGGCCCGACAGACGTCAGGTCTGGATCCCGTCGGGGCGGCCCGGAAGATCAAGGTCCCCGACGGACGGATCGAAGACTGGGAGAGCGGCACCGTTCCCCCGACGATCGCGCAGCTTCGCCATGCCGCCCGGGTGTACAACCGCTCCTTGGCTGTGTTCTTCCTTGCCGAACCACCCGAGGACTTCGACACCATGAGGGACTTCCGTCGCCTCGACGGAGCCACGTCCGCGGAGTGGAGCCCCGCCCTTCATCGGGAGTACCGCCGGTCGCTGGCACAACGCGATCAGGTCCTCGACCTTCTCGACATCGAGGGAGACGAGCCAGCCATGGGGTGGGCCGCCCCGAACGCGAGAGCCGACACC
>JANMBJ010000275.1:0-7085 GCA_031360335.1 Candidatus Nanopelagicales bacterium
GGCGCCGTTGCGGATCCGCTTGACCTTGCCGGACCCGGCCTCGGTCCACACGAAGAGCCGACTCGTGTCGTGACTCACCCACACGGCCGTGGCGACCCCGGTGCCGTCCTTCTTGAACGTGGTCAGAGAGACGTAGGAACCTGAGGCGAGGCGTTCGACCTCGGCGTTGGGCGCAGCAACCATGGAGTTACGCTACGGGAGCAGTGCGGCAGTGGCATCTCGAGGCGCGTGCCACGGAGACTGGTGCACGACGTCACAATCCCTGGATCCCCTTGACTGCCAGGGCAATACCGATCGCGACCAGCACCACAGCCAGGACCGCCGTGTTGTGCATGGTGAGCCAGTCCCTGGCGACCCCCAGCGGTCGCAGCACGCGCTCGCCGAGCACGGCGTATCCGAGGACCGGGACAGCGACGGAGATCGCAGAGACAGCAGTGAACACCGCGACGGCGGCGACCTCGCCCCACCCGTGGAGGTCGCCGTTGCCGATCGCCAGTCCCGCGGCGGCCGCGATGAGCACGATCTTCGGGTTGACGCCCGAGAGCAGCAGCGCCACGCGGAACGCCGAGACCGGCGTCGCGGTCTCGAGCGATCGCATCCACGCAGGGGGCTCGGTCACCGACCCGCCTCTGAACCACTGCTGGAGGCCATAGCCGAGGAGTGCAGGGCCGAGCACGAGCCGGACCCACGAGACCCAGGTCGGTGAGCTCTCGCCCGACTCGACGACCTCGGAGAGCAGCACGAACACGCTGGTCGCCGAGAGGATGCCGAGCAGCCAGCCTGCCAGGAACGCGAGCGACGTCGGTCGGGGTCGGGCGGTGAACAGCAGCAGGATGGCGGGGATGATCGGGAACGGTGAGGCGGCGATGGCGATCGCGAACGGCAGCGTCTCCAGCACAGGCAGCGGTCCTCCCCGGGAGCAGCGGCGCGCCAGCTCGTTGTCGGACTGATCCTGCACCATGCCGGCCTGGTCGTCGCACCGCGGTCGGGAGGTCGCAGGCACCGATAGCCTCGGCCCCATGTCTGTTGCCGTCCGGGTGATCCCGTGTCTCGATGTCGATGCCGGGCGGGTCGTCAAGGGCGTGAACTTCGTCGACCTGCGCGATGCCGGCGACCCGGTCGAGCTGGCGCGTGCTTACGACGCGCAGGGTGCGGACGAGCTGGTGTTCCTCGACATCACGGCGAGCAGCGGAGACCGCGCGACCACCTATGACGTGGTGCGACGCACGGCGGAGCAGGTCTTCATCCCGCTCACGGTAGGCGGGGGAGTGCGTGCGGTCGACGACGTCGACCGGCTTCTGCGAGCCGGTGCTGACAAGGTCGGGGTCAACACGGCCGCGCTGGCGCGCCCGGACCTGCTGCGCGAAGCGGCCGAGCGGTTCGGTGCCCAGTGCATCGTGCTCTCCGTCGACGCGCGCCGATGTCCCCCCGGAATCTCGACCGACTCGGGCTGGGAGGTCACGACTCACGGTGGTCGACGTTCGACTGGCATCGACGCCGTCGCCTGGGCGGTGCGTGCGGCTGAGCTCGGGGCCGGGGAGATCCTGCTCAACTCGATGGATGCCGACGGCACCTTGGACGGCTACGACCTCGCGCTGCTGCGCGCCGTGCGTGCCGCGGTCTCGCTCCCCGTCATCGCGAGCGGCGGGGCCGGCCGGCTCGAGCACTTCGCACCCGCCGTCGACGCCGGCGCCGACGCGGTGCTCGCCGCGAGCGT
Organism: Candidatus Nanopelagicales bacterium; assembly: GCA_031360335.1. GTDB lineage: Bacteria > Actinomycetota > Actinomycetes > S36-B12 > CAIYMF01 > Longivirga. The sequence goes on from JANMBJ010000275.1 coordinate 1,718, forward strand.
GTTCCACTTCGGCGACCTCACGATCGGTGACGTCAAAGCGGCGCTCGCCGACGCGGGCCACGACGTGCGCCAGCCCCCGGCCACCACCCCAGCGGGGCACAACCCCCCCGCATGAAGGTGCCCCGACGTGCCAGAGGCGCCCCTCATCGGCTCGGTTTCAGCCCGAGCAGCCGGCTGGCGGGCGTCGCTGACGCTTGACCGCGGGTGCCCCCGTGGACTAGCGGGCGAAGTTGAGGTACGCCGCGACGTCGGTGCCCGAGCCGCGCAGCTCGAGGCCACGCGTGAGGCGGCCATAGCCCGACAGCACGATCTCGCCGACCGGACCGGCAAGGGTCACGGTGCGGTCGCCGCTGGTGAGGCGCACCTCGCGGCCGGCGTCCGGACCGTCGGTAGGAACGGCCACGACGCCTACGGGGCTGCGCCGCATCAGGAACCTGGCCGCTGAGCGGAAGCGTGACCACAGGTCCGCTGCGGCCGGTCCGTCGAGAATCCGTGGTTCCCACGCGTCGCGCGCGCGTCGCACGTCCTCGTGGTGGACGAAGTACTCGATGGTGTTGGTGGCGCTGTCGAAGGCCCCGAGAGCCTGCGGTGACCAGCGCGGCGCGCCGCCGCGCACGGACTCGACCAGTGTCGTGAAGTCGCGCGCAGCCGCTGCTGCCTGCACCCGTGCGGTGTGCGCGGCGAGGGGGCCGACCATGATCCCGGCGGCTGCGTCGGGGCGGTTCTCGCGCACGAACAGGTGCGCAGCGAGATCGCGCGTCGTCCACCCCGCGCACAAGGTGGGTGCGTCTGACCCGACCTCGAGCATGAGGTCGCACAACGCCCCGCGCTCAGTGCGGGCGAGGCTGACTGACGGGGCGGCGGTGCCGGACGGGGACGAAGTCACCCCCTCAGCCTAGGCAACCTTCGCGTGCCCGCATCCCGCCCGTCCGTGATGTGGTCGCCGCGATCGGTCAAGAACGGCCTCGGAGATGCCGAACGCATCACGAGTGCGGGTGCCGTCGCGGCACCCGCGTCAAGGAGGGCACGCCACCATGGGCGATCCGGGCTACGACTTCTTCGCCACCGGCGGAGCCCCGACAGCGACACCGGAGGCACCGGCGACGGCCGACGGCGAGACGCTGCCGGCTGAGACGCTGGCCTACGGCGCGTCCGTCAACCGTTTCGGGTCCCCGGTGGCGCTCGACAACGAGACCTTTGCACCGGCCGGTACCCGCGCCCAGGCGCCGGCGCCGCAGGCGGCCACCGACAACCCGGCGTACGCCGCGGCCTACAGCGTCGAGGTCAACCGGTTCGGCTCACCCGTCACGCTCGAGGGGGCTGCGCCCGCGACGCCCATGCTTGCGGTCCCCGCCCCCGTGCCGCCGCCCCTGGCGACGCCCGGCTTCAATCCCGAGGGTGCCGTCAACCGGTTCGGCGGTCCCGCCGTCCCGGCCGACATGGCGATGAGCGCGCCGGTGTCGTCATCGCTGGCTCCGCCAGCACCCCCGTCGTCCGCGCCGGCGTCGTTCCCCGTGCCGGCTGCCGCGGGCTACGACCCGGGTGCGGTCAACCACTTCGGCACCCCGCTCGCCGCCACGGGTGCACCCACCGGCCCGTACGCGGCGCCCGGCATGGGCGCGACGCCCGTCGCCTCTCCCGGCATGGTCTCCAGCTGGGACCCCCGCTCAGCGGCGTCGCAGGGCCACTCTCGTGCTGCCACTAAGCCATCCGGGGCACCTGGTGGCGCCAAGGCCGCCGGTATCGTCGGCATCATCGAGGGACTGCTCCTCGCCCTGTTCTTCCTCATGGGCTGGTCCTCCTACCAGTCCATCAAGTCCGAGCTCGACGCGCTCGGCGGTGCGAGCGGCGACAGCGCGGCCTTCGTCTCTGCCATCTCGGGCGCCGTGCTGGCTGTCGTCGTCGTCGTCGGGCTGCTGAGCCTCGGCTATCTCGCCGCGAGCGTCGCGACCGTCTTGGGCAAGCGATGGGGTGCCTGGGCCCTGCTGGCGGTGAGCGCACTCAACGTCCTCACCGCCCTCTACGGACTGACCCACCACTCGACGAGCCTCACGTCGGCGATGCTCACGTTCGCGGTCTCCGGCGGTGTCGTGGCGCTCCTGCTCACCCGCGACTCGAGGCGCTGGCTCCTCTCCTCCTGACCTCGTCCCCGAGGTACGGGGTCGGCGAGCAGCGCGCCTGCGGCGCCTGGCGGAATCCGGGTGGCGAGGGCACGGCAGAATGGCCGCGTGAAGCAGACGGACTTCGACGACGCGCAGTGGGAGTCCGTGCGCGCGCGGCTCCACCCCGACCCGGTCACGGGTCTCGTTGCGGCGATCGCGCAGCAGTGGGACACCGGTGAGGTGCTCATGGTCGCGTGGATGGACCTCGAGGCACTGCGACGCACCCTGACGAGCGGCCGCGCCACCTACTGGTCGCGCTCGCGTCAGGCTTACTGGGTCAAGGGAGAGACCTCGGGTCACGCCCAGCACGTCCGCACCGTGCGTCTCGACTGCGACGGTGACGCAGTCCTGCTCGGCGTCGACCAGGTCGGAGCCGCATGCCACACAGGCGACCGGACCTGCTGGGACTCCGACCTCCTGCTCGACCTCGGTGCCACCGCCGTCCGGCCGGACGGGACCCAGAACGCCACGACTCAGCTCGATGAGGACGCCTCATGACCGCGACCACCACGCCCTACTCCGCGACCTTCGCGGGTTCGGCGACACCTGACCTCGGGACCTTCCGGACGCTGGCGCGCGAGCGCCGCGTGATCCCCGTCGTACGACGTCTCCTTGCCGACGGTGAGACGCCCATCGGGCTCTACCGCAAGCTCGCGGGTGAGCGGGCCGGCACGTTCCTGCTCGAGTCGGCCGAGCATGGCCGGTCCTGGAGCCGCTATTCGTTCGTCGGGGTGCGCAGCGCGGCGATGCTGAGCGAACGCGAGGGCCACGCGGTCTGGCAGGGCAACGCTCCCGTGGGCCTTCCCACCGACGGTGATCCGCTCTCGGTGCTGCGCGACACGATCGCCGCGCTGCACACCGAGCGGCTGCCCGGGCTGCCGCCTCTCACCGGTGGCATGGTCGGCTATCTCTCCTACGACAGCGTGCGCCGCTGGGAGCGCCTGCCCGACGCCAACCCCGACGAGCTCGGCGTGCCCGAGATCGCGATGCTCCTCGCGTCCGACCTCGCCGTGCTCGACCACCACGACGGCTCGGTGCTGCTCATCGCCAACGCGATCAACTACGACGCGACCGACGAACGCGTCGACGACGCCTGGTCCGACGCTGTCCGCCGCCTCGACGTGATGCAGGCCGATCTGGCGAGCCACGCGGTGGCTTCCGCGTCGACGTATGACGCGACCGCGCAGGTCGAGGTGACGGCTCGTACCTCCGCAGCCGACTACCTGGCCGGGGTCGAGACCTGCAAGGAGCACATCCGCGCTGGTGATGCGTTCCAGATCGTTCTGTCGCAACGGTTCTCGGCGCCGTGCACGGGCTCGTCGCTCGACGTCTACCGGGTGCTGCGCGTGACCAACCCGAGCCCTTACATGTATCTCCTGCGGGTGCCGGTCGTCACCGCTGACGGATCGCTGTCGGACGAGGTCGCCTTCGACGTCGTCGGCTCCTCGCCCGAGGCGCTCGTCAAGGTCGAGGCCGGTCGGGCGCTGCTGCACCCCATCGCAGGGTCGCGCCCGCGCGGCGCGACACCGGAGGAGGACAACGCCCTGGCGGAGGAGCTGCTGCACGATGAGAAGGAGCGTGCGGAGCACCTGATGCTCGTCGACCTCGGGCGCAACGACCTCGGTCGGGTGTGCGCGGCCGGCAGCGTCGAGGTCCTCGACTTCATGTCTGTCGAGCGCTATTCCCACATCATGCACATCGTCTCGACCGTCGTCGGCACGATCGCGGAGGGAAAGACGGCCTACGACGTGCTCGCCGCGACCTTCCCTGCGGGCACCCTGTCCGGTGCTCCGAAGCCACGAGCGATGGAGATCATCGACGAGCTCGAGCCCGTACGCCGTGGTGTCTACGCCGGTGCGGTGGGCTATCTGGACTTCGCCGGCGACCTCGACACCGCCATCGCCATCCGCTCCGCCGTCATCAAGGACGGCGTCGCCTACGTCCAGGCAGGTGCCGGTCTCGTCGCCGACTCGGTGCCCGAGACCGAGCACGTCGAGTGCGGCAACAAGGCGGCAGCGGTCCTGCGTGCTGTGGCGATGGCCTCCACCATGCGCACGGCCGGCACATGACCGACCCGGCAGCAGCCCTGCCTGTGACCGACCGTGCGTCGGCCAAGCCCGACGGTCGCGGGTATGCCATGGCGCTCGGGCTCCTCACCCTCGGGGGAGTCGTGCTGCTGCTCGCTCACGGGCGCACGTGGGCGAGCGTGGCAGTCGGCGGCTCGGGGCTGCCGACGGTGCAGGCGTCGTTCAGCGGTTCGGACCTCAACCCGGCCGGCACCGCGGTCGCCGTCCTCGCGCTCGCCGGTGTCGCCGGCCTGCTCGCCACCCGACGAGTCGGTCGACTGCTCATCGGACTCATCCTCGTTCTTGCCGGCGGGGTGTCTGCGGTGACCGCCGCACAGTTCGGCATCGGACGCACCACGACGTTGGCAGCGGGTGACAGCCTCACCGGCATCGTGGCCGATCGGGTCGGAGTCGACGCCGTGGGCGGGTCCGTCACCGTGACGCTCTGGTGGCTCGTCGCACTGAGCGGTGCCGTCCTCATCGTCACCGCTGGGCTGCTGGCGGTGTGGCGCAGCGGCACCTGGCCGCAGCTGGGTCGTCGCTACGAGCGGGCCGACGCCGGCACGACCGCAGCCGGGGCACCGCGCACCGAGCGCCAGGAGTCCGCGTGGGACCAGCTCGATCGGGGTGTCGACCCCACGGTCGGCTCCGGCAGCGGCCCTTCTGACACAATGAGGACCCCACCCGTCGAGGAGGACCCGCGATGACCGCCGAGCACGAGGACCACGGCAACACCCCCGCCGCCTGGACCGCTGTCACGATCATCATGATCGCGTTCGTCGTCGGAGCCGTCGCCGTGCTCACAGCCAACTGGGTGCTGTTCTGGGTCGGTGCGGTCGGACTGCTCGTGGTCGGTGCCGTCGTCGGCAAGGTCATGGCCATGATGGGCATGGGCAAGGCACCCGCCGCGGTAGACCACTGACTCCTCCGGGCTCGTCCGGCGCGACGAGTCTGTGCACGACCCGAACACCACGTTCACCGTCGTCGTGACCGCGTTCTGACACGCTGGACCGCGTGAGTACACCAGGGTCCCAGCGTGGACTCGGCCTCCTCGTGGAGGACGAGTCCCCCCAAGCCGACCAGCAGCGCCGCTATCAGTCCCGCCGGGGGTTAGGCGTGCACGTCGAGCGTGGCGGCCGC
>JANMBJ010000285.1:0-4605 GCA_031360335.1 Candidatus Nanopelagicales bacterium
GCACTTCGGCGACGTCAAGGCCGTCGACGGACTCGATCTCACGGTCCCCTATGGCACCGTCGTCGGTCTGCTCGGACCCAACGGCGCCGGCAAGACCACCACGGTGCGCATCCTCGCCACGCTGCTCCGCGCCGATGCCGGGCACGCGACCGTGGCCGGCATCGACGTCGCGTCCAAGCCCGATGCAGTCCGCCGGTCCATCGGCCTGACCGGGCAGTACGCCGCCATCGACGAATACCTCACCGGTCGGGAGAACCTCGACATGGTGGGACGCCTCTACCACCTGCCCTCGGCGTATGTGAAGAAGCGGGCCGACGAGCTGCTCGAGCGGTTCGCGCTCTCCGACGCCGCCGACCGTCCGGCCAAGACCTACTCCGGCGGAATGCGGCGTCGGCTCGACCTCTCGGCCAGCCTCATGGCGACGCCGGCAATCCTGTTCCTCGACGAGCCCACGACCGGCCTCGACCCGAGGTCCCGCCTGCAGATGTGGGAGGTCATCAACGACCTCGTCGCCGACGGCACCACGGTGCTCCTCACGACGCAGTACCTCGAAGAGGCTGACCAGCTCGCGCAGGACATCGTCGTCATCGACCGTGGCAAGGTGATCGCGCACGGAACCAGCGACGAGCTCAAGACCCAGGTCGGTGGTGACCGCCTCGAGATCGTGGTGACCGCAGGGTCCGAGCTCGCCGCCGCCGCTGCCTCGCTGCGTGCCGTCTCCGACGGTGACGCGACGGTCGACGACGACACGCGCAAGGTGACCGCGCCGGTCTCGGGCGGCTCGACCGTGCTCGTCGACGCTGTGCGCTCCCTCGACGCCGCCGGCATCAAGATCGACGACCTGGTGCTGCGTCGCCCGACGCTCGACGACGTCTTCCTCACCCTCACCGGCCATGCGGCCGAGGAGGTCGCCACCCCCGCCCCGACAACGGGCCGCCGTCGCGGCCGCAAGGAGGCCTGAGATGGCCAGCATCACCGCGCCCACCGTCGCGATGCAGCCCAAGTCGCGACCGGCCTCCGGCTGGCTCCTGCACGACGGCATGGTCGTGGCCAAACGCAACCTCATCCAGACCGTCCGCGTGCCCGAGGCGATCTTCTTCTCCCTCGTGCAGCCGGTGATCTTCGTCCTCATGTTCGCCTACGTCTTCGGTGGGGCGATCCCGATCCCGGGCGCCGATCCCGACGCGGGTGCGCAGGCCTACCGCGAGTTCCTCGTCCCCGGGATCTTCGGCCAGACGGTCGCCTTCGCGGCCGCGTCGTCGACGGTCGGGCTCGCCGAAGATCTGCACAAGGGGATCATCGACCGCTTCCGCTCGCTGCCCATGGCACCGGGCGCGGTGCTCTTCGGCCGCACCGCTGCGGACGCGCTGCGCCAGATCCTGGTGCTCGTCGTCCTGTCGCTGACCGGTCTCGTCGTCGGGTGGCGCATCCACAACGGCGTGTTCTCCGCGATCGGTGCCTACGCACTGCTCGTGCTCTTCGCCTACACCGTCGCCTGGGTGGGCGCGTGGGTCGGTCTGCACATGCCTAACCCGGAGACCGCGAGCACTGCGGGCCTCATCTGGATCTTCCCGCTGACGTTCCTGTCGAACGCCTTCGTGCCGCTCGCCGGCATGCCTCCGGTCATCAAGACGATCGCCGAGTGGAACCCTGTCTCGTCACTGTGTCTCGCCTGCCGCGAGCTGTTCGGCAATCCGACCGGCGAACCCCCCGGCGGCTGGAACGTCTGGTCGCTGGACCACGCCGCGCTCTACACCGTGCTGTCGTGCGTGGTCGTCATCGCGATCTTCTCGGCACTGGCCGTCCGGACCTACCGCCGCTCCACCGGCTGATCCCGCAGTCGCTACATCCCAGGTCAGCGGTGGCTATCAGCCGGTGTAGGCCTCGGCGCTGAGGATCTCGACCTGGAGCTTCTTGCCGTTGGGCGTGGCGTACTCCACCGTCTCGCCGATCTTCTGGCCGAGCACGGCAGCACCGAGCGGAGAGGTGGGGGAGTAGACGTCGATCGAGGTGGTCGCCGCCTCCTCGCGACTGCCGAGGAGGAACGTCTCTGTCTCGCCGAACGCCGGAAAGCGCACGGAGACGACCTGCCCCTGCGCGACGGTGCCCTCGGCCGCGGTCGGTGCGCCGATCTTCGCGATCTCGAGCAGGTGGCGCAGCACCTTGACGCGCGCCTCGTTCTTGCCCTGCTCCTCCTTGGCCGCGTGATAGCCGCCGTTCTCCTTGAGGTCTCCCTCTTCGCGCGCCGCCTCGATGCGCTTGACGATCACCGCGCGTCGCGGTCCTGAGCGTTCCGCCAGCTCCTCCTGCAGACGGTCGAAGGCCTCCTGGGTCAGCCAGGTCTCCGGGGTGCTGGTGTCGCTCACGGGAATCGCTGCCTTCGGTGGTCGGGACGAACAGGTCGGTGCACGTGACGTGCTGGAGCTGGCGGGGCAGCCGCGCGGCGGCGCCGGTGACGCCGAACATCGCGGGTGCGCGGCCTGGCGGTATCAGCGTACGGGCGAAGCGCCCCGAGTGCGCCGGTCACACCAGTGCTAGCTGCCGTCGATCGTGGTCACCTGCGCCGGGTTGGTCGTGCCGGGGAGGAACTGCGGCGGGTCGACGCGAGGGGGATCATTCGGCGTGCAGCCCAGGACCTCGACGGTCGTCGCGCGTGCGTAGGTCGCGAGGGAGTAGGTCGGTTGCACGTGGTCGCGACCGCGCGTGATGCGCACGGTCGCATAGCCGACATCGGCGTGCTTCTCGTTCTGTGCCCGGATCACGCACACGGTGTCGCTGACCTTGTCGCGATGGACGTCGAACGTCACGTCGATCCGGGTGTCGCTCACGACGGTGAACCGCAGCAGCGTGCTCTGCACGCCGTTGGTCGCGAGGCGATAGGTGACAAAGCCGATGACGGCCAGGAACACCACCACGAGAGCGACGACCCCGACCATGAGCCCGCGCGACCTGCGACCCACGCCATAGCGGGCCGCGAGTGCCGGACTGAGCGTGGGCTCGAGCACGTGACCTCCTGGGGCGTAGGCGGGGTGCGGACGGCTGACGAGCACGGCCGAGAGCCGTCGTGGGCCGGTCTGCCGGGCGATGGCTCGCGCCGTCGGCGGCGTCTGGGACACTTCAGTGTCTCTCACCCCTCCCTTGGAGCCGATCGTGACCCTGCCGACCGAGGCCACCGCGCCGACCTCCGGCGTGCCCCGCTCCGGGGAGCGCCTGCGCCTCATGGCCGTTCACGCACACCCTGACGACGAGTCGAGCAAGGGTGCGGCCACGATGGCGCGCTATGTCCATGAGGGAGTCGAGGTGCTCGTCGTCACGTGCACCGGGGGTGAGCGCGGCGACGTGCTCAACCCGGCGCTGGCCGACGACCCGGCGGTGATGGCCGACATCGCCGGCGTACGCCGCGCCGAGATGGCCGAGGCGGCACGCATTCTCGGCGTCGAGCAGACCTGGCTCGGCTTCGCCGATTCCGGTCTCCCCGAGGCCGACGAGAACGGCGTGACGCCACCGCTGCCCGAGGGCTGCTTCGCACTCCTGCCACTCGACGACGCGACCGAGCCTCTCGTGCGGCTGGTGCGCGAGTTCCGCCCGCACGTGATGACGACCTACGACGAGAACGGCGGCTATCCGCACCCCGACCACATCCGCACCCACGAGGTGTCGATGCGAGCGTTCGAGGCGGCGGGTGACCCCGAGCGGTTCCCCGGCACCGGTGACCCGTGGCAGCCGAGCAAGCTCTACTACCACCTGACCTTCCACAAGCAGCGGCTCATCGCGCTGCACGAGGCCTGCCTGGCCGGGGGCATGGAGTCACCGTTCGGCGAGTGGCTGGAGAACTGGGTCGACAAGCCGGAGGACGCCGCGCGCCTGACCACCCGGGTGCCGTGCGGGGACTACTTCGAGGTCCGCGACGCCGCCCTCAAGGCGCACGCCACCCAGGTCGACCCAGAAGGTCGGTGGTTCCACCTCTCGACCGACGCGCAGCGTCGGGTGTGGCCGACCGAGGACTATCAGCTCGCGCGTTCGCTCGTGTCCGACGTGCCGACCGACGGCTCTGAAGACGACCTGTTTGCCGGACTCCGCGCGACCGCCGAGTCCGTCTCCGCCTGATCGAGGATCCCCGTGCCGCACCTGCTCACCGTTCTCGTCCTCGCCGCCTCCCCCTCGCCCTCCCCGTCGGGCTCGGGGGCTGCGGTCCCTCCCGACGACAGCGTGAGCCCGGGTCTGCTCGGGTTCTTGTCGTTCCTGTTCCTCGGCATCGCGGTCCTGCTCATCGCGCGTGGGCTCACCAAGCAGCTCAAGCGCGTGACCTTCGACGAGGACGCCGTCAACGCCGACTGCGCTGTCGAGCTGTCGCTGGACGACGCAGCCACGCAGGCTGCACCGGCGGATATCGCTGCGGCACAAGCGGAAGCGGCCCCGACCACGGGGGAAGTCCCCGGGGTCGAGCCCGCTGCCGACGCGGAGCAGCCGCAGGCCTAAGGGTCAGACCTCGGTCGTCTCACGGTCGAGCGCAGCGGCGTCAAGGAGCTCGCTGCTCGGCCGACGCCGGCGGGTCTGCAGCAGCAGCGCGAGTGCGGCGAGGCCGACGATGACCATACCCACGAT
>JANMBJ010000301.1:0-9873 GCA_031360335.1 Candidatus Nanopelagicales bacterium
ACCCACACGTGATCTTGGTCGTGTGGTCGTTTCCCGGGCCCGGTAGCAACCACACGACCAAGATCACGCGAGGTGTAGGGGAGGATGGTCGTATGTCTGATGTCGGGGAGCTGCTGCGCGCTGGTGCGGCTGCTATCGACGGTGGGTTGGCCTCCGAGCTCGAGGCTCGGGGCCACGACCTGACGGGCACGCTCTGGTCTGCGCGGCTGCTGCGCGATGATCCGGCTGCCATCGGTGACGTGCACGCGACGTACTTCGCGAGCGGTGCGACGGTGGGGATCTCGGCGTCCTACCAGGCGTCGCGGTCGGGCTTCGAGCGCCACGGCTCGACGGCCGCCGAGGCAGACCGGCTGCTGTCGCTGTCGGTCGACCTCGTACGCCAGGGGCGTGACATCGCGCGTGCCGGCGGGGCCACGCACCCGATGCTCGTCGCGGCATCGGTGGGGCCGTACGGCGCGACGCTGCACGACGGGTCGGAGTACCGCGGCCACTACGGTGTCGCGCACGTGGATCTCGTGTCGTTCCACCGCGAGCGGCTCGACGTGCTCGTCGCCGCCGAGCCCGACCTGCTCGCGATCGAGACGGTGCCCGATCTTGACGAGGCGCGAGCGATCGTCGAAGCGCTGTCGTCGTACGACGTCCCCGCGTGGCTGTCATTCTCCTGCGCCGACGACTCGACGACGTGCGCCGGCCAGCCGATCGAGGACGCCGCCGCTCTTGTCGCCGCGGCACGGACGCTCGAGGCGATCGGTATCAACTGCACCAAGCCGGAGCATCTCGGTGGGCTCGTCGCGCGGATCCGAGGCGCGCAGCCGGACCTCCCGATCGTGGTGTATCCGAACGCCGGACGGGTCTGGGACGGAGTCGCGTCGGTGTGGCTCGGAGACGGCACCGACCTGCTGCCGAGAGCGGCAGTCGCGTCGTGGTTCGACGCCGGCGTCAGCCTCGTGGGCGGCTGCTGCGGTCTCGGACCGAGCGCCATCGCGGACGTCGCGGCACTAGCGGCAGAGCGCTCGGCCTAGCGGTGGGCCGGCTGCACGAGAGTGAGCCGGAGCTCGACGCTGCGCTGGTGCAACGCCTGGTTGACGAGCAGCTGCCGCAGTGGTCGTCGCTGACCCTCGTCGAGCTGCCCGCGACGGGCACCGACCACTGGCTCTTCCGGCTGGGTGATGAGCTGCTCGTGCGGCTCCCGCGGATCGAGTGGGCCACGGGGCAGTCCGACCTCGAGGCGCGATGGCTGCCAGTGCTTGCACCCCACCTGCCCGTGAGAGTGCCGGAACGGGTCGCCGTCGGCGCTCCCGCGCACGGCTATCCGTGGGCCTGGTCGGTCTGCCTATGGATCCCAGGACGTACGCCGGACCGCACCGATCCGGCAGACCTGCGCGCGATCGCCGCACCGCTGGGCGAGTTCTGCGCCGCGCTGAGGGCGATAGATGGCACGGGAGGTCCGCTCGCGGGAGTGGTCAACAACCGCGGAGTGCCGCTTGCACATCGTGATGCGGCCACGCGAGAGGCGATCTCAGCCGTGACCGACGAGCTCGACCCGAGTGCGTTGACCTCCGCATGGGAGTCCGCGCTGGGTGCGCCGACGCACTCCGGGCCGCCCGCCTGGATGCATGCGGACCTGCTCTTCGGGAACCTGCTCGTCGACGACCTCGACGGCGTCACCACGCTCGTGGCCGTCATCGACTGGGGGCCGATGGCGGTCGGCGACCCGGCTCCCGACGCTGCGACCGGATGGTCGCTCTTCGACGCGGCGACCCGTGACGACTTCCGCACAGCCGCGGGCTTCGACGACGAGATGTGGGCCCGCGGACGTGGGTGGGCACTGTCGACGGCGCTCGTGGCACTGCCCTACTACCGCGGCACGAGCGAGCCGATCGCGGCCAACGCCCGGCGCACGATCTGCGAGGTCCTCGCCGACCCTGCGTGAGTCTCGATCGAGATCAACAGGAGCTCAGTCGCGGGGGCCGCCGGCGACGTAGAGGACCTGGCCGGAGACGAAGCCGGCCTCCTCCCGGACGAAGAACGACACCGTGGCTGCGACATCCTCGGGCTGGCCGACGCGGTTCACCGGGATCGCAGCGGCAGCCGCCTTCGTGAAGTCGTCGAAGTCGACGCCCATGCGCGCCGCCGTCGCTGCCGTCATGTCGCTCTCGATGAAGCCGGGCGCCACCGCGTTGACCGTGACGCCGTAGCGGCCGAGTTCGATCGACAACGTCTTGGTGAAGCCCTGCAGCCCGGCCTTCGCGGCGGCGTAGTTGGCCTGGCCACGGTTGCCGAGGGCGGAGACGCTCGAGAGGTTGACGATGCGACCCCAGCCCGCGTCGACCATGTGGCTCTGCACGGCGCGGCTCATGAGGAACGAGCCGCGCAGGTGCACGTTCATCACCGAGTCCCAGTCGTCGGCGGACAGCTTGAACAGCAGGTTGTCGCGGGTGATGCCGGCGTTGTTGACGAGCACCGTCGGCGCGCCCAGCTCCGTTGCGACTCGTGCGACGGCGGCAGCGACGGCCTGCTCGTCGGCGACGTCGACTTCGACGGCTAGCGCTCGTCCGCCGTTGGCTACGACGGCGTCGACGGTGCCGGCACAGGCGGTCTCGTCGAGGTCCAGGACCGCGACCGCGAAGCTGTCGTCGGCAAGTCGCCGAGCGATCGCAGCGCCGATCCCGCGTGCGGCTCCGGTGACGATGGCGGTCCGTTGCTGGGTCATGTCAGGTGCTCCAGATGTCGGGTGCGGTCAGGCGACGTAGGTGACGCGGCCGGTCGTGGTGCCGTCGGCGAGGCGCTGAAGTCCGGACGCGACATCGGCGAGGGCGAGTCGCTCGCTGACGAGCGGCCGGATCACCCCGGCGTCGACGAGGGCTGTGAGGTCGTCGTGGGCACGGCGTATCGCGTCGGGGTCGTGCGTCGCGTAGAGACCCCAGTGCAGGCCGACGATGGAGTAGTTCTTCACGAGTGCGTGACCCAAGGGCGGTGCGGGGATCTCGCCGCTGGTGAAGCCGACGACGACGATGCGCCCTTCGAAGGCGATGCACCGGGTCGACGCGACATAGCTGGCACCACCGACGGGGTCGAAGACGACGTCGGCCCCCCGGCCACCGGTTGCCTCCCTGACGGCCGTGACGATGTTGGTCGTCGTACGGTCGATGACGACGTCGGCACCGAGAGACCGTGCGACCACTGCCTTCTCGGGGCCGCCCACCACCGCGATGACTGTGGCGCCGGCGGCCTTGCCGAGCTGGACGGCGGCGTGCCCGACGCCGCCGGCGGCGGCGTGCACGAGCAGCGTCTCCCCAGCCGTGAGCCCGGCCCTGCGGTGGAGGCCGAACCAGGCGGTCTGGTGCCCGACGTGGAAGGAGGCGGCCTCGGCATTGTCGAGAGCGGCAGGTGCTGGGTAGGCGAGCTCGTCGATCATGAGGGCCTGCTCGGCGAAGCCGCCGTGGGGCATCGCCCACGACCCGATGACCCGGTCGCCCACGGCATTGCGCGTCACGCCCTCACCGACGGCGAGCACCTGGCCGCACAGCTCGATGCCAGGGGTGAACGGCAGGGGAGGCCGGACCTGATAGCCCCCACTGACCATGAGCACGTCGGGGAAGTTGGCCGCGGCCGCGAGCACCCGGACGCGGAGCTGTCCGGGACCTGGGGTCGGTGTCTCGATGTCGTCGAGGCGCAGGACATCGGCCGGGCGGCCGAGCTCGTGCACCTGCCAAGCCTTCATGAGAGGCGCTCCAGCACCATGGCCATGCCCTGCCCGCCACCGACGCACATCGTCTCGAGACCGAACTGCTTGTCGTGGAACTGCAACGAGTTGATGAGCGTGCTGGTGATGCGCGCCCCCGTCATCCCGAACGGGTGACCGATCGCGATGGCGCCGCCGTTGACATTGAGCTTGTCCCAGTCGACGCCGAGCTCGCGCGCCGAGGGGATCACCTGAGCGGCGAAGGCCTCGTTGATCTCGACCAGGTCGATGTCGCTGATCGTGAGACCCGCGAGGGCCAACGCGCGTGAGGAGGCCTCGACCGGGCCGAGGCCCATGATCTCCGGCGACAAGCCGCTGACAGCGGTCGAGACGATCCGGGCGAGCGGTGCCAGTCCCAGCTCGCGTGCCTTGGTGTCGCTCATGATCACTACGGCCGCGGCACCGTCGTTGAGCGGGCAGCAGTTGCCCGCGGTGATGGTGCCGTCGGGACGGAAGACCGGCTTCAGTGACGAGACCGCCTCGAGCGTCACCCCGGCGCGCGGACCGTCGTCGGTGCTCACCACGGTGCCGTCGGGCAGCATGACGGGCGTGATGTCTCGCGCCCAGAAGCCGTTGGCGATCGCGGCCTCGGCGAGGTTCTGGCTGCGTACGCCGAACTCGTCCTGCTCCGCGCGCGTGATGCCGCGCAGCTGCGCGACGTTCTCCGCGGTCTGCCCCATGGCGATGTAGACGTCCGGCAGGGCACCGGACTCTCGGGGGTCGGTCCACTCGCCACCCCCCGCGGAAAGCTCTGCCGTGCGCTCCATGGCGGACGCGAACCGCGGGTTGGTGGTGTCAGGCATCCCGTCTGAAGCGCCGTAAGGGAAGCGGCTCACCGTCTCCACGCCGGCGGAGATGAACACATGACCTTCGCCGGCCTTGATCGCGTGCAGGGCCATGCGCGTCGTCTGCAGGCTCGAGGAGCAATAGCGGTTGATGGTGGTGCCGGGCAGCGAGTCGTGACCGAGCAGCACCGCGACGACCCTCGCCAGGTTGTAGCCGCCCTCGCCTGCGGGTGATCCGGTTCCGAGCATGAGGTCGTCGATGTCGCGCGGGTCGAGCCCCGGCGCCTTGGCCAGCGCGGCCGACACCATCTGGACCGTGAGCTCGTCAGCTCGGATCGAGGCCAGGGATCCCTTGAAGGCGCGGCCGATCGGGGAGCGGGCGGTGGCGACGACGACGGCCTCGACCATGGTGGAACCTCTCGGGAGAGCGGACAGGGCGGACGTGCGTTCGGGCATCGAGCGGTGGCGTCCGACGGGCTAGAGCCCGAGGTCGCGGCCGATGAGCTCCTTCATGATCTCGTTGGAGCCGGCCCAGATCTTGGTGACCCGGGCGTCGCGCCAGGCACGGGCGACGCGGTACTCGTTCATGTAGCCGTAGCCACCGTAGAGCTGCACGCAGGCGTCGAGGACATCGTTCTGCACCTGGGCCGACCACCACTTGGCCTTCGCCGCGTCCACGGCCGTGAGCTCTCCGTCGACGAACGCCATGACCGCCTGGTCGACGAACGCCTGCGCGACCTCGATCTGCGTGACGAGCTCGGCGAGCAGGAACTTGTTGTGCTGGAAGGAACCGATCGACTGGCCGAAAGCTTTGCGCTGCTTGGTGTAGTCGAGGGTCTCCTCAAGGATCGCAGCGGCGTGGGCGACATTGGACACTGCGGCACCGAGGCGCTCCTGCGGAAGTCGTTCCATCATGTGGATGAAGCCACGGTCGACCTCCCCGATGCGGTTGGCGTCCGGGACGCGCACGTCGGTGAAGAACAGCTCGGCTGTGTCGGACTCCGTCTGCCCGACCTTGTCGAGCTTGCGACCGCGGGTGAATCCCGCCATGCCGGTCTCGACGCCGAACAGCGTGATCCCCTTCGAGCCCTTGCCCGGGGAGGTCCGCGCAGCCACCACCACCAGGTCGGCGGAGTAGCCGTTGGTGATGAACGTCTTGGAGCCGTTGAGGATCCAGGTGTCACCGTCGAGCACGGCATGGGTCTTGAGCGCAGCGAGATCCGAGCCACCGCTGGGCTCGGTCATCGCGATGGCCGTCACGATCTCACCGGTGCAGAAACCTGGCAGCCAGCGCTGCTTCTGCTCCTCGGTGCACAGATCGCGGAGATACGGCGCGACCACGTCGCCGTGGATCCCCAAGCACGAGGAGACGGAGGCAGACACGCGTGCCATCTCCTCGCCGAGCACGGCATTGAACCGGTAGTCGCTGGCCTCGGAGCCGCCGTAGGACTCGGGGATCTCGAGGCCGAGCAGCCCCTGCTTGCCGGCTTCGATCCACACGTCGCGCGCGATGACTCGGGCCTCGAGGAACTCCTCCATGCGCGGGACGACGTGTCGGTCGAGGAACTCGCGGGCAGAGGCGCGGAACGCCTCGTGGTCCTCGGTGTAGATACGGCGCTTCACGTGACGACCTCCTGGGGACAGTGCATCGAGCGAGTGCTACTCGTCGGTAGCGCTGGTCCCTGGACGCTACAACGACAGGCGGGTGACGGCGCGAGGCGCCTCGTCGCTCGGCGACCGCAGGCCATGGTCGCAGTCACGCACCGTGACAGCACATTCACGATCTGTGCCCCGGCTAGCCCCTTGACGTGGGGCCGTTCGGGGGATGGGCTGGCCAGTGGTCGGGCATGTGAAGGGTGGCGCGCCTGATCCGCTCACGGGGGAAGGCCCAGGCCGCGTGAGCGCGTCTCGCCACCCGTGGAGGCCACGTGCGAACTCTCGTCAGAACACTCGTGCCAGCAGCAGCGACGGCGGCGCTCGTCGCCGGGCTGCTCGCTTCACCCCCCGCAACGGCAACTGTCGCCACCCCCGGAGCGCCGGGGGCGATGTCCCACTTCGACGTCGCCCGCAAGGACTGCCTCGGCACGGCGCGCAACCAGACGTCGAAGGTCTGGTTCACCGTCGCCGGCGGTGTCCTGTCCGACGTCTACTACCCGACGATCGACACGACCAACGTCGAGACCCTGCAGCTCATCGTCACGGACGGCTCGACGTTCACCGACCTGCAGACGCGAGACATGACCTACACCGTACGGGCGCTCGACGACTCGGGCATGGCGTGCCGCGTCACGTCGACGGCCACGAGCGGGAAGTACTCCCTCACGACCGACTACTTCACCGATCCTGGCCGGGACAGTGTCGCGATGCGGGTGAGGCTCAACCCCGCTCCCGGCGCTGGGTCGCTCAAGGTCTACGCGCGCTTCGACGCGACGGTGAACGGCAACGGCGGGGGAGGCGACCTCGGCAACGCGGGAGCCGACGATGCCGTCATCGACACCTCCACGGGTTCACCCGTCCCGGTCTCCCTCGACACCGCGACGGCGACCATCGCCGCCAACCGCGACTACGCGACGCCGGTATTCGCAGCGTTGCGCGCCGACCGGCCGTTCCTCTCGGTCTCGAGCGGCTACGCAGGCACGGCGAGCGACGGCCTGGCGCAGCTCGACGCGGACCGCAGCCTGGCAACGACGTACGCGACAGCGAGCCACGGGAACGTCGTGCAGACGGCCCAGCTCGACCTTCGCGCTGGGCGCCCGGCGACCCTCGCGCTCGGCTTCGGCGCGACGCAGTCCGCTGCTGTGCGTACGGCCGGTGCGACGGCACACTCCGACGCCAGCAACCTGCTCGAGCGCTATAGCAAGGGCTGGGAGAAGTACGACGACAGGCTCACCCCGCCGGCGTCGCCGAAGGGCCTGACGTCGACCCAGCGCAAGGCGCTGCGCCGTGCCTACTACCTGTCGGCCAATGTTCTGAAGGCCAGTGAGGACAAGACCTTCCCGGGTGCGGTCGTCGCTTCTCTCGCCAGCCCGTGGGGTCAGGCGGTAGCGGCCGGTGATCCGGCACTCACCTACTTCGGCTCCTACCGCGAGGTCTTTGCCCGCGACCTCTACGAGTCCTTCACCGGGCTCGTCGCATCCGGTGACATCGCGACGGCGCGCGACACGGTGCGCTTCCTGTTCCTGCGCCAGCAGCAGGCCGACGGATCGATGCCGCGCAACAGCCTCATCAACGGCAAGACTGCTCCGGACTCGTTCGGCACGCAGCTTGACGAGGTCGCCTACCCGATCCTCATGGCCCGCACGGTCGGGCTGACCGACCACGCGTTCTACACCGACCACATCAAGCGGGCGGCCGACTTCGTCGTTGCGCACGGCCCGTCCTTCGGCTCGGAGCGGTGGGAGGAGCAGAGCGGCTACTCACCGTCGACGATCGCCGCCGAGATCGCCGGTCTCGCAGCAGCAGGCTGGATCGCCGAGAAGAACGGCGATGCAGCAGGTGCCCGTATCTATCGCGCCACGGCCGACCACTACCAGCGCAGCATCACGTCGTGGACCGTCACGACCACCGGGCCGCTGAGCACGTCGCCGTACTTCATCCGGTTGTCCAAGAACTCTGATCCCAACTCCGCGTTCACCTACAACCTCGGCAACGGCGGGCCGGATGCGGACCAGAGGTCGGTCGTCGACCAGGGCTTCCTGGAGCTGCCTCGCCTCGGCATCCTGCCGAGCGATGACCCCGACGTCGTCCGTTCGCTGGCGATCGTCGACCAGGTGATCCGGCGCACGACCGACAGCGGTGACGGCTTCTACCGCTATGGCACCACGAGCGTCGGCACGGAGGACGGATACGGCGACTGCAACGTCGGCGACTCGACCGACTGCACGATCCAGGGCAAGCCCTGGGCGGGCGTCTGCGACGCGCAGGGTCAGAACAAGGGCTCGGGCCACCTGTGGCCCGTCCTCGGCGGCGAGCGCGGCGAGCATGCTGTGGCCACCGGTGACACCGCCGCTGCCGTCGCCCTGTGGTCGACGATGGCGAGCTCCGGCAGCGGCATCGGGCTGATCCCCGAGCAGATGTGGGAGAACGACACGGTCGCCGCATCGCCCTTCGGCACGAACCCGGAGTGCGCCTCGATCGGCTTCACCAACGGCAAGGCCGTCGGCAGCGCGTCGCCGCTCACGTGGGCCGCCGCGCAGTACGTCCGGCTCTCGGCCAACATCAGGGCCGGACGCATCACCGAGAAGCCCGTCGACACGACGGCGCGCTATCTCCAGCACTCCCAGGCGGGGACGACGGTGACGCTCACGTCGCCGGCTGACAACTCCCTCGTCACGGGCACGGCGACGGTGGCAGGCACGACCGCGCCCGGCGCGACGGTCGACGTCGACGCGGTCAACATCGACATCAACGGAGCCGCGACCACGGCCACCACGACCGCTGGCGCTGACGGGTCCTTCTCCGTCGACGTCACGGTTCCCGCCGGTACGGACACGCTGACGGTGCTGGCGACAGCCCCGTCGGGGGCGACGGGCTACGCGCAGCGCACGGTGGTCTACGACGTCGTGCCCGGGAGCTTGGTGCTCGACGTCGCCGACCCCAGCGGTGACGACAACGGGCCGGGCACCTACGCCTACCCGACTGCGGGCGACTTCCATGCCGGTGCCTACGACCTGCAGGCCTTCCAGGTCTACGACAGCGGCGCGGACTCGGTCACCTTCCGGGTGCGCACCGCCGACCTGTCGCCGACCTTCGGCAGCCCGCTCGGGGCGCAGCTCGTCGACGTCTACGTCAAGAACCCTGCGGGAGGCGCGACGTCGACCGCGGCATCGTTCCCAGGTCGCAACTACGCCATCGCACCGGGATCGGCGTGGAACCGCCTCATCGAGGTGCAGGGCTTCGGTCAGCGCTTCATCGATGCCGGCGGAAGCACCGTGGGCTCGGTCGCGATCAGGGCAGCAGCCGCCACGAGGTACATCACCTTCACGGTGTCGAAGGCCGCGCTCGGCGGCACGCCGGCGAGCGGGTGGACCTTCGCCGTGGTGCTCGCGGGCCAGGATGGGTTCAGCTCCGACCAGGCACGAGGGTTCCAGGCGACGGCCGAGGGCTATCAGTTCGGGCTGTGCACGGCAGCGGCGGTGGCGGCCAACAACCCGCTCTGCGTCGTCGCTCCGAGCACGGTGCCCAAGGCCATCGACGTCATCACGCCGGCGAGGGTCGACCAGGCCACCGAGCTCAACCCGCTGAACGGACCGGTCGCGATCGAGGGGGTCGCGATCCCGTGAGCGAGGGCTAGCGCTGCCGGAGGGCCGTCCCGCTCGGGGTGGCCCTCCGCGGCGTTCGGGA
>JANMBJ010000319.1:0-1894 GCA_031360335.1 Candidatus Nanopelagicales bacterium
GACCCCCGTCGACTTCGCGTACGCCGTCCACACCGAGGTCGGTCACCGCACCGTCGGTGCGCGCGTCAACGGCAAGCTCGTGCCGCTCGAGTCGGGGCTCACCTCCGGTGACGTCGTCGAGATCTTCACGTCGAAGTCCGAGAGCGCCGGCCCCAACCGCGACTGGCTCCAGTTCGTCCAGAGCCCGCGGGCCCGATCGAAGATCAAGGCGTGGTTCTCCAAGGAGCGCCGCGAGGAGGCGGTCGAGTCGGGCAAGGAGTCGCTGACCCGAGCGATGCGCAAGGCCGGCCTCCCGCTGCACCGGCTGATGTCCGGCGGCGCGCTCCAGGCGCTGCTCGCGGACCTGCACTATCCCGACGTCACATCGCTCTACGTCGCGGTGGGTGAGGGCCGCGTGTCGGCCGCGACCATCGTGCAGCGGATCATGACGGCGCACGGCGGCGCCGACGGCGCGACCGAGGACCTCGCCGAGGTCATCACGCCGCAGAAGGTGTCGCAGGGCAAGGCGCGCCCCCAGGGCGACCCCGGGATCGTGGTCGACGGCGACGACGACGTGTGGGTCAAGCTGGCCCGCTGCTGCACCCCGGTGCCGGGTGACGAGGTCCTCGGGTTCGTCACGCGGGGCCACGGGGTCTCCGTGCACCGGCTCGACTGCGTCAATGTCGCGTCGCTCCGTCAGGAGCCCGACCGCATCGTGCCGGTGACGTGGGCGCCGAAGGCCACGAGCGTGTTCCTCGTCAACATCCAGGTCGAGGCGCTCGACCGGTCACGGCTGCTCTCCGATGTCACCCGCGCGCTGTCCGACCAGCACGTCAACATCCTCTCGGCCTCGGTGAGCACCACACGCGACCGGATCGCCCTCTCGCGCTTCACCTTCGAGATGGCCGACGCCGCCCACCTCGGCAGCGTCCTCAAGGGCGTACGCACCGTAGAAGGCGTCTACGACGTCTACCGCGTCTGACCCCAACCACCCCGGACCAGCCCCCGACCCCGTGCCAGCCCGCCCGCCGCCGCCGGGATAGCTGGGGAGGGCTGGGGGTGCGGTGGGTCAGCCGCCGAACTCGGCTGCGGCCTTCTGGGCGGCGTCGAGGAGGGCCTTCGCAGTGGTGATGCGGCTCTCGGCGTCCGCGACCTTACGGGTGTCACCCGCGGCCTCGGCAGCGGCGCGCTGCTTCTCGAGCTTGGTGAGCGAGCCCTGGAACTGCTCGACAGTCGCCTCGGCGCGGGCGCGGGCCTCGGGGTTGGTACGCCGCCACTGGTCCTGCTCGCCGCTGCGCAGCTTCTCCTCGACCTTGCGCAGCCGGGCCTCGATGCGCTCCTTGTCGCCGCGGGGCACGTGACCGATCTGCTCCCACTTCTCCTGGATGGAGCGCAGCGTCGACTTGGCAGCCTTGAGGTCGGCGGTGAGGATCGCCTCCGCCTGGACCAGGAGCGCCTCCTTCGCGGCGAGGTTCTCCGCGAATCCGGCATCGCGCTGACCCAGAGCGGCGTTGCGGGCGCTGAAGAAGGCGTCCTGGGACGCACGGAAACGGGTCCAGAGCTCATCCTCGTCGGCTTTGCCCGCACGACCTGAGGCCTTCCAACGGGCCATCAGGTCACGGTAGGAGCCGGCGGTCGCTCCCCAGTCGGTGGAACCGGAGAGCGCCTCGGCCTCGGCGACGAGGGACTCCTTGACCTGCTTGGCCTCGCCACGCTCGCTGTCGAGGCGCGCGAAGTACTGGCGGCGGTGCTTGTCGAACTGCGACCGAGCGTGGCTGAACCGCTTCCACAGAGCCTGCTCACCGGCCCGATCGGCCCGCGGTGCGCTCTTCCAGTCGTCGAGCAGCGTCTTGAACCTGTCGCCCGTGGACTTCCACTGGGTCGACTCCGCGAGCGCCTCGGCCTCAGCCACGAT
>JANMBJ010000323.1:0-7591 GCA_031360335.1 Candidatus Nanopelagicales bacterium
GGCGTCAACCACCAGGCCTGGGTGCTGCGGTGGGAACGCAACGGGGAGAGCCTCTATCCGATGCTCGATGCGCGGATCGCTGCAGATCCGGAGCTGCGGCGCAGGGTGCGGGTCGACATGTATCGCCGCCTCGGCTACTACCCCACCGAGACGAGCGAGCACTCGAGTGAATACCTGCCGTGGTACCTCCGCGACGACAGCGAGATCGAGCGCCTGCGTCTCAACGTGGGGGAGTACGTCGGCATCAGTGCTGGCAACCTGGAGGAGTACGCCGACGTGCGCGCCTCGCTGGCTGCGGGTGAGCCGCTCGACATCGACCGTGACTCGACGGAGTACGCCCCGCAGGTGATCCACTCGTTGGAGACCGGCACCAAGCGCACGATCTTCGCCAACGTAGCCAACCAGGGCTACATCACCAACCTCCCGGACGACTACGCGGTCGAGGTGCCGACGGCACTCGACGAGATGGGTGCCCACCCGATGCATGTCGGCGACCTTCCCGCCCAGTGCGTCGCGCTCAACCGGTCGTTCGTGAGCGTCGGAGAGCTCACAGTGCACGCTGCCGTGACCGGTGACCCGCGCCTCGTGCGCAACGCCGCGATGGTGGACCCCAACACGGCCGCGACCCTGCGCATCGACCAGATCTGGGAGCTGTGCGACGAGCTGACTGCTGCGCACGGAGACCTGCTGCCGGAGGCGCTGCGCACGCCGGTGCGTTGGTGACCTGACGTGTCGAGGCCGTGCGTCGTCGCGATCTGCGCCGTGCTCGCACTCGCCGCGAGTGCGTGTTCCGGCACCCCGGACGCGGCGAGCTCGAGTGCGGGCGCCTCGAGCTCGCCGTCCTCGGCCGTGACCCCCACCGCCGTGCCGGCGTCGCCGACGGCGACTGCCGTCCCCGTGGACTCGGCGCCGCCGTCGTACGCCCTTACGGCCGTGCCGGTCGGCGCGGTGACCACGGTGGCCGGTCTTGACTGGTCGCAGCCCTCGTGGGTGCGCCCGGCCGCCAACAGCGGGTTCTTCAGCGAGCAGGCGGATGCCCAGACACACGTGGTGGTGCGCAGCGTCGACCAGTCGTGGGCGCAGCTCGCACCGCGGCAGGGTGTCCTGGACATGACGCAGAGCGGCAGCGCGCAGAACATGTCGTTCGACTCACTCGACGACCAGCTCGCGAAGCCGGGGCCGTTCTGGATGCGCATCTTCGCCAGCGGCGAGTCGTGGGCGCCGGACTGGGTGGCTGCCGAGTGCAAGGTCCACGGCTACGGGCCCGACTACGACGGGGTGAAGCACCTGCCCATCTGGGACCCCTGCGTGTGGAAGCACCTGCTGGAGACCTACACATCGGTGTTCGTCGACAAGGGCTTGGCGGCTGACCCCCGCCTGCGATTCGTATACGTGCCAGGAGCTTTCACCTGGGCGGAGTACGACTACGAGACGATCGCGTCGGCCGTCGACGCCGGTGACCTCGACTTTGCGACCTACAAGAAGTGGTACGACCACGCCTGGACCGATCTCGCGACGATCTTCGGCCCCCACAAGAACAAGCTCGTCTTCACGGGCGAGGACTATCCCTTCGGCCCGTTCACCCACGCACAGCAGGACCAACTCGCGAAGCAGGCGACGAGCGCGGGGATCGGCATCCGCAACGGCATCACGGAAGAGTTCAACTTCCACCTCTCGGAGGTCCCGGCCTACGGCAGCCACGTGCAGCCCGACGGGCACCTCGCGCTCGACGAGTCATTGCCCATCCACGACGGCACGCACGTGATCGGGACCGAGAACGAGTGCTACAACGACTGCGGGTTCCACACGTCCGACGTGCCCTATGTAGTCGTGCAGAGCAACCTCAAGGCGCTGCAGCTCGGCGTCAACTGGCTCTACGTCGTGCCCCTCCAGAGTGCGATGCTCGACGAGCCGCAGCACTGGGACTGGGTGCGGCTCTCGCTCGGGCAGACCGCCGCAACGAGCGCCGACGCCTGGGCCGACCTCCGCGACGCGGAGGACACCTACTGGTCGGAGACAGCCCCGCCGTTCACGACGAAGGCGTCGTGGCCGACGCGCCCGTGGGTGCGCAACCTCGAGCGGTGGCTGGTGCAACGCGACGTGCCCGGGGGAGTGGCCCGTCGCGCGACCGTCGACATCCGCCGCGCGGTGTTCGTCGAGGAGAACGGCACGTCCTACGAGGGCCTCTCGACCGACATCGCCCACGGCCAGCAGGCGCTCTACCTCGATCTCGACGACCGCTTCGTCGCCTCGACGCGGGGCCAGGTGCAGGTGAAGGTGACGGCCTGGGGTCGCTCCGGAGCATTCCGGGTGCAGACCGGTGCCGGACTGTCCGCCATCGTCCGGCCGAGCGGCCGACCCCAGTGGGAGACCAGCACCGTCACTCTCGACAGCACTGGCTTCACCGGTGCACTGGTCGGCAAGACCGATCTGGCGCTCGTGCCGGTCGGCGGTGCCGACGCCATCGTGCGCCTCGTCCGGGTCGTGCGCCTGGCGCCGCCGGCCTGAACCTCCACGTCCACCCGCTTCCCACAACCTCGAATTGCACCGCAGGAGAACAGATGTCACTCGTCGCCACCGCGGACCTCGTCGCGGACGCTCGCGCCCACGGACGTGCGGTCGGGGCGTTCAACGTCATCTGCCTGGAGCACGCGGAGGCGATCGCGGCTGGTGCCGAGCAGGCCGGCCTGGCGGCGATCATCGCGATCAGCGAGAACGCCGTGAAGTTCCATGGCGGCACGCTCGCTCCGATCGCGGCAGCGTCCGCAGCAGTCGCTCGAGCGTCGAGCGCCGACCTGGCGCTGCACCTCGACCATGTCGAGAGCGACCTGCTGCTGCACGAGGCGGCCGACCACGACTTCGGCTCGGTGATGTACGACGCGTCGACTCGTCCGTATTCCGACAACGTCGCGGCGACCCGGGCGGCTGTCCGGTGGGGGCACGAGCGGGGGCTCTGGGTCGAGTCAGAGCTCGGCGAGGTAGGAGGCAAGGACGGAGCGCATGCGCCTGGTGTCCGCACCGACCCGGACGAGGCCGCGGCCTACGTCGACGCGACCGGTGTCGACGGGCTCGCGGTCGCGGTCGGCTCGTCGCACGCGATGCTCGACCGAAGTGCGGCCCTCGACCACGACCTCATCGCACGCATCCGCGCAGCGGTGGGGATTCCGCTTGTGCTGCACGGATCTTCGGGCGTCCCCGATGATGAGCTGCAGGCTGCCGTGCGCGCCGGGATGGTCAAGGTCAACATCGGTACTGCGCTCAACATCGTCTTCACCAGCGCAGTCCGGGCCAAGCTTGAAGCCGACCATGCCCTCGTCGACCCGAGGAAGTACCTCGCCCCCGCACGCGACTCGATGGCCCTGGTCGTGGCCCGCGCACTTCGCGTCCTCGCCCCCTGACCGCGGGTGGGTCGCCGGCTGTAGGGGACGCGCCTTCGGGTCGGTCAGGAGGTGGTCAGAGGCTGAGCAGGCGACGAGCGTTGTCGGCGTAGATGGCCTGCAGGTGCTCGGGCTGCAACGCCGCACCGCTGATGTCCCAGCGGCCCTGAGGGGGTACGTCGCAGCCCGCGGCGTAGGAGAAGCACTCGTCGTCGGTCTCGAGGAACCGGGCGTAGGTGAGCAGCGAGTCCTCGTCGAGGGGGAACGCGTCGGTGCCGAAGAGCACGCGGTCCGGGTGTCGCTCGACGAGACGCGCGAAGCGTCGCGGCTGACGCCCGAGCTCGCCGAGGCGGCCACCGAGGTCGACATGGAAGTTGGGGCACTCGTCCATGAGTGCG
Source organism: Candidatus Nanopelagicales bacterium (assembly GCA_031360335.1). Classification (GTDB taxonomy): domain Bacteria; phylum Actinomycetota; class Actinomycetes; order S36-B12; family CAIYMF01; genus Longivirga. Next base: position 3,776 of record JANMBJ010000323.1, read on the forward strand.
GAGACCCAGTCGAGATCCTCTGCGGCACAGCCGACGTGCGCGCCGATGAAGGTGGTGCCAGGTGCCCGTCGCACGACATCAGCGAGCGCAGCCATGAGCCGGTCGAAGCTCGGGTGCTCCGGACCGCCGAACCACCAGGACGGCATCTCTTGGAGCTCGTCTATGCGCTCGTTGTGGCGGTCGAGCGGCGCCCAGAACGCGACGGGGTCGGCCGTGTGGATCAGGATCGGGAGGTCGAGTTCACCGGCAGCCGTGAACACCTCGGCGAGGCGTGGATCATCAGGCAGCACTCGGGATCCCGCCGCATCGGTCACCGCGAGACCAAGGTCCTTCCAGACCTTGAGCCCGCGGGCGCCCTGGTCCTTCGCCCGACGCAGATCATCGATGAGGTGTTGGGTCGGGCGGTCCTGCGTCAACCGCGTCCAGTCGAGGTGGCAGAAGGTTACGAAGCGGCCGGGGTGGGCGGTGTCGAGCCGGGCGATGTTGTCGTCGAGGTCGTGGCCCCAGCGACCGTCGAGGTTCACGACCGTGGCGATGCCGACGCGATCCATGAGCTCGAGCAGCTCAGCGACCTCGGGCACCATCCAAGAACCTTCCTCGGCGAGCCAGCGCCCGAGGTGGTTGTGCACGTCGACCGCTGGGACCGCAAGGCGCGTGACCTCGGTCAGAGGCCGGCGGATGGACCGCACCGGTGCCCAGTCGTTCAACGCCAGGTCGGCGAAACGGGGGCCAGGAGAGGAACTCCCGGGGATCAGATCGCTCATCTGGAATGTCCACTTCTTGTTCGGGTCTGCCGGATATCGCTCACATATGACCATACTCACGCCCATGAACGTTCGTACAGTCACCGATCGCGAAATCGCCAGCCAACCGCAGACGTGGACGCGTGCCCTCGAGCTCACCGAGTCGGCGCGCGACCTGCTCGCAGCGCCCCGGGAGCGCGTGCTGGCCCTCGGGTGCGGCACCTCGGCCTTCGTGGCCCAGGCCTACGCCACCCTGCGCGAGCAGGCGGGGCTCGGCGAGACCGACTGGGCCTACGGCTCCGAGCCGCCCGTCGGGCGGACCTACGACCGGGTCATCGCAATCACCCGCTCCGGCACCACGACCGAGGTGATCGACGCCCTGCGCAACCTCGCACCGGGGCCTCGACGCATCGGCATCACCGGTGTCACCGGAGAGCCGGTCGACTCCCTGCTCGATGATCGGATCCTGCTCGACTTCGCTGACGAGAGCAGCGTCGTACAGACCCGGTTCCCGACCGCCCTGCTTACCCTCATGCGCGCCGCCCTGGGATACGACGTGACACGGTCGCTCGCGGAGTGCCAGGTCGCGATCGACACCCCCCTCCCGGTCGACGTGACCGACTTCGACCACTTCGTGTTCCTCGGCACCGGGTGGACGATCGGTCTTGCTCACGAGGCGGCACTCAAGATCCGCGAGGCAGCGCAAGCGTGGTCGGAGTCCTACCCCGGCATGGACTATCGCCACGGACCCATTGCCGTTGCAGGTCCACGCAGTCTCATCACGATGTTCGGCGCACCCCCGGTCGGACTCGTAGCCGCAGCCGAGGCAACAGGTGCCTCGGTCCTCAGCGACGACCTCGATCCGCTCGTCCAGCTCGTCCGTGCCCAGCGTCTCGCCGTCGAGCTCGCCGCATCACGGGGACTCGACCCCGACAACCCTCGCGCCCTCACCCGCTCGGTGATCCTCGCGTCCGCACAGAACGGGAGCACCTCGTGAGCCACCTCCTCCACCGCCGCCGAACCACCATGCTGGCGAGCGTTGCCGCAGTAGCCCTCGGCCTCTCCGCATGCGCATCTGGCGGCGGCACCACCGACACCTCCTCCGCACCTGCGACGACGTCAGCGTCGAGCGCGGTCGACCCGAAGGCACCCGTCACCATCACGTGGTGGACCGGTCAGTCGGCCGAGGCGGAGACCATCCTCGAGGGTCTCGCCAAGGAGTACATGGGCTTGCACCCCAACGTCACGATCAAGGTGGCACCGGGTGCGAGCACCACGGACGAGCTCAAGCAGAAGATCGCCGCCGGCTTCGTCGCCGACAAATTCCCAGACCTGTCCTATGCCTTCGGCAGCTGGGCGACGGAGCTCGGCATGAGCGGCAAGACCCTCGACCTCGCGGCCGCGGTCGCAGACCCGGCCGTGAAGTGGGAAGAGATTCCCGAGGCCGCGCGCAAGACCGCGATGGTCGAGAACCGGGTCATCGGCGTCCCAGCGCTCGTCGACAACCTCGGCTTGATCTACAACAAGAAGGTGTTCGACTCGGCTGGTGTCGCCTATCCGACCCCCGACTGGTCCTGGGACGACTTCCGGGCAGCGGCCAAGAAGCTGACCGACTCCTCGAAGGGCATCTTCGGAACGGCCTATTCCGTCTCCGGCAGCGAGGACACGACCTGGCACCTGTGGCCGCAGCTGTGGCAGAACGGCGGCTCGATCCTGTCGACCGACCAGAAGTCCGCGACGTTCAACTCCGACGCCGGAGTCAAGGCGCTCGACTTCTGGCGCGCCATGGCGATCGACGACAAGTCTGTCTACCTCGACCAGACCGACGAGAAGTATCCGCCGCTGCTCTACGACGGCAAGGTCGCGATGATCATCGGCGGACCGTGGCTGCTCTACGACCTCAAGGACCGCAAGGTCTCCTACGGTGCCACCCGGCTCCCCGGAACCAGCGGCGACCACCAGACCGTCTCCGGTCCGGATGTGTGGGTCGCCTTCGACCATCAGGACGAAGCACGGGCCAAGGCCACGACCGACTTCCTGCTCTGGCTCACCAGCGCACCGATCGACGAGAAGTGGAACCTCGCCTTCGGCAACCTCCCCCTGCGTTCTTCGGAGCGCGACAGCGCGGCGTTCGCCACCTGGGCGAAGGGCTTCGCCCCCGGTGCCCAGGTGTTCTTCGACAACCTGCAGAACGCCAAGACGCCGCGCCCCACGGTCGAGGGCTACACCGAGATGAGCAAGTACGTCGGCGAGGCCATCTCGAAGGTGCTGCAGGGCCAGGGCGACAGCAAGTCGGCCCTCGACGGCGCGGCGGCGAAGTCCGCGGATGCGTTGAGCTGATGCGGATTCCACGCCTTCTGGTGGCCGTCGCGATCGTTCCGATGGCACTAGTTGCGTGCTCGTCGTCGACATCGTCGCCGGTCGCCACAGGGTCCACGGCCGCGCCGGCAAGCTCAGGCGCGGTCGAGCCCGTCACGCTCACGCTGTGGCACGGCCAGACGGCCGACGCGGCCAAGGCGATGGAGGACCTCGCCGCCGTGTATCACCAGAGCCATCCGTTGGTGACGATCAAGGTGTCGCCGGGCGCCTCGACCACCGACGAGCTCAAGCAGAAGATCGCCGCAGGTTTCGTCGCCGGCAACTATCCCGACGTGTCCTATGCCTACGGCAGCTGGGCGGGTGAGCTGGCACAGAGTGGACACGTGCTCGACGTGACGAGCTGGACCACCGAGCCGGCAGTCGGATGGGACGGATTGCCGGCAGCAGCACGTGCGACGGCGACCGTCGACGGGAAGGTCATCGGGGTGCCGGCGATCATCGGCAACCTCGCGGTCATCTACAACAAGTCGGTCTTCGACGCCGCGGGTGTGGCCTACCCCGTCGCCGACTGGACGTGGGACGACTTCCGGTCGACGGCGAAGAAGCTCACCAACCCCGACAAGAAGATCTTCGGCACGGCCTATTCCGTGGCGGGCAACGAGGACACGACCTGGCACCTCTGGCCGCTGCTGTGGCAGAACGGTGGTCAGATCCTCTCGGCCGACTGACCGGTCCACCACGTGATGGTGACGGG
>JANMBJ010000334.1:0-4061 GCA_031360335.1 Candidatus Nanopelagicales bacterium
GAACCAGTCGCGGTGGCCCTGGGAGTAGGTGTTCCAGTCGGCGAGCCGCACGTTGGCCGAGCCGAACCGCGCGATGGCGGTCGCGATGGCCCGGTTGGACTGCGCAACCCACGGACGGTCGGCATGCACGCTCACCAGCACGATGCGCGAGCGGTCGGAGAGCTGGGACAGCAGTGCCAGCAGGTCGGCCGTCTTGATGGCGCCGTTGGTGCCGGCACCGATGACGACGACGTCGCCGAGCTGGCCGAGCGCCTTGCGCGCCCGGATGCGGTCGAAGATCTCCGCGGGCTGACGACTCACGTGGGCGTCGAGCGTCGCCCCGGGGAAGGTGTCCTTGATCGCGTTGCGAGCCGCGAGCATGACGGAGTCTCCGACAGCGGTGGTCGAGAGACCGAAGGCGTCGACTCCCGTCGCGACCACGGCCGGCACGCGCGGCGCGGGCGGTGCCGGCGGGCCCGACGAGGAGCCGCTCGGCGTCGAGCTGGGTCCCCCGGTCGCTCCGGTGGCACCTGTCGCACCGGTCGAGCCCGTCGGCGCGGTCGACGGCGCCGGGGACTGCGACAGCGTCGGAGCCACGAGTGGTTCGTCGCCCACAGCGACGATGCCGCCGAGGTCGTCAGCGACGGTGGGTTCGTGCGCCGAGCCGAGCCCGACCCCGAGTGCCACGACCACGGCGGTGGCGGTGACGCTCGCGAGCAGGATCCGGGTGACCCTGACGTAGGTGCCACGCTCACGCCAGGACGCCCAGGCGCGACCGAGCGCACCGCGACGGATCGGCATCTCGACGAACCGGTAGGACAGCTCGGCAGCGGCGAACGTGAGCGCGAAGCGCAGCACCTGGACGGGCCAGCCCTCGGCGTCAAGGTCGACTCCTGGTCGCAGCACCATGAAGATCGGCCAGTGCCACAGATAGATGCCGTAGGACCGTTCGCCCAGATAGCGCAACGGTTGTCGGCCGAGGGCACCAGCGAATGCCGTTCCGCTCACGGCGGCAGCGGCGACGACGCCGGCCGTCACGAGACCGATGACGAGGAACCCACCGCGATAGAGGAACGTCGACATCGGACCGACGAACCACAGCACCGCGACGAGCGCGACAAGGGCGACGACCCCGAGGGAGTTGGCGACCGCGCGGCCACGCGTGGTGAGCAGCGCCCCGATGCGTGCGGGTGTCCACACCGTCGCCAACGCGGCACCGACGAGCAGCGTCATCGCGTGGGTGTCGGTGCCGAAATAGACGCGGCTCGCATCGACCGGGTCGGGCATCCCTTGCCGCACGGCGATGAACGCCATGACGGCGGTCGAGACCAGAGCGCCGGCGATCGCACCGATGCGGACACCGCGGACTCCACCGAGTCGCCACAGGGCATACAGCAGCACGGGCCAGAGGAAGTAGAACTGCTCCTCCACCGCGAGCGACCAGAGGTGCTGCAACAGCGGGGGGCGACCGGTCGCCTCGAAGTAGGACTGGTCGTGGACGACGTACCACCAGTTGGTGACGTAGAAGAACGCAGCGGTGGCATCCTCTCGGACCCGTTGCGCGGCGTCCTGAGCGACCGTCACCGCCAACAGCGACGTCGCGATGAGGACCAGGAACAGCGCCGGCAGCAGGCGACGTGCTCGCCGTTGGTAGAACCGGCCGAACCGGATCCCGCCGCTCTCACCGAGCTCGGCCAGCAGCAGCGAGGTGATGAGGAAGCCCGACAGGGTGAAGAAGACGTCGACGCCGAGGAAGCCGCCGGGCAACCAGTCGGGGTTGGCATGGAAGAGCAGGACCGCTGAGACCGCGATGGCGCGGACGCCGTCGAGACCGGGCATGTGCACCCACGACCGCGACCGGGCAGTCTGCGACGACCGGGACGTCGCATCGAGAGCGGTGGCGGTCATAGGTCGTCCCGGCTGCTCTCTGCTCGTTGTCGGTCGTGGCTCGTTGCAGGTCGTGGCTCGTTGTCGGTCGTGGCTCGTTGTCGGTCGGACTTGCTGCGTGCTGACATCGGTGCTCGGACGTCGTGCTGGCGCGAACGGTTGCGACGGGCACGCGCTGGACATCGTCAGGATACGACGACGAAGCCTACGGCTCTTGCACGGCGCACGGCAGATCTCGTCCGCACTTCGGGACGGGCGGCACGATCCTGCAACGGCCGAAACGCCGTGCAACGCAAGGCGAGACAGCCTCCCGCGTCCGGATCGACTGTGATGCGAACGGCTCAGGGGTAGACGACGAGGATGCCGACGACCGCGACGAGGTTGTTGAACGAGTGCGCGACGATGCTCGCGCCCACCCGACCGGTGCGCGCCCGCAGCAGCGAGAGCACGAGGCCGATCGTGAGCAGCACAGGGATGCGCACCGGCTCGAGGTGCACGAGCGCGAAGAGCAGGGCGGATCCGATCGTCGCGATCGGAACTGCCGGGAGGCCGAGCCTCGACGAGCTGCGGGCGAGCGCGGCGAAGGCCAGCCCGCGAAAGCACAGCTCCTCGAACACGGGCGCGCCGATGCTGGCGCACAGCGCGAAGGCCCAGACCACCCAGCGCGCCACCTCAGCACTGGCGAGGGCGTCGCCGGCGGCTGAGTCGAAGCTCCCGAACACCTTTTCGGTCAGCCAGCCCACCGCGGTGCCCAGGAGCAAGCACGCGATCCCCCCGCCGATGCCCCAGATCACGTCGACTCGTCTCAGGCTGAACCCGAGGTCGATGGTTGCTCCGTTGCCCTGCACCCGGGTGGTCACGAGCGGCCAGAGCCCGAAGCCGACCCACGGCAGGGTGAGGCTCAGCAGCAGCACGACGGCGCCGGTCCTGCTCACTCCCGCGGAGAGCACCCCCGACACCACCACCAGCGGCACGAACAGCGCCAGCAGCAACGCGATGAGGATGTCGGGGAGCCCCCAGCGCAGCGGCCGCAGGACAGCGCCAGACTCGACCGCCTCGACATACGTGACAGGGGCGCCCGGGTAGGGCGCCCCTGTCAGGGATGACCCGGAGGTCAGCTCGCTCATGGTTTCGTGCGTCAGCCGATCAGCATCAGTAGCGGTAGAGGTCGGACTTGTAGGGGCCCGCCACGTCGACGCCGAGGTATTCGGCCTGCTTCTTGTTGAGCTCGGTGAGGCGGACGCCGAGCGCGTCGAGGTGCAGGCGCGCGACCTTCTCGTCGAGGTGCTTCGGGAGCACGTGGACGCCGATCGGGTAGTCCTCGAGCTTGGTGAACAGCTCGATCTGGGCCAGCACCTGGTTGGTGAAGGAGTTGCTCATCACGAACGACGGGTGACCGGTCGCGTTGCCGAGGTTGAGCAGGCGGCCCTCCGACAGCACGATGATCGTGTGGCCGTCGGCGAAGGTCCACTCGTCGACCTGCGGCTTGATGGTGATCCGCGTGGTGCCGGGGAGACCCGCGAGGCCGGCCATGTCGATCTCGTTGTCGAAGTGACCGATGTTGCCCAGGATCGCCTGGTGCTTCATCTTCTCCATGTGGTCGACCGTGACGACGTCGTAGCAGCCGGTCGCCGTGATGATGATGTCGGCGCGCTCGATGACGTCCTCGAGGCGCGAGACCTCGTAGCCGTCCATCGCGGCCTGGAGGGCGTTGATCGGGTCGATCTCGGTGACGATGACGCGTGCGCCCTGGCCACGGAGCGACTCCGCGGAGCCCTTGCCCACGTCGCCGTAGCCGCACACGACCGCGACCTTGCCGCCGATGAGGACGTCGGTGGCGCGGTTGATGCCGTCGATGAGCGAGTGGCGGCAGCCGTACTTGTTGTCGAACTTGCTCTTGGTGACCGAGTCGTTGACGTTGATCGCCGGGAAGAGCAGCTGGCCGACCTTGTGCATCTCGTAGAGCCGGTGCACGCCCGTCGTGGTCTCCTCGGTGACACCCTTGATGTCAGCGGCGATCTCGGTCCAGCGGGTGGTGCTCTCACCGAGCGAGCGGCGCAGCACGTCGAGGATGACGGCGTACTCCTCGGAGTCGGTCGGGTCGGTCGAGGGAACGACACCCGCCAGCTCGAACTCGCGGCCCTTGTGCACGAGCAGCGTGGCGTCGCCACCGTCGTCGAGGATCATGTTCGGGC
>JANMBJ010000434.1:0-2251 GCA_031360335.1 Candidatus Nanopelagicales bacterium
GCCGTATCTCGCCAGCGTGATCGCGTGGAGCCTCGTCTCCGTCTCGCTGCTCGTCGCGTCGATGCTGCTCCTGCGCCCGATGCTCCCGCGCCTCGGCGGCGGGCTCTACGCAGTCGTCGTGCTCGCGGTCGCGGCGACCCAGCCGGTGCTCGAGGCGGTCGGGGTCGGACAGGACTCGGCACTGAGCCTGTTCCTGTGGGTGAGCGGGCTGCGCCTGCTCCGCTCGGGACGCGACGGCTGGGCCGGAGCCGTGCTCGCGCTGGGGATGGTCAAGCCGCAGCTGTTCGTGCTCGTCCCGCTCGTGCTGCTCGCCCAGCGACGCTGGCGCGGGCTGGCCGGCTGGAGCGCGTCCGCCTCCGCGCTGCTGGGGCTCTCGCTGGTGGTCCTCGGTCCCTCGGTGCTGCGCGACTGGGTGACGATGCTGCGCTCGGACCAGTATCAGGGCATCATCCAGTCCGGTCAGGCGTGGATGATGCAAGGGGTCCCCTCCCTGTTCGCGGCCATCGCGCCGCCGCAGCTCTCGGGTGCCGCGCAGATCGTGGGCTATCTCGTCTCCGCCGCCCTCGTCGCGGCGCTGACCCTCGTGGCCTGGCGCGCACCCCGAGTGGTCCTGCCGGTGTGGACCCTGGCCTGCCTCACCACGGTCGTGGCCTCGCCGCACCTGCTCGGCTACGACCTCGTCATCGCGCTGCCCGCTCTGCTCCACCTCCTCGACCGCCATGACGTGCGCGCGGTCCGGCTGTGGCTGGTCGCCCTCGTCGCCCTGTCGTGGTCGAGCCTGCCGCGGCACCGCTGGGCCGGCGCGGCCTCGTGGCCGTGGGTCGCGGTCGCCGCCTCCTGGTGCACGATCCCCCTGCTGGCGCTGTGGGCGGTGCTGTGGGCTGTGCTGTGGCGAGACTGCCGAGAGCTGCCGGAAACGGATGTCGCCGCCGCGCCGGTCGAGGGTGCTGCGGTCGTCGGGTGATGCCCTGCCGGCTCGCCCGTGGCGGGCCGACGAGCGACTCGATGGGAGGATGTCGCTCGTGACCAACGCTCTGACGTACGCCCTCATCGCCCTGGCCGTCGTGGTCGTCGGCGTCCTCGCCGCCATGTCCCTCGTGCGCGGTCGGAGTCGTCGGACGCCGACCCTCCCGTCGATCACACCCCCGGCGCAGCCGACGCACGAGCCGTCGTCGAACGTCGCCCTGGTGACCGATTCGTCCGGTGCGACCGACCTGCTCGAGGCGCCCGCAGCGCGCGAGCTCGACCGACCCGAGCCCAGCGCCGGACGGCTCGCCCGGCTCCGCGCCCGGCTGGCCGGCTCGAACAACGCGGTCGGCAAGGGTCTGCTCGCTCTGCTCACGCGCGACCGGCTCGACGACGCCACCTGGGAAGCGGTCGAGGAGACACTGCTCGCTTCCGACCTCGGGGTGGCTCCGACCCAGGAGCTGATCGAGCGGCTCAAGCTGCGCACCCGGGTCGAGAGCATCGCCGACGCCGACGGAGCCCGCCGCCTGCTCCGCGAGGAGCTGCTCGCCCTCGTCGACCCCAGCCTCGACCGCTCGGTCGCGACGCACACCGACGCCGCGCGTCCCGCCGTCGTTCTCGTGGTCGGCGTCAACGGCACCGGCAAGACCACCACCACCGGCAAGCTCGCGCGCGTGCTCGTCGCTGACGGGCGCACAGTCGTGCTGGGCGCGGCTGACACGTTCCGCGCCGCGGCCAGCCAGCAGCTGCAGACCTGGGGGGACCGGGTCGGCGCCACTGTCATCACCGGCCCTGAAGGTGCCGACCCGGCAGCCGTGGCGTTCGATGCCGTGAAGCACGCTGTCGAGGAAGGCGCCGACGTCTGCCTCATCGACACCGCCGGGCGCCTGCACACCAAGACCGGCCTCATGGACGAGCTCGGCAAGGTCAAGCGCGTCGTGGAGAAGCAGGCACCGGTCGACGAGGTGCTCCTCGTGCTCGACGCCACCACCGGCCAGAACGGGCTGCGCCAGGCCCAGGTCTTCTCCGAGGTCGTCCACGTCACGGGCATCGTGCTCACCAAGCTCGACGGCACTGCCAAGGGTGGCATCGTCGTGGCCGTGCAGCGCGAGCTCGGCGTGCCGGTCAAGCTCGTCGGTCTCGGCGAAGGGCCCGACGACCTGGCCCCCTTCGACGCGGAAGCCTTCGTCGACGCCCTCCTCGACTGACCCGCCCGTCCCGACGCCGACTCCTGCGAGCCCCGAGCCCGACCCAGGCCGGTGACACGGTTCTCGGTCCGGGCTGC
>JANMBJ010000457.1:0-18780 GCA_031360335.1 Candidatus Nanopelagicales bacterium
GCCAGCCGACGGATACCGCGCTAGCGCACCCGAGGCGACCCGGCCGAGGCCCGCAGTCGACGGAACCCGCGCCCACGACAGCCGGATGCTCTCGCGCCACGGGGCGTCGGGCACGATCGGCGCCACGAGCCCGGACCGTTCCGTCGCCAATCCGACCGGCGCCGGGGTGATGACGTGCGGCCCCACGAGCGGCGCGTAGGCCGCCATCGTGGAGCCCTTCTTGATCGGCGCGGGCATCCGTTCGTACTCCGCCGTGACGAGGAAGTCCGCGTTCCCGACGGCGAACTCGGGACGCGAGCCGCTCTCCACGAAGTAGGTCGCACCGAAGCCGGTGGCGAGGTTGAGCAGAGGATCGGTCTGTGCGGGGAGCGCCAGCAAGGAGAACGGCCGGATGGTGGCGGACGTGTCCAAGCTCGAGCTCCGGGATCCCTGCTGCGGGCCGGCTACTGCGCGCTGGCTCTCCAGGAGGTACTGCGTGGGCTCGGGGACGCCCCTGTCGTACATCGCCTCGAGCTCGGGCAGCAGGTCGCGACGCACTTCCTTCACCAGGGACGACGGATCCGGGTCGACCCACGGCGGCATCGCGCGTCCGGCCTGACTGAGGGGCCACCACCCGAGCGGCGGAGCCCCGCGCGTGACCCGATCGATGGCCGCATCGATCGGGGTCAGCGGGTTGGTGAGGGCGCCCTGCGGCCCGCTGTCGTATGCCGTGGCCGCCCACGGCTGGTCGCACGGCAGCCCGACCACCTCGAGGGGCTTCCACGAGTCGTCGTTCACGACGTCGCGCAAGGGTGCGACGAGGACGCGCACGTCGGTTCCGTTGACGACCTTCGCCAGGGTGGCTCCCGACGTACGGACCTGCAACGTGGTCGGGTCGCCGCTGCCCGCCGGCGCCGTCTGCGCCCCGACGACCTCCCACACCGAGTCCGACGTGCGGTAGAGGAGCAGCGCCGAGGGCAAGCCGGCGTCGACCGGGCGGAACGTGACCTGCACGCAGGCAGCCTCGTCGCCGCCCCACGTGACGAGGCTCCCGTCATCCGTGGAGACCTCGCGTACGGCGACGTCCTGAAGCTTGTCGCCAGGCGTGCGCGTCCACACCACGAACGGCGCGCGAGGTACGCCTAGCTCCTTCGCGCAGGCCCACCACACGTGGATGTCAAGGTCGCGGCCCTTGACCCGCTGCAAGGGACGACGGTCGACGCCGTTGCGCCCACGCCCCTGCGCCAGCTGCCCGGAAGCGATCGCCGACCACGACAGGCGCATCGCCTCGGCGCGGAACAGCCAGGTGTTCGCGACCTTCGCCATCAGTCCTCCACCTCCCACGGTGCCCGTGCCAGGGACACCCGCACGACTGTGCGGCGTTCCGCGGGAGCCGCGGCCAGCTGGTCTGCAGCGACCACGAGGTCGAGCCGCAGCTCCTGCCCGCGCGACCCGGGGGCGAGGACTGCGATGACCCTCGTGTCGCCTGGGCAACGCACGAGCGAGGTGACGACCGCCCTCGGCGGGTCGCCGGCTGCGACCGGTGCCGTGCTGTCCTCGAGGCGCAGCCAGTCGTCGCGCACGCCCGCCCACCAGTGGTGCAACGGATCGGTCGCGTCGATCGGACCGGTCACGATCTCGGGCATGACCCGGGAGCGCCACAGCGGCTCGCTCGACTCGATGACCACCGCGACCGGCTGGGGGACGGCGTCGCCCGACCACAACAGCTCGACGGACGGGAAGCTCGGAGTCTGGGGCACCGCGAGACCCGACGCCTGGTAAGCGGCGTCCACCTGGTCGCCCGTGGGTCGTGCCGACAGCGACAGCAGGGGCGCGGACACAGGCACGAGACGTGCCCGGACCGTCGCTGGCGCAATGAAGCCGACGAAGTCCGTGAGGTCGGCAAAGCGCGACGTCGTGAAACTGATCCGGTGGACGAGCCCCGTGGTCGAGCTCGGCGATCCCTGGGGAACCGCGTGGATGTCGATGAGGTAGTCCGTCAGCGGCTCGAAGTCGTAGGGCAGCGTGAGGACCTCGTGCCGGCTGCGCTCCCCGGTCGCGGGGATGCAGGGAAGCCGGTCGAGCCCACCCATCACCGCCTCCTCCCAGGGAGTGGGGACGTCCAGCGCGGTCGCCGACGAGAGGTGCGCGTCAGCCACCAGAGGCACGGTCCAGGGCGATCCGGCCGTGCCTCCTGGCGGCGCGGGGTGCGTGCCCGAGGCGCTGCGCACGACGATGCGCAGCTCCTTGCCGTAGGCGTCGTACAGCTCGGCCACCTTCTGGGTCGCGAACGCGATCCGCACGGGCTGCGTGCAGAACACGCCGATGTCGCCCATGCCGGGCGCGGTGGCGAGCAGCCACGGGGACAGGTCCGCGGGCGACTTCTCGACCGGGTCCGTGGCGAAGCGGTAGGACTGCGTCTGTGCGGTCTGCCAGGTGACCGGGTCACCCGCGCCGGGACGCGCGTCCTGCTTCAGCCAGGCCGACTTCCACGTCACGGAGACCGTGTAGGTCCCGCTCGGCACCAGCAGTGCACGGTCGTCCGGGTCCTGGGTCAGCGCGGTGGTCAGCGCCGTGGTGTTCTGCGACACCGTCTGGGTGTCCCAGTCTTCACGCCACGCCTCCGCCACGAGCAGCCCGGTCGCGGCCACGACGTAGAACGGGCCGGGCTCGACCTGCTTGGTGGCAGCGGCGTCCCAGCCGATCACCACCGACTCGAACTCGCCCGGCACGTCGACAAGGTCGACGAGGGCGAACACGGTGGGGCTGCCTCCGGCGCTCATCACACGCTGTGCCACCTGCGCGGCACGCACGACCGGGTCGAGCCACGGACCGCTCGCGTCGGTCCACGGCGCCGGCACGGGGTGAGCCGGGCTGATGAGGTCCGACGAGGCCAGCGCCCTCTCGAGCACGACCGCGCCCTTCGCGTCCTCGAGGCGCACGCGCAGGGCGCCGCCCAGCGCACGCTCCGGCACGATGAGCAGGATCGACATCCGCCGGGCGGCGGACGACGTGCGCAGGCGCACCGCGTCCAGGAGGGCGTCCGGCGTAGAGCCCGACTTCTTCCACGACCGCTGGACCATGGCGCGGTCATCCGCGGTGCCGCGCGGCGCCGGGTCGGGCGAGTCGAAGCGCGGGGAGCGCAGCACCGCACCCGTGCAGCCCATCGGCGTGGCGCCCGTCGCCGGGTCCCACGCGGTGAGCGCCCGGTGGGCGGCGAAGTCGTGCAGCGACACCCCGGCCGCGAGGGCGGACACGAGCTCGTCCTGGACGGCTCCGTCACGGGGCAGCACGTGGTTGCTAAACGTTGTCGCCGCGGCCGCGGTGGCCGGCTGCGCCAGAAGGGCGTTGCGGCGAACCCCCACCCCCTTGACGGTGCACGCCACGGAGTCCGCCATCACGATCGCGGGCTGGGTACCCTGCATCAGGTCGGTGGTCGCCACTCCTGTGCGCCACGGCTCGGTGACCGTCAGGTCGGCTTCCACCGGCTCCGAGCGCACCGTGTCCGCGGGGTCCGGCCACGGGATGCCACGCAGCACCCACCCAGGCTGGCTGGGACCGTAGGGCTTGTCATCGAACGTCCACAGCACGGGCACCGCGGGTGCAGCCGGGTGGCAGACCGTGCCCCACCTGTCCTCCACGTTGGACACGAGCTCGGATCCGAAGGGGACGGCGCGCGAGAACGGCGTGGGCAGCCAGTTCAGCAGCGCGAGCGCCGTGGTCGCGACAGGCTGCCCCGGGGGTGCCCCGGTCCACCACGTGCTCGGCGTCTTGCCCGTGGGCGGCACCGGCTGGAGGTCCGGTGCCCTGTCGCCCGTGAGCGTGACGGACTGGACCTCGTAGCGCCACCAGCGGTCGCCGATGCGCGTCCATGGGTTGGCAGAGGCACCGGTGTGGCCCAGCGGATCCCCTCCCATGACCGCGGAGCCCGCGGTGGTCGGCGCGACGTTGAACGTGATCACCGGGATGGCGTCGAGCGGCACGGAGAGCAACGGGTCGGCGCTGCTCGACGTCGTGCTCCTGGCGTCGCCGAGGCTCGCGTCCACAGCCCGCTCGGTAGCCGTGCCCTCGAGCAGCGCGGGCGAGCGGCTGACGAGACTCACGCCGGCGACGAGCGGCTTCGCGGTCGGGTCGTCGTCAGGCTGCGACCCGATCGTGAGCGAGACGCAGCCCTTGATCTCGAAGAAGAACAGGTCGATCGAGCCGCACACCTCTCCGTTCACATAGGGCTGATCCTGCAGCACCCCGTTGACCAGTCGCTTGCCGACCATCACGGTGAGCTCGGCGCTAGCACCGATGCTGATGATGAACAGCCGGAGCTCCCCGCGAGCGTAGATCTTGCCCGCGATGAAGAACGGGTCGAACCCGACGACGGCATCGAACCCGGCGGCCACCTCGAGGTAGAGACCGATCGACTTGCTGCCCATGAGGACGGCGGAGATGTGGAACCCGGTCGCGATGGCGAGCCCGTTCGGCACGGGCGGGAGACCGGGGATGGAGAGCCCGTCCCCGTGGATCATGAGGTATCCGCTGCCGCTGATGACGTCGAGCACCTCGACGGTGACCCGGTCGGTGTAGCTGCCCAGATCGACGAACCACTTCTCGACGGCCTTGGTGTCGAAGAAGGCCGTGACCGGCACCCGGATCTTGAGGATCTTGGCGATCTCGTACTCCGCCACGATGCCGATCGTGATCGTCCCGCGGCCGAAGTCGAGGTCGAGAACGGCGAGGAAGGTCGCGCTCTGAGTGCTCTTGAGCACCGGCGGCGCCTTGATGACGTCGGCCTTGAGCACGAACAGCAACCGCGGGCCCGGCACCTCGATGAGGATGATCCCCTTGAGGTGCACCACATAGCCGCCTTCGAGGGTGCCCAGGAGCACACCGGCGGCGAACGCGTAGTGACCCGCCGACAGGCGCCACCCAGCGGGTGCCATGACGCCGTACGGGGTCGCGAACTGCCCCTCGAGCCAGCGCAGCGCTGGCACGGGCAGCGACGCGTCCTCGATGCGCTCGTAGTTGATCCCGATGCCCGCCATCAGGCCGAACAGCCCGAGGCCCGAGCTGCCCAGCACCAGCGGAACGGGGAACTCGACCTCGAGGCCGAGGAGCAGGCCGGTCACCCCGTCGACGGACTGGAACTTCAGCGTGGCCGAGCCGCGCAGCTTCAGCGGGATCAGCTGCAGGTCGAAGGCGCCCTCGAACCCGCCTGGCACGAACGCGAGATAGCCGCTCCCCTGCAGCACGTTGGGGATGCTGATCGTGGCCCCGAGCTTGGTGAGCTGGACGTCGAGCGGCGGGCCGTCGACACGGGCGCGCACGCGCACGGTGTCGACCTTCACGACACCGAGCTCGACCCCGAGGCCGACCTCGATCTCGAGGTAGGTCGGGTTGTCCTTGCTGACCTTGCCGCCGAGGATCCGCAGCAGGTTGTCGAGCGGTGGCACCGCGGTCAGTGAGCCCGTCGGGATGTCGATGGAGTAGCCGCGGCTCGGGTCGAAGAACGGGATCGGCAAGTAGTCGACCGCGTTCCCCTGCCCCGGTGCGGTGTTCCATGTCGACCGCACGCCGACCGCCTTGTAGCGCGTCGTGATCGGGTGAGCCGGATCGACTTTGACGATGGTGAGGTCGAAGGAGAACGCGATCTCCAGGTCGAACAGCACGCTGACCTGGGTGCCGCGCCGGTCGACGGTCGTGATGCCGTCGGCACCCAGGACCCCTTGGCTGACGATCAGCTCGGCGCCACGCAGGACGAGCCGCTTCGTGTGGATCAGGTCGCTGGCCCCGAGCGCGATCGCACCCAGCTCGATGACCGCTCCGGCGGCTGGGGACAGTGTCGATGTCGCTGAGCTGAGCGGCGCGAACAGGCTCACCGCACCCAGGATGTCGAGCGCGACCTGGTTGGCGTTGGAGTCCTTCATCTCCGCGAGACCGTCGAGGTCGCCCTCGACCGCCCTGAACTCGGCGCTCAGGATCCAGGAGCTCTGGTCCTCCGCGATCCGCAGGCGTCCGAGGAACGTGCAGATGCCGTCGTCGGGGTTGCGCGGGCCCTGCCGCAGTGCGGGCTTCGCGTGGCGGCGCAGCTGGGTCTCGGCCGCGGTCTCGATGTCGATCTCGCCGTAGATCTCGAGCCTCACGAAAGTGCCGCGCACCAGATCGACGCGCACACCGAGCTTGCGGAAGCAGTCGGGCGTGCCGGTGTTCGGCGGCGTGGGGTCGAGGCTGGCAGGAGGCGACGCCACCGGTCGGCTCAGCTGGCCGTGCGCTGTGACCGACGCGACCGCCGCGGGAGTCACCGCACGTGCGCGCCACCAGGACCCCGAACCTGGAGGCGGGACGGGTGCCAGGTCCAGAGCCGTTCCCGCCCGGGCCGCAGTTGTGCCGTCGGCCGCGCCTTGCACGACGTTGGTGAATCCCGCCTCGGCCAGCGCATCCATCATCGCCTGGCGGCGACGCTCGCTCAGCGCACGGTTGCGCTCCTCCTGGATCGTGCTGGGGTCACCTTCGTAGGAGGCGTAGCCGCTGACGAGGAGCTGCGTGGCCGCACCGACCTCCGTGACGCGTGCGCGCGCGTCGTCGATGAACCGCGGGGAAGTCGAATGGTGCGAGCGGTCCAAGGCCGGGCCGGCGTGGGTGTTGTCGGGATTGACGGCGTATGCGTGTCCCTCAGAAACCGACGGGTGGTCGAAGAGGAAGTAGCAGTCGAGGGCCTTGGGCGTGGTGCCCGTCGTGGTGGCGATCACCGCTACGGACGCTCCGGACGCCACGGGGATCGTGGCTGACGCACCGGTGCTCGTCCCGGTCGGCCACATCCAGGTGGCAGGGGCACCGCTGGCGAGGCGGACGGTCGCGGCCGCCGGCGTCTGCGACACCAGGACCATCACGTCCTGCTCGCCGGCCGGGTGCGTCAACCGGACTGTCGTCTCACCCGCACCGCCCGCCACGGCGGCAGCCCGGCGGGACGTGGTGAACGCGCGCGTCGTGTCGTGCCCGAGCCCGTCGCGAACGGTGACCGAGATGGACACCGTGCCGCTCGACGGCGTGAGGACCGCGACCCGGTCGTCGACCGTCGTGACACCGTCCACCGTGATCGACACGGTGTACGGGGCCACTCCACCCGACGAGTCGACGTAGAGGGTGGACGTCTCGGGCACCTGCGCCGTACCCGTCCCGGGGTCCTCGATCCACTCCCCGGTCGCCGTCATGAGCCGCACGCGGATCGTCGGTGCGCTGCCGCGGTTGACGACCTCGGCCTCGAAGATCCCCGTGACGCCCTCGTGGGCGCCGATACCGATCCACAGGTCGCGCACGCCACCGCTGACCGCGAGGCCGGACAGTCCTTCCGGTGCCACGAACAGCCGCGCCTCGGGCAGGTAGAGGCCCTGCCACGCTCCCGGCATCGCGCGTGCCGTCGACGGCACGCCGCTCGGTCCCGCCGTGCCCGACAGGTCGAGGACGGCGGCGCGGAATGCGAAGCCGACGACCTCCGACGGACCGACCAGCGCGTACGGGGGGTCCATCCGCACGAAGTCGTAGATCTTGTCGACGCCGACGCCGCTGGTCGCGGCCGACATGAGCTCGACACTGACGGCCTGCCCGCTCAGCTGCTTCACCTTCACCCGCAGCGCGGGGAGCAGGAATGAGACGACGGGGTTCGACGGGTCGGCCCTCAGCTGCCCCTGTCCGTCGAGCGTCGCGCCGCGCAGGAACGGCAGCCGCAGGATCGCCCGCGGCGTGCCGAGCACGACCTTCCACCCGCCGTCTCGCGACCCTGCCGGCGCGGTCAGGTGGAAGCTGAGCTCGACCGTCACGCTCGGGTCGGGGAACTCGAGCGGCGTCCCGGTGCTCCCGGACGACGTGCTGAAGGCGCCGGTCATCGGGTCGAGGGAGAGCGAGCGCCTCAGATCTTCGGTCGCCGTGTATGTGGACCAGTCGCCGTCGTCGTCGTGCGTCTGCGTGGGTCCGGTGCCGTTGAGACCGTCGAGCAGGGGACGCAACGAGTCCAGTTCCCCGGAGTCCCGCAGCGCGGAGGGCAGTTCGTCCCAGAGCGACATTCGTCGTCACCGCCGTCGAAGGCTGAAGGTGAACAAGCATCGAATGATCCGGAGGGACGCCAGCTGCGCCCGACTCGTGCGTGACTATCGACCCGGAGGCGGTACCCGCGGAGGGCGTCTCAGTCGTGTACGACGCGTCAGTCAAACATCAGCGCTCCGTGACGACAATGGGCCGACTGGGCGACTTGGGACTGGCTCAGGCACGGCTCGACCGCGCGTCACGCACAGGCCGAGCGACCGTCTGCGCCTCACGCCCAAGACCAGCTCCAGCCCGCCGTCAACGTTGACTCCTAGGAACGGCTGGAGCGTCAACTCCCCCGATCAGGTCCACGCACGACTACACCCGGTTTCCGCGAACCGTCGAAATGCCGCCTCCCCCATAGTGAGAGGGTTCCGGAATGGACTGGCCTCCGTGGCGTCGAGGCAGCGTGCCAACCATCCACTTGGTTGCTGGCGGGATCGATTGTGCAGAGTGATCGCGCCTGGCGGCGGTCGTGTCATCGACTAGATGGCTATCTCCTACACAGTCCCCAACAGCGGGAATACGGCATGTCGGTCCGCACCGAAGCACACCTTGAGTCCAATGGATCCCTGATGTTGACCGCATCGGGGGCGAGTTGTAACCGAACTCTTACGGTGCCGACTTACGAACACGTAGGTGCTCGTTCGTGTCTACGTTCTCGAAACCGTGCTTCTTGGCCCGTCGACTCCGAACAGAGGACTTCCCCATGGCAGACCGGTTGGACGCATCTCGTTGGAGCTCGATGCACACTCGAGTGGCGCTCGCGTTGGGGATCGGTTGGATGCTGGACGCGTTCGAGGTCCAGATCATCGGATCGGTCATTCCTGGCATCCAGCAGGAGTTTGGGCTCAATGGCCAGCAGGCGGTGTGGATCAACGTCGTGTGGTTCACCGGTATCGCGGTGGGTGCGCTTGGATTCGGATACCTCGCGGATCGCATGGGACGAAAGCGCTTGTTCGTCGCGACGCTGGTGCTGTATTCGGTTGCGGCGATCTTCACGGCCCTCTCGCCGAACTACTTGTTCTTCATGTTCTTCCGGTTCTTGACCGCGCTCGGGGTGGGCGGGGAGTACTCGGCGGTCACCTCGGCGATATCGGAGTTCATGCCGGCGCGTAACCGCGGGCGTAGCAACGGCTTGGTGATGTCGTTCTGGGCGATCGGCGGAATTCTCGCAAGCCTGGTGTCGATTGTGATCATCTCGACCTTGGGACTGTCGTGGCGCTACACGTTGCTCTTCGGGGTGGTCAGCGCTGGGTACGGCCTCATCGCCCGGCGGTTGATCCCGGAGTCTCCCCGGTGGCTGGCTAGCCAGGGACGCCTCGAGGAGGCCAACTCCGTGGTCACGGAGATCACCGGAATCACTCGGGATGCCTATGTCCAGCTTGACCCCACCAGCACGTCGTCGTCGCGGTTGCGCGAGTTGTGGACTCACTATCGGGGACGACTTGTCTTCGGGATGGCCCTCGATTTCTCCGAAGCGGCCGGGTACTACGGCCTGTTCACGGCGATGAGCATCTTCGTCTTCTCCTCCGCGACCGGTGCCGTGCCGGTGGCTGATGATGTGCTGCCGTACTACTTCCTGATCGCGAACATCGGGGCGCTGGCCGGGGGGATCCTTGTGTCGTTCGCCCTCGACCGTGTCGGGCGCAGACCTACCGTGACGTTCTCCTACACGGCTGCGGCGTTGAGCATGTTGGGTTGCGCCGCTGCTGCCTCCACCGGGTCTCAGCGGCTCGTGCTCGTCGCGTTCACCGTTGCGGCGTTCTTCGCAACCTGTGCGTGGGTGTCGGCATACCCCACCTTCTCGGAGATCTTCCCGACTCATCTCCGGGCAACAGGGGTCGGTGCGGCGGTCTTCGTGGGACGGTCCGGAGCCATCGTGGGCCAGATCCTGCTCGCCCAGACAGCGGGGGCGTTCTCGCTGGCGTCAGTCTTCTTGCTCCTGGGTGCCTTCTGGATGATCGGCGCTGTCGCCGGCGCCGCATGGTGGCGCTATGGGATCGAAGCCAACGGGGTCACTCTCGAGAGCCTGGTCATCCCCGACGCGGCTCGGGCAATCTCGTCGCCCTAGCTGGGCGACCACAGTGATAACCGTCCACCTGTGCGTCAGTCGAGGATTTGTCCACGTCTGCGAACCGGGTCGCTGCTCCCGGAAGTTTCGCTCTGAATCACGGATGCGCACATATCTTGAGGGGGTGGTTGCCATCGACGATCCCGCCAGGTGGAGCGTTCGATGAGGCTGACTGTCACGGCGCTACGGTCGCCTTGGGCTCGGGTTCTGGTATCGCTTGCTCTCGTGGCGTCGCTCGCCGGGCTCGTCCTTGCCGTCGTGGCGCACTCGCGCGCAACGGTCGCACGGTCGGCGGCATTCGACCGAGGCTCTGTCGGAACCGTGGTTCTGGTGCCCGGCTATGGCGGGGGCACCGACGCGCTCGACGTGCTGGCCGCACGATTGCGGTCGGCGGGGCACTCGGCCGTCGTCCTGCACCTCAGCGGTGACGGCAAGGGCGATCTACGCCAGCAGGCACAGGTGCTGCAGGACGAAGTGAGCTCCTTGCTCGCGGGCGGCGCTCCCTCGGTCGATGTGGTCGGCTACTCCGCCGGAGGCGTGGTCGCCAGGCTGTGGGCGAGTGAGCTCGGAGGTGCGGCGCTTGCTCGACGGATGGTTCTCCTGGGGTCCCCCAACCACGGTACGGAGGTCGCCGCGCTCGGCTCCGACTTCGGCGGCGCCTTGTGCTCGATCGCGTGCCAGCAGCTGGTGCCGGGCAGTGACCTGCTCATGTCTCTCGACCAGGCGGGCACGCCGTCGGGTCCGCAGTGGGTGAGCATCTGGACGACGTCTGATGAGGTGGTGACGCCACCTGAGAGCGCCAAGCTCGACGGGGCGGTGAACCTGACCGTGCAGAGTGTGTGTCCGCACGAGCAGGTCGAGCACGGGACACTCCCCACAGACGCCGTTGTGCAGTCCCTGGTCGTCCGTGCCCTGGCCGCGGCCCCCTTCCTAGCCCCGGAGCCCTCGCAGTGCGCGAGCCTGACCCGCGGGTGAGACAGCCGTCGCGCTAGGTGGTGATGTCCTTTGTCATGAACCGTGCCCACGAGACCCCGAGCAGCAGCACGACGTAGACGCCCTGGATGACCACGCCGCGCTGCACGTTGTGCCACAGGATGGGATCTCGGAAGAGATCAACCCAGGACAACCAGTAGCGGGTCGGGAGATACGGGCTGACCGCGCCCGCTGCGTCGAGTGAGACCAGAACCTGGCTGAGCACGAGGGACGCGAGTGCTCCCAACGTGGCCGCCAGTGATGACACGGTGAATGTCGAGAGCGCCAAGGCGACGGAGGCGACTCCGACCATTGACCACGCGATGTAGAGCACGACCAGCACTGTGCGCTCCAAGAGTTGCGTGGGCGTGATCGCCGTACCCGACAGCGAGGTGATAACAGGCTGGTAGCCGAATAGCGTCACACCGATGACGTAGGAGGTCGCCGCCACAGATGACACCGCCAGCAGCAGGAACAGCAGGATCGCGCCCAGTTTCGCGACCAGCAGGCGAGTGCGACCTACGGGGCGGGTGAGGAGATAGCGCAGGGTTCCCGCCGCCGCCTCACCCGCGATGCTGTCACCCGCGATCACTGCGACGGCGACCGGCAGGAACAGGGGCAGCACAATTCCGAGCGCAGCAGCCGGGAACAGTGCGCCGTTCGCGAGGACGGCGGAGAGGAACGCTGGTCCCTCGCCTGGTCTCGGAGCCAGTCCGGAGATCTTGAGCAGGAGCGCCACGATGAGGGGAAGGATGCAGAGCATGCCGATGCTGACCCATGTCCGCGGTCGTCTCAGAAGCTTGCGCAGCTCAACCCGGATCATGGGCCGAGCCCGGCGATCCGGTCGTCTCCGTTGGACGTGATTGACAGAACGACATCTTCAAGTGAAGGCCGCTCCTCGCGTACGTCGTCGACCCGGACCCTTGCGGCGACCAGGTCGGGCACGAGCGTGCTCACGGAGGCACCAGCCACTGTGAGGCGGTCACCGTCGACGCGCTCGACACGTCGTCCTAGCAGCGTGAGCGCCTCGGGCACGTCCGGCGTCCGTACCAGGACGCGGCCCGTTGCAGCTGTCAGCGTCGCGAGGTCCTCCTGCAGCACCAGGCGTCCTGCGTCGAGGACGCCGACTCGGGTGCAGAGTTGTTCCACCTCCGCCAGTAGATGGCTGGACACGAACAGTGTCGTGCCCTCGCGGTTCATCGTGAGCAGCAGGTCCCGGATCTCCCGGATCCCTTGCGGGTCCAGGCCGTTGGTGGGCTCGTCGAGGATCAGCAGGCTCGGTTGTCGTAGCAGCGCGGCCGCGATGCCCAACCGTTGACGCATGCCCAGGGAATAGGCGCGCACGGGGCGGCGGTCGATGGCCGAGAGACCCACGCGTTCGAGTGCGTCCTCGATGCGCCGACGCCGGGTGGTGGTCGAGCTGCGCGGTCCGGCCGCGTCGAGGAGCTCCAGGTTGAGCCGTCCGTGCAAGTTCCCATAGGCAGCAGGTCCCTCGACGAGCGAACCCACGTTCGGGAGCACGTGCTGCAGTCCCTGGGGGACCTCTGCGCCCATCACCCGGGCCCGACCGCTCGTCGCGAACACGAGACCGAGGAGCATGCGGACCGTCGTCGTCTTCCCTGACCCGTTCGGGCCGAGGAACCCGTAGCGGTCACCCTCACGGACCTCTAGGTCAACGCTGTCAACCGCAACGGTCGAGCCGAAGTGCTTGGTCAGCGACTCGGTGATGATCACGGGGTCGGCCTCGGTTCGGAGGCGCCCGCGGCCAGCGCGGGCGCAGCGGCCGCGACGATGTCGCCCATGGCACGTGGGGTCACGGTGCCGCTCAGCAAGTATCCGGGGCCGGAGTCCAGAACAAGAAGCACGACCTGGAGCAGCGGGCCGGGCAGGGTTGCCACCCTCCCGCCGGTGACGCGCGAGGACTGCCCCGAGGCGCCCACGCTGTCAAGGATCCGCGGTAACAGCCGATCTGGTAGTCGGACAACCATGACTCGAGCGAAGCCCTGCCCGTATGTCGCGACATCGACGGCCGCAGCAATCGTGGTGATGGGCGCCAAGGTGGCGAGGGTTGGGGGGAAGCGCTGCGTGCCGGACTGGGACAGTGCGGCGAGGATGTCGCGACGGGGGCTGCTGATCCGAGGCACGGTCGGACTCAAGCTCGGCGCCAGCACGTCATCCGACGGTGCGATGAGGTTGAGGTCCAGGAAGCGGCTGCTGAAGGCCGGCTGCACGCCGTCACGTGTGACGACGTCCACGCGAAGAGGCAGGCCGCTGACCGGGTCCACCCACACATCGACGTGGGATATCGACGTCGTCGCGTCACTCGGCACAACGGAGACGCCCTGGGCTGCCACACCGGCCACCCGCTGCGCGGGCAGCCCCACAAGGGTGTCAGCCGAGCCGACCCAGCCCAACATCGTGCGTGCAACCGTGGGCGGGAGCAGATCGGTCGCACGGGGCAGCCGGAGTCCGACTTCCGTCGGTCGAAACGTCGCGCGGTCGTCTTCGAAGTCCCAGGTGAGCGTGCCGCCGGCGGTCGGGAACTCTTCCTCTTGGCCGCCGTTGCTGAGGGTGTCGGTGCGCCAGTTGCTCTCCGAGCGCCACCAGGTTCGCAGCGTCGTCGAAGCGTCGAGCAGGGGCGCGGCGCCGGTGAAGAGCGGGAGATCTGGGAGGCCTAGCCGACCGTCGACCTCGACCAGCCCCTGGTGGGCGACGCTCGCGGATTGCCGCGCCGCAGTGATCACCTGATCCGTTGACATTCCTGTCGACGGCACGGGAAGGGCACTCACCACGTTCGGCAACGCCACCACGGCCGCGACGGCCACGGCGACCACCATCCAGCGCAGGCGACGTGAACCCGTAACTGAGCTCATGGGTCGGATGGTACGTCGGTGACGCACACCGGTCGCCGTTATCGGAGTTCAGGCTGCGACAGGCGAGGCGGGCGTCAGGTCACCGGCCTCAGGGAGGCCCGCATCGGTGCTGTGGCGAAGTCGGCCAGGCCTGTCCGGAACGGCACCGAGGCTTCGAACCCGAACGTCTCGCGGGCGAGCGCCGGCGAGGCTGTCACATGGCGCACGTCACCGATGCGGTACTCCCCCGTGATCACCGGGGCCGCGGAATCGGCGCCGAATGCTGACGCGACCGCATCGGCCATCTCGGCGATCGTGCACACCTGCCCGGACGCGATGTTGTACGCACCGGCGATCCGGCCAGAGGCCGTGAGCGCCAACACGTTAGCGGTAGCGACATCGCTCACGTGCACGAAGTCGCGCCGCTGCCCGCCGTCTTCGAAGACGCGCGGTGCGACCCCGGACTCGCACGCGCTGCGCACGATACTCGCAACCCCTGCATAGGGTGTGTCACGTGGCATCCGCGGACCATAGACATTGTGGTAGCGCAGTGACACCGCGTCGACACCGGTGACCAATGCGTACGCGACGGCAAGATGCTCCTGGTGGACCTTGGTCGCGGCGTAGACATTGCGCGGGTCAAGTCTGGCCGTCTCCTCGACGACGGCCGGGTGGAGGGCGTGACCACACCTCGGGCAGGGCGGCTCGAACTGTCCGGCGTCGAGGTCGCTGACGCGCCGTGGACCCGGTGCGACAACGCCATGGACATCGCATGTGTACGCACCCTCGCCGTACACGACCATGCTGGATGCCTGCACCAGGCGGCCGCGGAAATTCGTGGCGTGCATGGCCCTGAGCAGAGTGGCCGTCCCCAGTGCGTTGTCCGTGACGTAGTCGGTCACGTCGCTGAAGTCGACGCCGAGCCCAACTCGCGCGGCCTGATGACACACCGCGTCTGCGCCGCGTACAGCGCCAACCAGCGACTCGAAGTCTGCGAGATCAACCCGTCGATGTTCGGCGCCCTCGTTGAGATAGTCGGGCATCTGCCCGTGCGCCGCCCTCGTCACAGCATCAACGGACACCACGTCGTGGCCGTGCTCGACGAGCTGGTCGACCACGTGGGACCCGATGAAGCCAGCGCCCCCAGTGACGAGGACTCTCATCGGGTTCTGGGCCTGGCGTAGTCGGAGGGCAGTGCGTCGCTCAGGTGGG
Source organism: Candidatus Nanopelagicales bacterium (assembly GCA_031360335.1). GTDB lineage: Bacteria > Actinomycetota > Actinomycetes > S36-B12 > CAIYMF01 > Longivirga. Next base: position 15,160 of record JANMBJ010000457.1, read on the forward strand.
CGATCATCGTGGCGAACTGGGTGCCGGGAGCGGTGGCCGCCACCTCGAGGGCGTCCTCCCAGGTGTCGACATCGGTGACGACTTTGATCAGCGCGGGGGACAGCCCCAGCTCGACGAGGCGGCGAAGCTGGTGCGCGCAGGTGTCGGGCGAGCTCATCGGGACTCCGTCGAACGCAGTTGGCGACGCAGTTCGCAGACCCAGCGCCCACCAGCCCCCGTCGGACGCCGGCCCGAGCACGCAGTCGTGGTCCTGCAGGCGTGCCATCGCCTCATCCAACTGCAATGCGCTGACCTGCGGGGTGTCCATCCCGATCTGGAGTGTCGGACCCAGGTCATCCCCCCATGCCGCCGAAAGCCGTTCGGCAAAGGTTTCTCCTCGTTGAGGGATGACGCGCCACCCTGCCGTGAGCCACAGCCCGACGGCTCCGTCCAGCGCGAGCACACGGTCGGTCGCGCCGCTGGCATCTGCCGCTGCGAGAGTGTCGTGCAGTGCTGCGGCTGCCACGTCGGCGGCCTGCTGCGGTGTCAAAGGCGGTTGGAGTCGGGTCTTGACCCGCCCCGCCACCGGCGCCTTGGCCATCACCAGGACCCTCATCGACCCGTCCCGGTGTTCCGCAGGAGGCGTGACATGTCACGCGACGCTCGCGCGGTCCCCCGCACCGTCCCCGTGACTTTCGAGCGACCGATCCGCGGTCGATAGGACACCGGACACTCCTGCACCCGCCAGCCGGCGGCGCCCGCCTTGAGGACCATCTCGAGTGGCCACGCGAAGCCACGGTCGAGCAGGTGGAGATCGAGCAGTGCTTCACGTCGGGCAGCTCTCATCGGACCCAGGTCGCTCACGATGACACCTGTCCGTACTCGGACCTGTCGGGCGAGGTAGCGGTTGGCGAGCTGAGCGTGCCACGGCCAAGACCCGGCCTGCGCTGTTCGCGCGCCGAGGACGAGGTCGGCGTCGCCCCGAGTCACCGGCTCGCACACGAGAGGCAATTCGCGGGGGTCGAGACTCGCATCGGCATCCATGAACGCGACCACGTCGGACGTTGCACAGGCCAGGCCTGCCCAGCAGGCCGACCCGAATCCGCGGCGCGGCTCGCTGATCACCTGTGCCCCGAGATCCCGTGCGATCTCGGGGGATCCGTCGGTCGAACCGTTGTCGACGACGATCGGACGATAGCCCTCGGGAAAGCGCGGTAGCACCCAGGCCAGTGCGCCTGCCTCGTCGAGCACGGGTAGGACCACGTCGATCATCGCGACAGCTCCGTGGTCCGGACATAGAGGAGGTAAGGAGCGGTCGACACGTCGGTGACCGGTCGGAACACCCCTGCTGGGACGAACGAACCACTCACCAACGTGAAATCACGGCGGAACTCCGGGCCGAACAGTGCGGAATCGGCCGGGGCGTCCAGGAGCACCGAGTTGACACCGACGAGTGACCACGGAAGCTGCGCGGCCATGGCGTCACGAGCGGGCCCGGGACGGGTGTCGAGCAGATCCCCGATCGCTATCGCGGACGCGTGCGTCGGCAGTCCGGCGAGCCGGAGATAGAACGGGTGCGAGGGGATCAGCACGGGGGAGGGTAGGTCGCGGACGTCGGCGACGAACGTGTCACCCGCAGCGCGGTCAGCGGTTGTCGGGGTGACGCTTGGGTGCCAGGCCAGCATCACGAGGAGCTGCGCGGCAAGCACTGCCCCTCCGATCAGAACTGTCGGCCTCGTTACGGCGGGATGGCCCAGCACTGATGCCACGGCCAGGCCGAGGAGGAGTGACATGGCGGCGTGCGCGGGAATTGCCACATTGACGTATCCGCCGTCGTGCACGCGACCTGCGAGCGCTGCGAGAAGCAGTCCGAGGGCGCACGCGAGGAGATACGACGTCGGCTCGGACACCTCGGATCGCCACCGACCGCGTCGAAGCCCCCACCACGCGAGGGACAGCACGACGATCCCGAACGGAAGGAGCACGTCGACGAACCAGAAACCGAGCAACCAGCCCCACGCCGTCCCCTGGCCGAGAAGTTGACCCACGACGTAGGGCGAGTACCACCCGCCCGTCATCGCGTCGCCCACGAGCACTGAGCTGACGGCGGCGAGCACGAGCACGGCCGCGGCCGCGACCCCCACCGGGCGTCTGCGCAGACCCAGGTAGGCCAGCATCGGGATAGCCACGACGAGTGCGTTCTGCTTGGTAAGGAACGCGAGTGCGAGTAGCGCTCCGATCCCGAGCCCACCGCGCCAGGTCTTCGCCCGCAGCCCGAGGTACACCGCCGCCATCAGCAGGGCCAGGAACAGCGAGTCGACTCGGGCAGCGTCGAACCAGGCGCCGCTGAGCCGGAAGGTGCCCGCGAAGAGCCCGGCCGCGACAAGTCCCGCGACGGTGTTGCCGCTGGCCCGTCGAACGATCAGGACGAGTAGCGCGAGCGTGACGAGGCTGGCCGCGAAAGAGACCGCGCGCATCGTGGGCAGGTTGACGCCGGTGACCTTGCCCAGCTCACCGGTGACCAGGAAGTACAACGGTGGATACGGCCATGGCGTGAAGTCGGTGGTGGGGGGGCCGTAGAGGGCGGCGCCTTGAGTGACCCGCGCGGATACCTCGACGGTGCTGCCTTCGAAGAACTGCAGCTCGTAGGGGTATCCGATGCGGGTGGCCACCGTGACGAGGTAGGCGAGGACTGAAGTCAGTGACACCGTGATGAGCGGCCACCGACTGACCAGGGCACCAGAGTGGTGCGCCCCGGCAGGATCCGCAGTTGTGGGGGTCCTGGTGTCCATCGGTTCAGGCGCAGGGGAAGCTGGCGGCCAGGACATCGCCGCGGCGGCGGAACTCGAGGAACTGATCGCGGATCAAGGTCACGGCTGCGTCGAAAGGGAAGATCGCGTCGGTGACGCGCATGCTCTGGTTCGTCACTGCTACGGGGTGCCAGTAGACCCCGTCGGCCGTCACGCAGATCTCCGGCAGCACTGACTCACGCGTGATGACAATGCCCGTGTCGGCGAAGCCCTCGGCCGCGACTCGTCGCACGATCACGTCGGCCGCCGTGAGTCCGAGCCCAGCGCACAGGTCGGTCAGCGCAGTCTCATCGTGTGCGGAGCTGGCGGTGATCGTCGACGCAAGTCGGACGCGGAACCCAAGCTCGCGGGCGACCCGCACTCCGTCGATCGCCTTTGCCCATGAGCCGGCTCCCCGCTGGGCGTCATGGATGTCCGCTGTGGGGCTGTCGACGCTGATCTGCAGCATGAAGCCCTCGCGCGGCATGGCGTCGAGCCTCGCGAGGCGATTCCCGGAGAAGAGCATCCCGTTTGTGAGCATGACGGTGGGAGCCGCGGCGGCACAGGTCCTGACGATGTCGGTGATATCAGGGTGCAGGAACGGCTCTCCGCCGGTGAGGTAGATCTCCTTCGTGCCCATGGCCAGTGCCTGTGCCACAAGATCGGAGACCATGGCGACCTCGACAGCTCTCGGAGCTGCACTGGGCGAAGACTCTGCGCAGCAGTAGTCGCACCTCAGGTTGCAGTGGAAGTTGGTGTAGATCCACAAGCGATGCCCGGGTCGCCGCTCGGGGCTCAGGGCGTCGATCGGGTCGGCGATCCGACCCCGATAGATCTCGACCGCGTCAGGGTG
>JANMBJ010000458.1:0-5157 GCA_031360335.1 Candidatus Nanopelagicales bacterium
GGGGTGCGCCCCGCCCCAGGTCGCTCGGCCGCGCGGTGGGGGGGCGGGGGCCCACTTCCAGGGGTGGCGTGATCAGTCGTCGGTGCCGCCACCGTTGTGGCCGGAGTCACCGTTGTCGTCGTGGCCGGAGTTGGGCTTCGCGGAGGAGGCGTGGTGGGTGCCCTGCTCGCCGTCCTGGTCGTTGTCGCCCTGGTCGTCGCCCATCTGGCCGTCGTCGCTCTGCTGGTTCTCGACCTGGTTGTCGCCCTGGTCATCGCCGTCGTCATCGTTGCCGGACGTGGCGGTCGCGCTGGGCTTGGCGGTGTGGGTCTCTGACGGGTCGCTCGAGGGCGTTGCAGTCGCGGAGTCCTCGGTGTCGCTGGGCTCGGGGCTCTTCGTTGACTCCGGAGTCTGGGTCGCCTCAGGGGTCTCCGACTCCGACGCACTCGGGGACGCAGTCACGCCGGTCGGCGCAGTGGTCTCAGCAGTGGAGACGTGCGATGACGCGAACGCGGCAGTGGATCCCATGAGAACGCCAGCGACGGTGAGGGGGACAAGAAGCTTGAGCTTCATCGGGAACTCGATTCTTTGGTGAGGAAGATGTGAGAACAACGCTAGTTGTGTCTTCGACATGAACCGACCTTCGTTGATCTCAGGAACATCCAAGATCGAGTCGGGTCTCCGCCGCCACTACGTCGGATGGGTGACAGGCGACCGCCAGCGCGGTCGTGAGTGCGAATGGCCCGCCTCCGTGGTGCGACGGAGACGGGCTCTTGCACGAGGAGCCCGCAGGCGCAGGCGCAGGCGCTGAAGAACGGGGGTTCGATGCGGTGACCGTCGGCGGCGTCAAGGTAGAACTCCGTCGCAGCGCGGGCGCGCTCGAGTCGAAGGGACGACCTCAAGCGCCGGATCGACCGGGCCAGCAAGCACATCCCGCTGCCCTCATCCACGTTCGTGGCGTCGAGCATCGCTTCATGGCGGGCACGCCACCTCCACACCCCGCATCAACTGTCGACATCACGCTGTTGAGCAGACAACTGCTGTTTGATGTTCTCCGCGAGAAGTAGACACCCATGGATCGTGGGCTCGTGGTGTCTACTTTCTCCGGGGAACCTGAGTTCATCCAGTTGGTCGTGGGCTCAGCTCAACCCAGTACCCGTGTGTGTCCCCGATGCACGGCCGGGTGCGAACCACACGACTTCGCGAAGGACCGCGTGTCCGGGCACTCGCCCTCGCTCAAGTCCATGCTGTGCGGGGCTTCCGGCACGAGACTCCAGTGCCGAGTTGAGGAGGCAATGGCCGTGGGTGAATTCCTGTCAGTCAGGCGATGGCCGGGGCCGGTCATCATGGCGGGCGGCGCGATCATGGCGGCGCTCTTCCCCGTGTACTCGATTCTGCACGGGCCAACATCGGTGTACGAGCGCGGCGATTGGCTCGGGCTCGAAGGTCAGGTGTGGGGTGGCTTGATGAGTGGCGCGCCCAGCGTGCTCATCGCTGCTGGGCTCATGGGCGCCCGTGCCTTCGTGGCGGGCGACGGTCGTACCGCCCGGATCGGGTACGTGCTCCTCCTCGTGTCTCTGTGGATTCCTGGCGTTCTGGACCTGTTGCTGCGCGCGATCAGCCCGCCATTCCTGATGCCGATCGAGGCTGCCGGTCTGCTGCTTCTCGGGCTCGACCGCAGCGAGAGACAAGCCCTCTCCACGGCGGCCCGCCGCGCCATGGTTGGAATGGGCGGCTTGCTCGTCGTGGCCTTCGTCTCCGCGCTCAGCCCGCAGGAGTTCTCTGACAGATTCAACGGATACCGCGTCTTCGGAGTGCTGGCCTATCTGCTGGTTGGACTCGGCTGGTTCGTCGTCGGCGCGACCATCGCGAGGCAGGCGGCGATCGTGCGGCACGCGGAACCACTGAAGACACCGTAGGTCCCCGATACCGAGTGGCCGGCGCATCGCCGAACATCGAGGCTGACGGAGCGCGACGAGAGCGCCTCACGTCACTGTTCGGGTGCCGAAGACGCTCCCGTCCTAAGCCACCCACACGAGTGAGTGTGGTGGCACCTCGCACCCGTGCGTGCGTGAGGCACGATCGACGGTAGGTCACATGACGCGGCCGCGGAGGGTCCCTTGACGCGCTGGTACGGCGTACAGACCGCCGAGCCCAGAGTGACCCAGGTCTGCCCCGAATCGCCCAGTGACACTGGTGAATCGGGTATCGATGCAAGTCACGGGGTGGGCCGCCTGGGGATCGAACCCAGAACCCGCGGATTTGAAGACGGGCCTGAGCAGTTTCAGGGCGTGTTGGACTTTCCCGGGTAGGACCGAAATGTGTTGGGGCACAACGGTTCTTGTACTTCGGAGGATCGGCTCATCGCGAGGGCTGGCCGCGCGGCCGAACCCAGGATGAACCCAGTCGTGCCCTCGACGGCCGGGAGTAACCGGAATGGGGCTGGTCGTCCTTCTGAGCGGCCATGCCCTCAGGATCATCGTCGTGGGACAACTCGAGGCTGTGCTCCTTTCGCTCCGACCGACCGGTCAGCCGCCGATGCCGCCGACGATGATGCTGGTGACGATGACTGAGGTGATGGTGACGGTGGAGAATCCCGCGACGATCATCTTGGGGAGTATCTCGTGCTCGATGGCGGCGACCTCCTCGGGTGTCTCACCGGCGCCGCGGGCGGCTTCCTGGGACAGGATCATCGTGCCCGGGAACCCGTAGAGCGAGGTGAGCCCGATGGCCACCGACATCGGGATGCTGTAGCCGAGGAGCTTGCCGACCAGCGCGGAGAACAGCCCGATGCCGATGATCCCGAAGACGAACGCGATGGCCAGCGGGCCGGCCAGCGATGCGACATCGGAGGGCGTGACGGTGGCGAGCGGGCCGAAGATGAGGATGAGGATCGCGATCATCATCAGGCCGAGGGCGTCGATCCCGCCGAGCACGGAGGGCTTGAAGAAGCCGAGGGCGCGCAGGGTGATGCCGAGGAGGAGCGCGACGACGAAGGTGTTGAGCCAGCCGTCGGTGAGGTTGTTGACCCCGATGCTCACCAGGACAGCGATCCCTACGACGAACAACGTCCCGGCGGTGGTGTTGAACGCGGGTGGAAGTCGCGACTGAGCTGTCGCTTCGGCCTCGAGTGTCGCGGCGGGAGTGAGGTTGCCCTCGCGGTACTCGACCTTGAGGCGGGCTGCTTCTCGCTTGAGGATGATGGAGGTCAGCGGGAAGCCGATGAGTCCTTGGAGCGCGGCGATGAGGACGGGGAAGATCGCGATGCTGGTCAGGCCGACGCCCAGGGCCGCTTCCTGCACCAGGATCACCGAGATCGTGCCGCCGCTGAGTGCGCCGGTGCCGGCGATGACGAAGTCGCGGGCCTGGGCGTAGCCGTCCTGCGCGGACCCCGAGATGTTGCCGCCGAAGATCAGGCTGGCGACCCACAGTGCGATGGCGATCCCGAAGACGGTGCTGACGCCGATGAGGAACGTCTTCCACTGCTTCTTGAAGTCCTCGAGGCTGATCATCGTGCCGAGGTGGACGATGATGAAGCCGACGACGACACCGGCGAGGGCGAGCAGCGAGGACGAGGTGAGCAGGTCGTCGGGGAACAGCCCGGTGAGGAACCCGATCAGGAAGATGATCGAGGCGACGAACAACGACGAGAGCAGCGACTTGGTCTTCTTCGCGACGAAGTCGCTGATGGTCCACACCAGCATGACGACGGTGAAGGCGAGGACGGGATTCATCGGTTCTCCTGGGTGGCGGTGGTGCGAAGTCAATCAGTCTGAGGGAGATCCGCGCCCGGGTTCGTCACAGCGGCCACACCCGGGGGACGATGAGCAGGGCTATGACGAGCCAGGACAGCAGCAGCGGCAGACCCAGGCGCCAGTAGTCCCCGAACCGGTACCCGCCAGGGCCGAAGACCATCATGTTGGCCGGGGTCGCCACCGGGGTGAGGAACGATGCGGCACCGGCGACGGCGACCGTCATGAGGATCGGAAGTGGTGACACCGCCGACTCGTGCGCGGCGGCCAGTGCGATCGGGATGACGATGAGCACGGTCGCGGTGTTGGAGATGAACTGCCCGAGGGTGGCGGTGAGCAGGAAGAGCGCGACGAGGATGAGCAGGGGGTGGCCGTTGCCGACGACCGCGATGAGTCGTTCGGCGATGAGGTCGGCCGCTCCACTGGTCTCGATCGCGGTGGACAGCGGGATCAGGCCGCCGATGAGGATCACGGTCTGCCAGGACACCGCACGGTAGGCCTGGCCGGAGGAGATCACCCGGAACAGCACCATCGCGGTGGCCGCGCCGAGGCCGGCGACCGCGGGCGGAACCACGTCGGTGGCGAGCAGGACGATCATGGCGGCCAGGATCGCGATCGCGGTACCCGCCTTCGCCCCCAGTGGCACGGTCTGGCGTCGGATGAGATCGGGGGAGTTCACGACCAGGACGTCGCGGTGCTCCACGAGTGCGTCGACTGCGTCCCACGACCCGTGAACCAGGAGCGAATCGCCTTCCGCGATGACCGTGGGCTTGGCCTCCAGCTCGTTGCCGCGACGTCGGATCGTCAGGACCACGAGGTCCGGGCCGCGGGCCATGCCGGGGAACATCGTCTCCCCGACCAGCGGCGAGCGTGGCGGCACCACGAGCTCGGCGACCCCGACCTCGCGCGAGATCAGCTCGCCCGTCGTTGCGGTCACCGGGCGCATCGCGACGGCGAGCACCAGGTCCGCGACGATCCGGCTCACGTCGCTCGCGGCTCCGGTGACCACCAGCACGTCATCGGCCAGCAGCGTCGTCTCCCCGACCACGGGCTCCGAACCGCGTTGAACCGCGATCAGTCGCAGGTCCCCGTAGCCCGACAGGTCCAAGGCGTCGTGGGGCGACCCGACCAGGGGTGAGCGGTCGCGGATCCGGAGGCGGAAGAAGCCGTCGACGAGCTCGTAGTGCTCGGTGATCGTCGCGCCGTAGCGGCTCAGGTCCGGCGGCTGGGTCGCGGACACCCGCGCGGGCAGCACCCGCGGGGCGAGGAACGCCCCGAGCGCGATCGTCACGATCACCAGCGGGACACCCACGACGGTGAAGGAGAAGAACGACAGGCCCGAGGTGCCCGCGTCAGCTGCGGCACCGGCGATGAGCACGTTGACCGGGGATGCGGTCAGGATCAGCAGCGACCCGGCACTGCCGGC
>JANMBJ010000468.1:0-10223 GCA_031360335.1 Candidatus Nanopelagicales bacterium
GCGCGACGTGAAGGCATCGACGCTCGGGAAGAGGGCACGCACCTGCGCGGCTGGCAGGTGCGCGAGCATCGCGCGACCGCTGGCGGTGAGGTGCGCGGGCAGGCGTACCCCGACGTCGGTGATCAGCGTCAGGGGGTGGCCGGGCTGTTCCTTGAGGAGATAGACCGTCTCGTTGCCCTGGAGGATGCCGAGCTGCGCGGTCTCGCCCGCCTGGTCGACGAGACGAACGAGCAGCGGACGCGCCAGCCGCTCGAGCGGATCGTGGCGCAGATAGGCCGAGCCGACCTCGAACGCCGCGACACCGAGGCCGTACGCCTGCTCCTCAGGGAGGTGCACCACGAAGTCGGCGGCCTGCAGCTCCGCGAGCAGGTGATACGCCGTGCTCCGCGGCAGCCCGACCTCCCGCGCGATCACGGCCGCACCGGCCGGCCCCGGCCGCGACGCGAGATACGTGAGGATCGCCAACGTCTGCCGAGCCGCTGGCACCCTGCTGCTCGTCACGCAACCTCCCGAAGGCCTCGAGTTACTGCCCGAATCCTTGGTTTCAGGCACCACAACAAAGGATTCGGGCAGCAACTCGCGTCAGTTTCTCGTACCTCGTCTGGGATCTCAGACAGTAGACCATGCGCGGACCGTGCGCGGGGGTAGGTCGGACCGCTGGAATGGTGTCACGCACTGCACGACCCCACCCGCCCGGCCCTGCCCGACCTCGTGACCGTCGTACCCCTGGGAGCAGCCATGACAGCGCCTCTGCCGACGCCGACAGCCTCCGGCCCCCGCCCCGTCCGTGCCGCGCGCGGCACCGAGCTCTCGACCCTCGGGTGGCCGCAGGAGGCCGCGCTGCGGATGCTCCAGAACAACCTCGACCCCGAGGTCGCGGAGCACCCGGACAAGCTCGTGGTCTACGGCGGCACCGGCAAGGCCGCGCGCGACTGGGCATCGTTCGACGCGCTGCAGCGCACGCTGCGCACCCTCAAGGGCGACGAGACGATGCTCGTGCAGAGCGGGCGCCCGGTGGGTGTCTTCACGACGCACGAGTGGGCCCCCCGAGTGCTCATCGCCAACTCCAACCTCGTCGGCGACTGGGCCAACTGGGAGGAGTTCCGGCGCCTCGAGCACCTCGGTCTCACGATGTACGGCCAGATGACGGCCGGCTCGTGGATCTACATCGGCACGCAGGGCATCCTGCAGGGCACCTACGAGACGTTCGCCGCCGTGGCTCAGCAGCACTTCAGCGGCACGCTGGCCGGCACGATCACGCTGACCGCCGGGCTCGGTGGCATGGGCGGTGCGCAGCCCCTCGCCGTCACCATGAACGACGGCGTCGCGATCTGCATCGACTGCGACCAGTCACGCATCACCCGACGGATCGAGCACCGCTACCTCGATGTCGAAGCCACGAGCATCGACCATGCTCTGCAGCTCGCCGTCCAGGCGCGCGACGCGCGCAAGGGACTCTCGATCGGTCTGCTCGGCAACGCCGCAGACATCGTGCCGCAGATGCTCTCGATGGATGCCCCCATCGACATCGTGACCGACCAGACCTCCGCCCATGACCCGCTGTCCTACCTTCCGATCGGCATCGCGTTCGAGGACATGGAGGCTTACTCCGCCAAGGATCCTCAGGAGTTCACGCAGCGCTCGCGCGAGGCGATGGCCACGCATGTCGAGGCGATGGTCGGCTTCATGGACAAGGGAGCCCAGGTCTTCGACTACGGCAACTCGATCCGCGGCGAGGCGATGCTCGCGGGCTACTCCCGCGCGTTCGACTTCCCCGGCTTCGTGCCGGCGTACATCCGCCCACTGTTCTGCGAGGGCAAGGGACCATTCCGCTGGGCGGCGCTGTCGGGCGACCCGGCCGACATCGCGGCCACCGACCGCGCGATGCTCGAGATGTTCCCCGACAACGCCAACCTGCAGCGCTGGATCCCGATGGCGCAGGAGCGGGTGCACTTCCAGGGCCTTCCGGCCCGCATCTGCTGGCTGGGCTACGGCGAGCGCCACCTCGCGGGCCTGCGCTTCAACGACATGGTGGCCAGCGGTGAGCTCCAGGCACCGATCGTGATCGGACGCGACCACCTCGACTGCGGCTCGGTGGCCTCGCCGTATCGCGAGACAGAGGCGATGGCTGACGGGTCCGATGCGATCGCCGACTGGCCACTGCTCAACGCCATGGTCAACGTCGCCTCCGGTGCGTCGTGGGTCTCCATCCACCACGGCGGCGGTGTCGGCATGGGACGCTCGATCCACGCGGGTCAGGTTGCCGTCGCCGACGGCACGAAGCTCGCGGGGGAGAAGCTGCTGCGCGTGCTCACCAACGACCCCGGAATGGGCGTGATCCGTCACGTCGACGCTGGCTACGACATCGCGGTCGACGTGGCTGGCGAGCGCGGCGTTCGTATCCCCATGCGAGAGAACGGCTGATTCGCTTGATCCTGGCCCCCGGCACTCGGACCGGCAGCGTGCTCGTCGACAACATCGGCGAGCTCGTCACTAACGACCCCAGCGTGGGAGAGGGGGCGATCGGGCTCGTCCGCGACGGTGCGCTCCTCGTCCGCGACGGCGAGGTGATCTATGCCGGCCCGCGCTCCGACCTCCCGCCTGGTGAGGCCAACGGCCGCATCGACGCGGCTGGTGCTGCCGTGATCCCCGGGTTCGTCGACAGCCACGGGCACCTGGCGTTCGCCGGTGACCGCGCTGCGGAGTTCGCGGCGCGCATGGCGGGGGAGCCCTACACCGCCGGTGGCATCACCTCGACGGTGACGGCGACCCGCTCCGCCTCCGACGAGCAGCTCGCCACCAGCGTCGCGCGCCTGGTGCGCGAAGCGGCACTCAGTGGCACGACCACGCACGAGTGCAAGTCCGGCTACGGCCTCAGCGTCGCCGACGAGGTGCGCTCCCTCCAGGCCGCTGCGAAGCATGTCGAGGAGGTCACCTTCCTCGGCGCCCACGTCGTGCCGGAGGACTACTCCGACAGGGTCGACGACTACGTCGCACTAGTGACCGGCCCGATGCTCGATGCGTGTGCCCCGCTCGCCACCTGGATCGACGTGTTCTGCGATCGCGGCGCCTTCGACGGCGACCAGGCGCGCGAGATCCTGCGGGCGGGGATCGCCCGCGGCCTCAAGCCGCGCATCCACGCCAACCAGCTGCAGCACGGCCCGGGCGTGCAGATCGCGGTCGAGCTCGGTGCTGCGTCGGCCGACCACTGCACGCATCTCGACGACGCCGACATCGAGGCGCTCGCCTCGAGCGACACGGTTGCGACGCTGCTGCCGGGTGCGGAGTTCTCGACCCGCGCGCAGTATCCCGACGCACGCCGGATGCTGGATGCCGGTGTCACAGTGGCGATCGCGGCCGACTGCAACCCCGGGTCGTCCTACACCACCAACATCCCGTTCTGCATGGCGATCGCCGTCCGCGACATGCGGATGACGCCCGCGGAGGCACTGTGGTCGGCGACCGAGGGTGGTGCGCGGGCGCTGCGCCGCACCGACGTGGGTCACCTCAGCCCGGGAGCACGTGGTGACTTCGTGCTGCTCGACGCACCGTCCTACCTGCACCTGACCTACCGCCCTGGCGTGCCGCTCGTCCGCTCGGTGTTCCGCGCCGGTGCCCGAGTTCGCTGAGCGACCCGCGTCGCCGATGCCCGCACGTCGCACCCGCACCGGGACACCCGCACTGCGCACGCACCGTGACACCCGTACTCCGACACCCTCACTCCGACACCAGGCAACGCCTCGAGGAGCAGTCCATGTCTGACACCGTCGTCCACCTCGACGATCACGGCGTCACGCTCGACGACGTCATCGCTGTCGCGCGGGGCAACGCCCGGGTGCAGCTCACGGACGATGCGCTGGCGGGGATGGCGGTGACGCGCGCCCGGATCGAGGAGTACGCCGCGGCGGCCGAGCCGAAGTACGGCATCTCCACCGGGTTCGGAGCACTGGCGACCCGTCACATCTCACCTGAGCTGCGGGCACAGCTGCAGCGCTCGCTCATCCGCTCGCACGCCGCAGGGATGGGAGCACCGGTCGAGCGTGAGGTCGTCCGGGCGCTGATGTTCCTGCGGCTCAAGACGCTGGCGTCCGGGCGTACGGGCATCCGACCGGTCGTCGGCGAGACCATGGCAGCCCTGCTCAACGCGGGCATCACGCCCGTGGTGCGCGAGTTCGGCTCCCTGGGGTGCAGCGGTGACCTCGCGCCGCTGTCGCACTGCGCGCTCGTGCTCATGGGCGAGGGTCACGCGACCGGACCCGACGGCGTCGAGTCGGAGTCGGCTCCGCTGCTGGCCGCGGCCGGCATCGAGCCGGTGGTGCTCGAGGCCAAGGAGGGCCTCGCCCTCATCAACGGCACCGACGGAATGCTCGGCATGCTGGCGATGGCGATCGCGGACCTCGAGCAGCTGTGCGACGTCGCCGACGTCACCGGCGCGATGAGCGTCGAGGCGCTGCTCGGCACCGACCGCGTCTTTCTCCCTGAGCTGCACGAGCCGCTGCGCCCGCACCCCGGCCAGACGCGCAGCGCCGCGCGCATGCTCGCGGTGCTCGCCGGATCGCCCATCGTGGCCTCGCACCTCGTCGACGACACCCGCGTGCAGGACGCCTACTCTTTGCGATGTGCACCTCAGGTCGCCGGCGGAGTGCGCGACACGATCACGCACGCTTGTCTGGTCGCGACCCGAGAGCTCGCGGCCGCCGTCGACAACCCGGTCGTGCTCCCCGACGGTCGGGTCGAGTCCAACGGGAACTTCCACGGAGCGCCAGTCGCCTACGTGCTGGACTTCCTCGCGATCGTGTCCGCCGACCTCGGGTCGATCGCGGAACGGCGTACCGACCGGCTGCTCGACAAGGCGCGCAACCACGGGCTGCCACCGTTCCTCGCCGACGACCCTGGCGTCGACAGCGGCCTGATGATCGCGCAGTACACCCAGGCCGCTCTCGTGTCGGAGAACAAACGCCTCGCTGTGCCCGCATCGGTCGACTCGATCCCGAGCTCGGCGATGCAGGAGGACCACGTGTCGATGGGCTGGTCGGCCGCGCGCAAGCTGCGCCTGTCGGTCGACAACCTGCGCCGCATCCTCGCGATCGAGCTCGTCGCCGCGGCCCGCGGCATCGACCTGCGCGCCCCGCTCGAGCCGGCACCCGCGACCGGAGCCGTCGTACGCGCTCTGCGCCAGACCGTCCCCGGCCCCGGCGCCGACCGCTATCTCGCCCCCGAGCTCGCCGCTGCCGAGCAGTTCCTCCACGAGGGCGGCGTCGAGCGAGCCCTCACCGAGGCCAGAATCACCCTGCCCTGACCCGAGACTTCCCGTTGTTGTGTAACCAGGACCGGCTATAGCCCGTCGTGGTTACACGTCAACGTTATCTGGACTCGCGCCAGACTCGTTCGAAGGGGAGGCGCCAGGCGTGGGGCGCGATCAGCTGGTGGATCGCGTTCGGCCCCCAGGTGCCGGCGGCGTACGGCTTCACCGGGGGCGGATCCTCGAGCAGCTGGGCCGAGCGCGCCCAGAGGCTCTCGATGCCCTCGGCCGTCGTGAACAGCGTGTGGTCACCGCGCATCGCATCGAGGATGAGGCGTTCGTAGGCCTCGAGGACGTCTGCGGCCCGGTTGGTGTCCTGGGTGGAGAACTGCATGCTCAGCTTCTCGAGCTTCATGCCCGGGCCCGGGCGCTTGCCGTAGAACGACAGAGAGACCTTGGATGCGTCGGCGAGGTCGAAGGTCAGGTGGTCGGGGCCAGCTGACCCCACGCCCGAGTTGGCCGGGAACATCGTGCGCGGCGCCTCGCGGAAGGCGATGGAGATGATGCGAGCGCCGTCGGCCATCCGTTTGCCCGTACGCAGGAAGAACGGCACTCCGGCCCAGCGCCAGTTGTCGATCTCGCACTTGAGCGCGATGAACGTCTCGGTGTCGGAGTCCGACGCGACGCCCGGCTCGTCGGTGTAGCCGGAGTACTGCCCGCGTACGACGTTCAGCGGATCGACGGGGAGCATCGAGCGGAAGACCTTGTTCTTCTCCTCGCTGATCGCGCGGGGTTCGAGCGCCGTCGGCGGTTCCATCGCGACGAAGGCGAGCACCTGCAGCAGGTGAGTGACGACCATGTCCTTGTAGGCACCGGTCGACTCGTAGAAGCCCGAGCGCAGTCCGAGGCCGAGCGTCTCGGGGATGTCGATCTGGACGTGGTCGATGAAGTTGCGGTTCCAGATCGGCTCGAAGAGCCCGTTGGCAAACCGGAACGCCAGGATGTTCTGCGCTGCCTCCTTGCCGAGGAAGTGGTCGATCCGGAAGATCTGGCTCTCCTCGAACGTCTCGTGCAGGTGGTCGTTGAGGATGACGGCGCTCTGGAGGTCGGTGCCGAAGGGCTTCTCCATCACCACCCGTGAGTTCTCCACGAGGCCCGCGTCGCGCAGGGTGGCGATGACCTCGAATGCGGCCCGCGGCGGCACGCTCAGGTAGTGCAGACGGCTCGAACCGTCACCGAGCGACGACTCAGCGCGATGTACTGCGGCGGCGAGTGACTCCGGCCCGGATCCCAGAGGCACGTAGGTCAGGTGCGAGGCGAACGTGTCCCACTGCTCCGCGGAGATCGAGTGGCTGCCGAACTCCTCGACCGCGAGCCGCGCGAAGTCGCGGAAGGCGACGTCGTCGAAGTCCTCGAGCGAGGTGCCTACGACGCGCATGTCGGGTGCGAGCGACGACGCGGCCAGGTGCGCCAGTCCGGGCAGCAGCTTGCGCCGGGCCAGGTCGCCGGTCGCACCGAACAGCACGATGACGTGCGGCGCTGTCGGGTCCGAGCTCGACCGCACGGGGCGGCTGCCGGGCGCGGGATAGGAGATGGTCTGGGGCGTGTGATCGTCCACCTGCCCGATCATGGGCCATTACGCGGGTGACGCGGCGCGGATCGGGCGAGTCCGGAGCCACGCGCGGGGTCGATGTGTCCCGGACGGGTCGGCGGATGACCGTCAGATGTCGTCGGGCACGTCGTCGTCGCCGACGGCGCCGTCAGTGAGCTCGCGCAGGATGTCGAGGTGACCGGCGTGCCGCGCCGTCTCGGTGAGCACGTGCTGCAGCACGAAGCGCAGCGTCACGACGCCGAAGTACCAGTGCGGGGCGCGCGTGAGGTCGTCGAGCGAGGGCGCCGCCGCGACGATCTCCTGCGAGCGCCGGCAGGCACGGCGATAGTCCTCGACGACGTCGTCGTACGTCCACGCCGGGTCGAGCGCGAACGTCGTGTCGTTGTCATAGTCGGCCATCGGCTCCCCGAGATAGCAGTGACCGAACCACTCGCGCTCGACGGCCGTCAGGTGTGCCACCACGCCGAGCAAGGTGACGCCGCTCGGCAGCCGGAGCGAGGTCGCGTCGGTCAGCGTCAGGCCGCTCACCTTGCCCAGCACCACGAGGCGGTTCCACCGCAGCGCGCGCAGCAGCTGCGTGTCGTCGCCGTCACGCACGGGCGCGGCGGGTGTCGGCTCACCCACGGTCGGGAAGTCCGGAGTCTGGGTCATGCGGCCGTCCTGCCCGCCGAGCGCCGGTCTACACACGCGTGCCGCCGCGACCTGGTGGACGAGCACCTGGCGATGACGTCGACCGTGCACGCAGCCGTCGTACGGCGGCTAGCGTCTCTCGCGTGAGCACCGTCGCGCGATCGGAGCACCGATGAGGGCCATCACGGTCGTCCCCAAGACCGACGACAGCCTGGCGTACGTCGACGTGCCCGAGCCTGATGCGAGCACGGGGTCGATCCTGGTCGAGGCGGTCGCGGTCGGGATCTGCGGCACCGACGTCGAGATCGTGACCGGGAAGTACGGCTGGGCACCGCCAGGTCGCGAGCGCCTCGTGCTCGGCCACGAGTCGCTCGGTCGGGTGCTGGAGGCACCCGAGGGTGCCGGCGTCGTGGCCGGTGACCTCGTGGTGGGGATCGTGCGGCGTCCCGACCCGGTGCCCTGCCCGAGCTGCGCCGTCGGCGAGTGGGACATGTGCCTCAACGGGGAGTACACCGAGCGCGGGATCAAGTCGCTCGACGGCTTCATGTCCGAGCGCTGGCGCATCGAGCCGGGCTACGTCACCAAGCTCGACCCGACTCTCGGGATCCTCGGCGTCCTGCTCGAGCCGACGACCGTCGTGGCGAAGGCGTGGGAGCAGGTGCGCCACATGGAGGGCCGCGCCTTCTGGACCCCGAGGACCGTGCTCGTCACCGGCGCGGGACCCATCGGGCTGCTCGCCGCGATGATGGGCGTGCAGCGCGGTCTCGACGTGCATGTGCTCGACCGGATGGACTCCGGCGCCAAGCCAGAACTCGTGCGCGCGCTGGGTGCGACCTACCACTCGGGTGCCGTCTCCGACGTCGGGTTCGACCCCGACATCGTCATCGAGTGCACTGGGGTCGGCGAGGTGATCAGCGGTGTGATCCACCAGGTCGGCTCGGGTGGCGTCGTGTGTCTGACCGGTGTCGGCTCCGGCGGTCGCACGGTCGGCCTCGCCACCGCCGACGTTGCGACCGAGCTGGTGCTCCAGAACAACGTCGTCGTGGGGTCGGTCAACGCCAACCGGCGCCACTTCTACCGCGCCGCAGAAGCGCTCGCGCGAGCCGACCACGACTGGCTCGGGCGACTCGTGAGCCGCAGGGTCGCGCCCGACCGGATCCAGGAGGCGTTCGACCGAGGTCCCGACGACATCAAGGTCGTCGTGGAGTTCAGCCCCGCATGAGCGCGGGCGTCGTACGCGTCCTGCTCGTCGGGATGATGGGCTCGGGCAAGACGACCGTGGGGCGTGCCCTGGCCGAGCTCACCGGCTGGCCGTACGTCGACAACGACGCGATGGTCGCCGAGCTCTCCGGCAGTCCGACAGAGGAGCTGGAGGCGACGCACGGCGGTGACGCCCTGCACGTTCTCGAGGCCATGGTCGTGGATCGCATCCTTGAGCTGGCCGCGCCGTTCGTCGCCGGGATCCCCGGCAGCGCCATCGCCTCGCAAGCCCTCCGCGACCACCTCCGGGCCGGGGGACATGTCGTGTGGCTGCGTGCGCGCCTCGACACCCTCGCAGCCCGGATCGGTGACGGCAGCTCGCGCCCCTTTTTCGCCGGGCAGGATGTCGCGAAGACCCTGGCGCTGCTCTACGCCGGCCGTGAGCCGCTGTACGCCGCGGTCGCGCACCAGATCGTCGACGTCGACGACCTGACACCGGAGCAGGTCGCTCAACGCATCCTCGAGGCCCTTCCCCGTCGTGACCCGGCGACCTATCCGAGCTGACACGGCACGCGATGAATGACGGGTCCCGTCACGTTCCGTGTCGGAGCGACATCGGGACGCTCACTCTCCGACAGCGGGTTGCTCCATCGGGTGAGCCGTCCGGGTTACACCCCCTATCTGGGGCTGCCGTTCGCGTGACGACGGATCTACCGTGCGCTGCATGGAGGTCTCCCAGGCGTCGAGCGAGTCGGTGGGCTACGTCCTGCCCGACGGAACGCGGATCTGGCTCATCGACAAGCGGCTCTACCACCGGTTCGACGGCCCCGCCGTCGTGCACCCCGACGGCAGCCAGGAGTGGTGGCACCTCGGCTGGCTGCACCGTGACGACGGCCCCGCCATCATCGGCCCGGCCGCTCGGCTCGAGTGGTGGCACCACGGCCGCCCGATGTGGTCTGACGGCGAGCGCGTCTCGCCCGGACTCATCCGTCACGACGACTACGGCTGCCTCGGCTCGGGCAGCCCGACCTCGCACATCCCGCGGCAGCAGGCGGTCGACCTGCGTGAGCTCCGTCTCGTTGAGCGTCCCGAGCTCGTGCCCCCGCCCTGTGACATCGACCTGACCGAACCCGTCCGTCGCTCCGGCGGCAAGCGGAGCAGCCGCCTCGCCTGATCGCGAGTGTCATCCCTGCTCCGCAGCGCCTTCGCTCGGCAGCGGTGGCGGCGAGAGCTGAAGCAGTCCGCGTACGCCCGGGTCGCGGCCCGCGTGCGGCGGGCCGGTCGCACCGCGTCCGTGTGAGAGAATCCGAGGCACCCACAGCCAAGGTTCGGAGCACACGGTCATGCAGTCACCCGCGGCCCTCCGGGCGACCGCAGGCCCCGCTGTGGCGGCGCCTGCGTCCGGTGGCACCGAGGTTGTGCGCCATGACATCCAGGCGCTGCGAGCACTCGCCGTGGCCAGCGTGGTGCTGTTCCACCTCTGGCCGCAACGCCTTCCCGGTGGCTACGTCGGTGTCTACGTCTTCTTCGTCATCAGCG
>JANMBJ010000016.1:0-2568 GCA_031360335.1 Candidatus Nanopelagicales bacterium
GGGCGCTGTGTCGCGAGCGGTCGCGTCGACGACGTGCTCGCGACAGGCGCGAGCGACGATGTGGTCGTGCTCCTAGATCCTTCAGACGCTGAGCGCGGTCTAGAAGTCCTGCGCGACAGGGGCTTTCAGGTCAGCACGCAGTCGGACGGCATCCGTGCACGAGATGTCGGCGACCCAGCTCGTGTCACGAGAGCGCTCGCGGACTCGGGAATCTATCTCCGTGGTCTCGCACCGGTCGTGGCCGACCTCGAGAGCGTCTTCCTCGAGCTGACTTCCGACGATGCGCAGGACCTCACGTCAGGACAGATCGCATGAGCACCCTCACCGCACCGACCACGTCCGCAGGGCCCGACGTACGCCGACCGTCTCTGCTCAAGGCCGAGGCTCGGCGCTTCCGCAGCCGACGACTCATCCGCAACCTGTTCCTGCTCGGCATCATCGGCTATGTCGTCACCACGGTCGTGCTGTTCACGCAGTACGAGAAGCCGAGCGCCGAAGGGCTTCGCGCGGCGCAGTCGCGAGTCGACGAGCTGGTCCTCGAGCAGACGCAGTATCACGCCGACTGCATCAAGACCACGCCGCCCGACGGCATGACCGCCGACGACTACTGCGGGCCGGTGCCGACGGCCGCCGACTTCGGCGACCTGTCGAACTTCCTTCCCAAGCAGGCGTTCACGCTCGAGCAGAACCTGCCCACCCTCTCCCTGGTCTTCGGCATCAGCTTCGCGGCGCTGGCCTTCCTGGTCGGCGCCACCTGGATCGGTGCGGAGTGGTCGAGCAAGAACCTCGCGTCGTGGCTGACCTGGGAGCCGCGACGGCTCCGCGTCATGGCAGCGAAGGTCACCGTGCTCGTCGCGGTGACTGCGGTCGCCGCCACGGTGGTCCAGCTTGTCTGGTGGGGCACCGGCTATCTGCTGGCGTCCACACGGGGTGTGACCAGCGTGCCCGTGGACTTCTGGGGCGACCAGTGGGCGATGCAGGGGCGCCTCGTCGTCTATGCCGTCCTCGCTGCACTGGGCGGGTTTGCGCTGGCCAACCTCACGCACAACACCGGTGCGGCGTTCGGCATCGCCTTCAGCTATTTCGCAGGCATCGAGACTGCCGTGCGCCTGATCAACCCGGAGTGGCAGCGCTGGCTGCTCAGCGACAACTCCATCGGCTTCATCGACCCGAAGGGGTGGCTGATCCAGTGGGTCGACGAGGAGTCCTTCCAAGGCGTGCCACACCGGATCTTCCTGTCCCACTGGGGCAGCGGGCTGACCCTCGCATTGGCAGTGACCGTGATCCTGACGATCGGTGTTGCGCTCTTCAAGCGTCGCGACCTGAGCTGATCACCGCCGACCAGCACGCAATGAGGAGGGCTCGCGCCACCGGCGCGGGCCCTCCTCATTGTGGTCCTGAGCTGTCTCGGCTACGGCGCCGGATGCACGACGGCCGTCAGTCGCAGCGGCTGGCTGAGCACCACGCCGTCGGGCGCGATCTCGAGGGCGACAGTGCGATCACCGGTGCTCGTCGACGTTCGAGCCGTCGGGATCTCGAGGACCGAGGTCGTCGCGAGCATGTCCACGCTGACGTTGAGGTTGAGCGACGCCTGCGACAGCGGAGCGGGCGATCCGTCCGGCAAGGTCGGTGTGAACGAGCGACCCTGCACCCACACCGGGAGCAGGTCACCGACCGTGAGCTCGGTGCCGGTCGCGGGCGCGACCGCGAGTGCCTGGTCGTACCAGCCGTAGCGGGTGGGAGCCGACAGCTTGAGGGTCCAGATGATCGGCTGGCCCTGCACGACAGAGACCTGCGACGCCACGGCCGAGATCGTGGGCGCCACGACGTCGCTGCTCACGTCGGCGCCCCCGACGTAGCCGCTCACCTGGGCGTCGCGCGCCGCATAGACCACGACCTGCACATGGTCCGGCACGGACGAGAAGACCGAGTTGCCCAGTGCCTTGATGGTGAAGGACACCTTCGTCGTGCCCGGGGCGATGGTCACCTCGGTGAGCCCGTCGGCCAGTGGCGTGGTCGGCGCATCGACCTTGCCGGGGCCGCCGACGCCCTGCACGGACATCCACAGCCGCGCCGGGCGGGTGACGGTCCCGACGACCGCGATGGTGACCGGCACGTCGTGCACCTTGTCGTCCCCGGGCAGGGTGACGGCGGTCGTCGACACCTGGAAGCGAGGAACCGAGGTCGGCGCGATCGAGCTGGTCGACAGGCCGTGGTGGGAGAGGTAGGCGTCGAGGACGACGAGGCGGCCGGTGCGCGACACCGCGCGCAGCCCGATCGCACGGACCGATCGCAGATCGACACCCGGGAACGCCGAGACGGGCACCCGGACGGTCTGCGCCCAGGCCTTACGCGACATGGGTGACCCCGGCAGCGCGGTCATCCTGAACTGTGCGGCCGACGAGACGGAGTGCCCCCTGGAGTCGGCGAGGACGACCCGGAAGGTCGACGTCGACACCGCGGGGTCGGGGATCACCCGCAGGTCGATGCTGCCGCCGGTCGACAGGTTGCGCGGCGTCGCAAACCGCACTCCCGCAACGGCAGCGGGCGCGGACCACGACGCCGACA
>JANMBJ010000039.1:0-7205 GCA_031360335.1 Candidatus Nanopelagicales bacterium
GTTTCCTGCGTTTTGGACGTGCCCCGGCTAACCACAAGATCGCCGGACGCTGGCTGGACCACATCCTGGGGCCGCGCCACCCGCCCCACGACTTTTATTCCGTTGTTGTTTAGTCAGGACGGGATATCGCCCGTCCTGACTACACATCAACGGCAGAATCGTCGTGCGGCGTGAGGCGCTGCCACAGGATGTGGTCCTGCCAGCGTCCGGCGATCTTGAGGTACGCCGGTGCACGTCCAAACCGCTGGAACCCGTTGCGTGTCAGCACTTTCCGCGAGGACGCGTTGTCGGTCAACGCCCCCGCCTGGATCCGGTGCAGCTGCAGCTCACCGAAGGCGATCTCGGTCATGCTGGCCAGCGCGGCGCTCGCCAGCCCACGTCGGGTGGCGCCCTCCGCGACCCAGTAGCCCACGCTGCACGACTGGAACGGACCGCGCACGATCTCGTTGAGCGTGATGCGCCCGACGAGCGCACCGTGATCGTCGAGGATCACGTGCGGCAACGACGTGCCAGCGGCGTGTTGGGCGAGCAGGCCCTCGATGAGCTCGTCCTGTCCCGCCACGGAGTAGTAGGAATCAGCGCGGTAGGGGTCCGTCGGCGCGAGGAACTCACGGTTGTCGGTGAGCAGCGCGGCAAGAGCAGCCGCGTCGTCAGGGGACACGAGTCGGGTCACAGGCACGGCAGCATCCTGACAGCCGCGAGCCGCTGCCAGCCCCGGGCCGTCGACCCGACCCGTGTGACCCGGCTCAGGCGAGGCGTACGACGAAGTAGCCGTAGTTGCCGGCGGTGCTGCCCACGGCGTAGGCGGCCACGCGGTAGGAGGTGCTGGCGTGGCGCGCCGTCGGCGCCACCGAGTAGGTCACGCGACCGGTGCGGTCAGCCACTGCCGTGCGGAGCACGTGCCAACCGGTGCTCGTACGCACCTGAAGCGCGGTGCGCTGTCCCGCCACGGCCGGAGCCAGCCGCACCGAGACCCGCGAGGCATGGCCGGGTCGGACTCCGGAGCTCGCCGGCGTCACGGTCACCCGGGTCTGCATGCCGACGACGCCCTGCGTGACTCCGGTCGCCCGGTCGAACGTGCCGCCGACGATGACGCGATAGCGCACCGCGTGCTTGATGCCCGCGATGAACGTGACGCGCCCGGTGCTCGACGTGGTGGCCTGGCCGGCCGTGACCCACCGGCCGCCCAGCAGCAGCTGGAAGGTCGCAGTGGACCCGGAGACCGGGAGCCCCGCGGCGGTCGCAACGACAGGCAGCGCCCACGGTGTGCCGTAGACAGCACGTGACGACGTACGCATGCCGACGACTGTCGGAGTCGGCGCGATGCTGCGCGCATAGCTGCGCAGCTGCGACCACTGACGCTGGTCCTCGCCGCCGATCGTCCACTGCGCGATGCCACCGAGGTGGTAGGTCCCGACGAGCGCGGCGCGGGCCGTCGCTGCTGACGCGTCGTCGTACCACGCGGTGCGGGAGATGGTGCACGACACCGGCACGAGGCCGGCGAACCGCACCGCGCCGCTGACCGCGGCAGTCGTCGGAAGGCTCAGCGTGATCGTCCTGGTCGCGGCGGCGATCGAGGTGACGGTGGTGCCGGCAGCAATGCCCGTTCCGGTCACCGCGAGGCCGGCCGCAAGACCGGAGACGGAGGCGACCACGAGCGCCTTGGCGCCGAGCGCGGCAGTTGCCGTGGTGCCGACCGACTGGCTCGCGCGGCCGGAGAAGCGCAGCTGCGTGGCGAACGTGCGCTCCTTGTTGACGTTGTCCCAGACCGGCACGGGTGCCTTGAGAAGTGCGACGCCCGGGGCGGTGAAGTTGCCTGCCGTGAACCTGGCGACGTACGAGCCAGCCGACGCGGCGTCGAAGGTGTGGGTGCCCTTCGAGAACGCGATCGCGTTGACGAGCGACTGGGTCTGCGGGGCGGTGGCGCCGGCAGGTCCGGTGGTGGGGCAGGTCGACACGACGCCGGAGTAGGTCGTCGCTGTGCGCCAGTCGCGACCGTAGGACGCGACACCGATCTGCACCTTGCCCGATGCCACCTGTGACGCCGCGAACTTCGCGACCGCGTTCACCCAGGAGAACGGTGCGATCGGGCCGGCTGCCGACACGTGGTAGTCGTAGGTCATCACGCGCAGCCGGTCGATCGACGATCCGATCCCGGCCCAGTCATAGACCCAGTAGCCGGTCGTCGGTGAGGTCAGGTAGCCCGTCGTCACCGAGAGCATCTTGCCGTGCGCATGCAGCCCGGCACCGAGCTGCTTGACGAACGCGACCCACAGCGGCCGCGTCGTCGCCCAGGTGCTGCGCCCATCCTTGAACGCGAAGCCCTCGAAGTCGAGGTCGATCCCGTCGTAGCCGTTGCTCACGACCAGCGACACGATCTGGTTGACGAACGCGGTCCGCGTCGGCACGGTCGAGAGAGTTGCGGCCATCGAGTGGGCAGCCATGCCGTCGGTGATCGTGGGGAGCACCCGGATGCCCGCTGCCTGCAGCTGGGGCAGGTAGGTCGACTTCGACGAGTTGCTCACCTGCTGCTCGATGCTCGAGACGTTGCCGGAGCGATGCGCGGCGTACCAGAACGGCGAGACGTCGGTGAACAGGTCAGCGTTGGCCACGACCGACGCGGTCGAGGACGCGGAGCTCCAGTAGGGCAGCCAGCCCGACACGATGCGACGCGGCGGGGCTGCCGTCGCCCCGAGAGCGGGAGCCGGGAGCGCCGCGGTCGCCAGGGTCACGGCCACCAGCCCTGCCGCTGCAGCGAGGGCGCGCCGGCCGAACGTCGCGGTGCTCACGTGCTCGTGCCGCATAGTGCTCCCCGTGGCCGGGTGACGTCTGACGTCACCGTGATCGTCTGTCGGTGCGGTGGTGGTGGCAGCGGTACGCCGATGCGCTGAGCCGCCGTCCCCCTCCTACGTCGTCCGAGCCTGCCTCAGGCTTGACCCCAGGCCCACATCGAGACCTGAACTCTGTCCGATTCGTCCGGTTTTCGGGGCGCTACGCAGGGCACCCTCACTCAGCAACACCGCAGTCCGGACCGATCACCCCTGACGGAGCGGCGAGTCGTCAGCGGTGAGTGGGCAGCGGCGCCGTCAGTGCGGCGAGCGACCGCTCCAGGTCCAGGGGTAGGCGAGGTCCTCGACGGCGCGCGCCGCGGCACCGATCTCGAGCGGCCGGAAGGTGTCGACCATCACCGCGGTCTCGTCGGTCGCTGTCGCCCCGATCGAGGCCTCGACGCTGCCGGGCTGCGGGCCGTGGGTGAACCCGGCGGGGTGCAGCGAGATCGACCCCGTCTCGATGCCGGCCCCCTTGCGGCTCATGAAGTCGCCGCCGCAGTAGAACAGCACCTCGTCGCTGTCGACGTTGGCGTGGTTGTACGGCGCGGGGATCGACAGCGGGTGATAGTCGAACAGTCGCGGGACGAACGAGCAGACGACGACGTTCGAGCCCTCGAACATCTGGTGCACCGGCGGCGGCTGGTGCAGGCGACCGGTGATCGGCTCGAAGTCGCGGATCGACACGACCCAGGGATAGTTGCTGCCGTCCCAGCCGACGACGTCGAACGGGTGGTGCGCGTAGGTGTAGCGGGTGAGGCCCTGTCGGGTCCGCACGATGACGTCGACGTCCGTCTCGTCGACCTGCGCCAGGTCCTCGGGGCCACGGATGTCGCGCTCGCAATAGGGTGCGTGCTCGAGGAACTGCCCCCGCGGTGAGAGGTAGCGCTTCGGTGGGCCGACATGACCCGTGGCCTCGATCACGAAGAGCCTCAGGGGGTCTGCGCCGGTGGGCAGCACCCGGTAGGTCGTGGAGGTCGGCAGCACGACGTAGTCGCCGTCGCTCACCGAGAGCACGCCGTAGGTCGTCTCGACGAGTCCGGCACCTGACTCGACGTAGAGCACCTCGTCGCCGACGGCGTTGCGATAGAGCGGGCTCGCCGTCGTCGCGGCGACGTAGGCGAGGCGCACGTCGGAGTTGGCGAGGAGCACGCGCCGGCTGGTGACGGCATCGGGCCGCCCGGCCATCTCGAGGTCATGCGTGCGGTAGTGGGCGGGCAGGAGCGGGAGGTTGGGCGTGAGAGCGGCGTCGACCTCGGTCTCCGCGACGGCATTGACGATCGCGGTCGGCAGATGGCGGTGGTAGAGCAGGGCAGAGTCGTGGTGGAAGCCCTCGATGCCCACGAGCTCCTCGGCGTAGAGCCCGCCATCGGGGTGACGGTGCTGGGTGTGGCGCTTGCGCGGCACATCCCCGACGCTGCGGTAGTAGGGCATCTCGGCCTCCTGGTGCGGCTTCGGCGGGCAGGTCTCGTTGGATGTTGCGTACGTTATCCGGAGAGCCACGTCCTCTCACAGTACGGTCCGCTAGCGTGAGGCAGGTGTCAAGTACCCCGACTCCCGCCCAGCAGGCCGGCCTCGACGCCGGACGGGCCGCCGCGCTCGTCGTGGCCCTCGTGGACGATGCTGCGGTGTTCCCGCCCGCGTCCACACCCGTGACCGACGCCGTGCTGGCCCACCGCGCGCATCGTCGCTCGGAGCACAGCCTCGTGGTCGGGCCGTTCCTGGTCACCGTGTCCCGGCTCGGAGAGGTACTCGACGCCCTCGACGCGCACCCGTCCAGCGACCCGTTGGACCTCGTCCTGGTCGCCGACACCGGGCTCGTCGAGGCCGCCGAGGCTCGCTCGGTGCTCCTCGACGACGACCGGGTCCAGCTGGTCGGGCTCGAGGTCACGCTGCCGACCGACGGTCCGCTGGGTGACTCCGCGCGGCTGACCCTCGACACCCTGGACTTCGCGCTGCCGGCCGCGATCGAGATCCCACGAGCCGCGGGCTGGCGCGATGCGCTCGCCGTGATCGCAGTCGACGGCGCGGAGCGCGCGAAGTTCCGCACGGGTGGTCCGAGTGCGGCACACCATCCGAGCGAGGTGGAGCTGGCTGACGTCGTGCTCGCCTGCGTCCGCGGTGGCGTCGCGTTCAAGCTCACCGCAGGTCTGCACCGGGCGGTCCGGCGTACAGCTGAGGACACCGGCTTCGAGGAGCACGGCTTCCTCAACGTGTTGGCCGCCACGGCTCGCGCGATCGCGGGCGATGACCCGGCGTCGGTGGCAGCGGTCCTCGGTCGGCGTGACGCGGCGGAGCTGCTGGCGATCCTCGCCGACGCGAACCCGAGAGAGGTGCGTCGTCGCTTCACGTCGTTCGGATCCTGCTCGATCAGCGACCCGGTCTCTGATCTGCGTAGCCTCGGACTGATCGAGGTCGAGGAGGCGTCATGACCACGTGGGTGACCGGTGCTGAGGGCTCGGGCTACGGACTCGCACACCTGCCCTACGGCGTGATCTCCCACGCAGGCGGACACCAAGAGCTCGCCGTGCGCATCGGCGACCAGGTGCTGTCCCTCGCGCGGTTGCACGACCTCGGGCTCCTCGACGGGGTCCTGCTGCACGCGACGTCGGTGTTCGACACCGGCAGCCTCGACGGGTTGCTGGCCCGCGGCCCGGAAGCGTGGAGCGCTTTACGTCAACGGCTGCAAGCGATCCTGGTCGATCGTGACGTCACCGACATGGCCGGTGAGGCACTGTTGCCGCTGGCCGAGGTCACGACGCACCTGGCCTGGACCGTTGCGGACTACGTCGACTTCTACTCCAGCGAGCACCACGCGACCAACGTCGGTCGCATCTTCCGACCCGACGGCGAGGCGTTGCCGCCCAACTGGAAGCACCTGCCGATCGGCTATCACGGTCGAGCGGGCACGGTCGTGGTGTCGGGCACCGACGTCGTGCGACCGAACGGTCAGCGCAAGCCCGGCCCCGAGGCTCCGGTGTTCGGGCCGTCCCGCCGCCTCGACGTCGAGGTCGAGGTCGGCTTCGTCGTCGGCGTGCCGTCGATGCAGGGGTCGGCGGTGTCGACGTCGGCGTTCCGCGAGCACGTGTTCGGCGTCGTGCTGCTCAACGACTGGTCGGCCCGCGACATCCAGGCGTGGGAGTACGTCCCGCTCGGACCGTTCCTCGCAAAGTCCTTCGCCACCAGCGTTTCAGCGTGGGTCACACCGCTCGAGGCTCTGACCGCCGCACGGATCGCACCGCCCGCGCAGGACCCGACCCCGCTCCCCTATCTCCTCGACACTGATCCGTGGGCTCTCGACCTGTCACTGTCGCTCGAACTGTCACGCGGCCACGCCTCCGCGGTCATCTCGCGGCCTCCGTTCGCGCAGATGTACTGGACACCCGGTCAGCAGCTCGCGCACCTCACCGTCAACGGTGCGTCGCTGCGCACCGGTGACCTGTTCGCCAGCGGCACCGTGAGCGGACCGGGCATCGGTCAGCGCGGTTCGCTGCTCGAGCTCTCCTGGGGCGGCCGCGAACCGCTCGCCGTCGAGGGACTCGGCGAGGTCACGTTTCTCGAGGACGGTGACACGGTCACGATCCGAGGCGAGGCCCTAGCCGCCGACGGCTCCCGCTTGTCCCTGGGCCACGTAGCCGGCACGATCCGTCCCGCTCCCTAGCCGCGCCACCTCTGGCCCTCGACCCCACCCAGTTGGCCTGGTGGTCGCCCATCCCGCGCCGCACGTCACCGCTCCTCTCCCGGCCCGCACCAGAAGCGCGATCGTCCTGGTGTGGTGTTGCGCCTGCCGTGGCTGTGCATGGCTTGCTCCAGAGCTCTGGCTTGTGGCGCGTGCACTGTCAGACCCGTCTGACACCATGCCGTGAGGTCGGAGAGTGTTCCCGTTGAAACTCGTTGCATACCAGGTGATTGCCAGAACATTGACTTGACATGTTCGAACTGATGTCTGATTCTGGACCCGATGAGGAGGTGCCATGACTGACCCGTCCCACGACGACCCCGCAGCGTTCGACGACGCGTCGGCGGCACCTGCGTCGTGGACTGACCTGCGGGCCGACGATCACGCGGATCTGTGCGCGTGCCGGTGCGCTGTCCTCGGTCCGTACAGTCACAGTGAGGGTGGTGACGGTTGGGGTCCGTGGCCGTTCGACGAGGACACCACGGTGATGGACGCGGAGGCTGACGCGCAGCTGCGTGAGGACGCGATCGCTGCATACGAGGAGCAGGTCGCATCGGAGACTTTGGGCTTCTTCGAGTCCCAGTTCCGTTCTGACGACGAGCTCGTTCTCTCTCTTCCCGTGCAGGTGTCCCCGGCGGACTTGCATGTCCTCGAGGCGATCGATCCGGCGGACCTGACCCACCAGCTCACGGTGCTCG
>JANMBJ010000059.1:0-6185 GCA_031360335.1 Candidatus Nanopelagicales bacterium
TGATGAACGCCGCGGCCACGAAGATCATCAGGCCTTCGATGCCGGCAGAGAAATACTCCGCCTTGCCGTGGCCGTAGTGGTGGCTCGCGTCGGCGGGACGCGCCGCCACAGTCAACGCGACCAGCGCGATGATCGCCGCGACGAGGTTGACCACCGACTCCGCGGCGTCCGACAGCAGCCCGACGGACCCGGTGAGCAGATACGCACTCGTCTTGAGCCCGATGGTCGCGACCGCGGCGGCGATCGATAGCCAGGCGAACCTCGTGAGGTTCACGTGGTCGTGGGTGCTGGCTGCGTTGCCGCTCATGCGCGTGAGCCTCTGATCCGGGTCGGTCGGGCGATGGCCCCGAGGTGCTCGGATCAGTGTCTCTGGAGCGACCGCCCCGACGCTCGGCCAGGGTCGCCTCACTCCCTGAGCGGCGAGACAGCAGCCCCGCCGCTCAGGGAGCCGCCGTCAGCGACCGGAGGGCAGCTGCTGGGTGATGCAGTGGACGTTGCCGCCGCCGAGCAGGATCTCCCGACCCGGCACCGTGAGAACGCGACGACCGGGGAACAGCTGCTGATACGTCGCGACTGCGGCAGCGTCGTGCGCGTCGTCGAACAGCGGGAGCACCACGATGCCGTTGCCGATGTAGGAGTTGACGTAGGACCCGGCCAGCCGTTCGCCGGCACCTCGGGGCTGCGACCCCGGGACCGCGTCGACACCGGCGGCCTCGGTCTCGGTCATCGTGAGGGGGCCGGGCTGGTGGATCTTCACCACGCGCAGCGGGCGTCCCGCCGCGTCGGTCTCGGCCTCCAGGATCGCGAGGGCTTCGGCAGAGCGCTCGTGCTGCGGGTCGCTCTCGTCGTCGGTCCATGTCAGCATGACCACACCGGGTGAGGCGAAGCGGGCGAAGTTGTCGATGTGCCCGTCGGTCTCGTCGAGATAGACACCGCGCGTCAGCCAGATGACCTTGGTCGTGCCGAGGTGTGCGTGGAGCTGCTCCTCGATCTGCTCGCGGGTCAGGTCGGGGTTGCGGTTGGGATTGAGCAGGCACTCCTCCGTGGTGAGCACCGTGCCCTCGCCGTCGACGTCGATGCTGCCGCCCTCAAGGATCAGCCCCGGTCGGTAGACCGGCACCCGCTCGAGGTCGCAGATCTTCGGGCCGACGAGATCGTCTGCGTCCCAGGGGAAGTAGAGCCCGCCGCGCAACCCGCCCCAGGCGTTGAAAGACCAGGAGACGCCGCGTACGTCGCCGGCATCGTTCGTCACGAAGCACGGGCCCGTGTCACGCACCCACGCGTCGTTGGTCGTGGTCTCGACGAGGCGGACGTGGTCGGGCAGCAGGGCGCGGGCCACGGCGTACTGCCGCGCTGACACCAGCACCGTCACGGGCTCCGCGGTGGCGATGGTCTCGATGAGCGTGCGCCAGGCACGCTGGGCCGGCTTGGCGCCGTCACGCCAGTTGTCGCAGCGCTCGGGCCAGACGAGGAAGCAGCCGGCGTGGTCGTCCCACTCTGCGGGCATGCGGTAGCCGTCGGCGGCGGGCGTGGAGGTCAGCGTGGCGGACATGGGCGCCAGCGTGCCAGAACCGCCCTGACGGCGGTGCGCCCGGTGGGAGAACGCGACCAGCCGTCACCGCCGACATGGCGGATCCCACCCGCGACGTCCGCCACGCAGAAGACCCGCGTGATCTTGGTCGTGTGGTTGCTTCCGGGGATGGGAAACAGCCACACGACCAAGATCACGCGAGGTCTGGGGGCGGCGATCGTGGGCGATCGGGGGGGGTCAGACGATGCGCTGGTTCCAGTAGATGCCCGCTGCTGCTGCTGCGATGGCCAGCAGCAGGGCGATGCCGGCCACGAGCGCCGTGATCTCCTGGGTCTTGGTCTCGTAGGCGACGTCCTTGCCGATCGCGTCGTAGATCGACCCGAGCTGGCTGGCGGTCTCGGCGGTGAAGCTCGTGCCGCCGCTGGCGTTCGCGATGTCGTTCATCGCATTGACGTCGACCGGCACCGGCACGTCCTGGCCGCGGACGTTGACCGTGCCGTCGGCGGTGCCGAACGCGATCGTGTCGACGGGGACACCTGCTGCCTTCGCGTCGGCCGAAGCGGAGTTGGCTGCCTCGACCGGGTCCTGGTCGTTGTCGGCCACCGTCGGTGTGCCGTCGCTCATGAGGACGATCGCCGTCGGGGCTGCCGTGCCCGATGCCGTCTTCGGCAGTCCCTCGATCGCCGCGAGCGACGTCCGGATCCCGGCTGCGGTCGCCGTGCCCGGCCCGACCTCGAGCGTACCGAGTGCATCGAGCACGGCTGCCCTGTCCGATGTGGGAGCGACGACGAGGCGAGCCGACTCGTCAAAGGTGACCAGGCCGATCTGCACGCCGTCGGGGAGTCCGTCGACAAAGGTGCGCGCCTGCTGCTCGGCGGCCGCGAGGCGGTTGGGGGAGACGTCGGTGGCGGTCATCGACGCGGATGTGTCGAGCGCCAGCAGGATCGTCGCCGCATCGCGCGGTGTGCGCAGTGCCATCACCGGCTGCGCGAACGCGACGGTGAGGATGCCGATGGAGAGCACTGCGAGGCCTGCCGACACGTGGCGTTGCCACCCAGAACGCCGGGGCGCGACGGAGTCGAGCAGGTCGAGGCTGGTGAAGCGCACGACCTGGCTGTGTCGGCGGCGCTGCACGAGAACATAGGCCACGAGCAGGCCGATGGGGGCCAGCAGCAGCACGAGCCGCCAGGCGGACAGGAACGTCATCGCAGGGCCAATCGGGGTCGGGTGACGGGGACGCCGTCGGGTGCCGTGGGCATGGTGCGTGCATAGCTCTGCGCCGGGCCGGGTGCGCGCAGGGTGCGTCGCCGTGACACGTAGGCGACCGTGTCGGTGAGCCAGTCGCGATCGGTGGAGAGCGCGAGGTAGTCCGCGCCGGCAGCGTGGATCGCCGTACGGATCGCCTCGTTGCGCGCTCCGGCAGCGGCGGCATAGCGCTCACGCAGACCGCGCGATCCGGTCCTGACGTAGCGCTGACGCCCCGTCTCGGCGTCGACGACACCGAGGATGCCGACGTCGGGCAGCTCGAGCTCGCGTGGGTCTGTGACGTGCACACCGATCACCTCGTGGCGCAACGCCAGCAGACGTATCTCGCGCTGCCACCGGTCAGGGTCGAGGAAGTCGGAGACGACCACGACCTGGCCGCGACGGCGCGCCGCCCCCTGCAGCCACCGGCAGGCGGCCGCGAGGTCGGTGCCGTCGCCAGGTGGAGCCTGCATCCGCGGAGTGTCGTAGACCGCGCTGAGCGCAGCCATGAATGCGTTGCGTCCCTGGCGGTCCGGTCGGTGCACGAGAGTGTCGGTGCCGCTCAAGACGAGACCGATGCGATTTCCGCCGCCGAGACGGAGCATGCCGAATGCTGCGACCGCGCCGAGGACGACGTCGCGCTTCTCGCACGTCGTCGTGCCGAAGTCGAGGCTCGCTGATCGGTCTGCGACGATCCACGTCTCCGACTCGCGGTCCGCCTCCGTCTGACGCACGAACGTCTCGGCCGATCGGGCTGTGAGGTTCCAGTCGATGAGCCGCGCGTCGTCACCGGGTTCGTAGGCACGAGCCCCAGCCCGTTCGCTGCCGGGGCCGATCGTGAGCGTCGCGTGGTCACCGCTGGCCCGCCCGTCGATGCGACGACGGACGTCGAGCTCGAGCCGACGCAGGACGTCGGAACGCGTGGCGACGGTCGCCACCGGCACGGACGTGATCCCGGTGGCGGCCTCCGCGGACCGCCGGCTCATCCCGCGGCCGGGTAGGGCGACGGCGCCATGACCACGGTGTCGACCCGCACACCGCTGTCGGTGTGCGGCGAGATCCGCGGAGCCTGCACCCGCGAGAGGATCTCGCGCAGCACGTCGTCAGGGGTGATCCCCTCGGCGAGCGCGTCATAGGTCAGCGTGACGCGGTGACGCAGCACCTCGGGTGCGACGTCGAAGACGTCCTGCGGCACGACGAAGCGACGTCCGCGCAGAACGGCGAGACCGCGCGCGGCCGAGATGAGGCCGAGCGTGCCGCGAGGGCTGGCGCCGAGCGCGATGTGGCGCTGGAGGTTCTCGAAGCCCCAGCGCGCGGGGTCGCGGGTCGCCATGACGAGGCGCACCGCGTAGTCCTGCACCGCGTGGTGCACGAAGACGTCGGCCACCGTCGCCTGCAGCTCGCGGAGCTGGTCGGTGGTGAGCACCTGCTCGCTCTGCGGGGCGTGCGCGCTCATGCGCGTCGCGATGGCGGTCTCCTCCTCGTAGGTCGGGTGCGGCACCACGACGTGCATGAGGAACCGGTCGCGCTGCGCCTCCGGGAGGTTGTAGACGCCTTCGGACTCGATCGGGTTCTGCGTCGCGAGTACGACGAACGGGGATGGCAGGGCGCGAGTGTGGCCGCCGATGCTGACCTGCCGCTCAGCCATCGCCTCGAGGAGCGCCGACTGCACCTTCGCGGGTGCACGGTTGATCTCGTCGGCGAGGACGAGGTTGGCGAAGATCGGTCCCCACTCGATGTCGAAGTCCTCGGTCGACGGGCGCCAGATGCGGGTGCCCACGAGGTCGGCCGGCACGAGGTCGGGAGTGAACTGGATGCGCGTCATCGAGCCGCCGATGACGCGCGACATGGTCGACACGGTGAGGGTCTTCGCGAGGCCGGGGAAGCCCTCGATGAGGACGTGCCCGCCGGCGAGCAGGCAGACCATCACCCGCTCGACGAGGCGGTCCTGGCCGACGACGACGCGCTTCACCTGGAAGAGCGCGTCCTCGAGAAGCGCGGCCGAGTCGGCCCGGGTCTGTGCCGTCGAGCCGGTGCCCTCGACGTGGGGGGTTGTCGGGTCGATGGTGGTCACGCGGGTCTCCTCATGCGATGCGGTCTCGGGGCTGACGTAGGTCCTGGGCTCGATGCCGGTGTCGTCGGTCATCCGACAGGCCCGGTGCCGAAGGTGACGTCGGCGGTGTGGGACTTGGAGCTGGCGTCGACCCAGGTGATCGACACGGTGTCGGCAGGGTGGTGGGGAGCGATGAGCTCGCGCAGCGACGCGTTGGTCGTGACGGGCTTCCCGTCGAGCTTGGTGATCCGATCGCTGATCGAGAGGCCGGCTCCGGCTGCTGCCGATCCGTCGACGACACCGGCGATGGTCACGCCGTTGGCGCGGTTGGCGGTCGAGCCCGAGACGGTGATGCCCAAGAACGCGCTGGTGCCCAGGTGGTTGGTGCTCGTGGACCTGCCGTCGCGGATGTCCTGGGCGATGGCGAGCGCCTGGTTGATCGGGATCGCGTAGCCGTCGGTCGTCTTGGACACTCCTGCGGTGTTGGACACCGAGCCCGCGGTCACCATGCCGATGACCGTGCCGTCGGCGCTGACCAGCGCGCCGCCCGAGTCGCCGGGCTGGATCGCGGCGTCCGTCTCGATGAGACCGCTCAGCTGCTCGGACACACCGTTCTCGGAGTCCATCGCGGTGATCTGCTTGTCGAGGCCCGTGACCGAGCCGCCGGCCGCGATCGGCTTTCCGCCGAGACCGCCCGCGTTTCCGAGGCCGATGACGGTGTCGCCGACCTTGACGCTGCCGGAGTCACCGAGCGGTGCGACGGTCAGCCCCGAGGCGTCGCGCAGCGTGATGACCGCGACGTCGTGCGACGCGTCGTAACCCACGACGTCGGCGGCGTAGTAGGTCGTCGTGCCAGCGACTGCGACCTTGAGCGACGTCGATCCCGCCACGACGTGGTGGTTGGTGAGGATCGTGCCGTCGGCGGTGAGCACGATGCCGGTGCCGGAAGCCTCGCCGCCGTCGTAGCCGACGGTGCTGATGATGTTGACGAGCCCGGGAGCGACGGCCGCGACGGCGGCCTGGTCGACGCTCGGGTCGGTGGTCGGCGTGGTCTTCCTACCCTGGCCGGGCTGCTGTCCGTCACCCGGCTGCGCGGGCGCGCTGGGGAGAGCCGGACTGCTCGGAGCGAGGGGGGTGGACGGAGCCGACGCCGACGGCGGTGACGCGACCGGGGTCGAGGAGTCGTGGGGGAGGGCCAGGGCGATGCCGAAGCCGGCCAGCAGCGCGGCCATGAAGAGCGCGACTCCGGCCACGATGCGGCGCGAGCTGCGCTTCGCCTCGAGCGGTGCATGCACGGGGATCGTGAGGGGTGGGAGCAGTCGAGTGGCGCCCTCGTCGACCCAGTGACCGCCGACG
>JANMBJ010000106.1:0-6661 GCA_031360335.1 Candidatus Nanopelagicales bacterium
GTTCGACGCGGTGGTGTGGGACAAGGCCGGCGAGTGGATCATGGCGCGGGCCGCGGAGCTGGTCACGCGGATCCCGGGCGCGCAGCCGGTCAACCTCTACAAGAACAACACCGACAACAAGGGCGCGTCGTACGGCACCCACGAGAACTACCTCATGCGCAGGTCGACGCCGTTCGGCGACATCGTCAAGCACCTGACGCCGTTCTTCGTCTCGCGTCAGGTGATCACCGGCTCCGGGCGCGTGGGTCTCGGCCAGGACGGTCGCCAGCATGGCTATCAGCTCTCGCAGCGCGCGGACTTCTTCGAGGTCGAGGTCGGCCTCGAGACCACCCTCAAGCGCCCCATCATCAACACGCGGGACGAACCCCACGCCGACCCGGAGAAATACCGTCGCCTCCACGTGATCGTGGGTGACGCCAACCTCGCCGAGATCTCCACCTACCTCAAGCTCGGCACGACCTCGCTCGTCCTGGCCATGCTCGAGGACGACTTCCTCGACCTCGACCTGGTCATGGACCACCCGGTGCGCGAGATGCACCAGGTCTCGCACGACCTGTCGCTGCGCCACCTGGTGACACTGCGCTCGGGCCGTCGGATCTCGGCGTTGCAGATGCAGCTGGAGTTCCTCGAGCAGGCGCGCAAGTACGTCGAGGACCGGCTCGGGGCCGACGTCGACGCGCAGACGGTCGACGTCCTCGACCGGTGGGAGTCGGTGCTCAGCCGGCTCGAGTCCGACCCGATGAAGCTCGCGCGAGAGCTCGACTGGGTCGCCAAGCTCTCCGTGCTGCAGGGCTATCGGGACCGCGACGGGATCGACTGGGACCACGCGAGGCTGCACCTCGTCGACCTGCAGTACTCCGACGTACGTCCCGACAAGGGCTTGGCCAACCGGCTCCAGGCGCGGGGTGCGATCGAGCGGATCACGACTGACGAGCAGGTCGCCGCGGCCGTGCAGACACCGCCTACCGACACCCGCGCGTGGTTCCGCGGCGAGTGCATGCGTCGCTATCCCGACGCCATCGCGGCGGCGTCCTGGGACTCGGTGATCTTCGACATACCCGGGCACGACGCGCTGCAGCGGGTGCCGACCCTGGAGCCGCTGCGCGGCACCCAGGCCCACGTCGGCGACCTCCTCGAGCGCTGTGCCACAGCGGGCGAGCTCCTCGCTGCCCTCAACCGCGACGCCTGAGCACTCGGGGCGCCGCAGACACGCGGCAACGGTTCGTCGTATCTCGCCCGGCACCGGCGCGGCCGCGTGGGTAGGGTCGTGCTGATCCCGGCGCTCGACCGGGTGAGACGTTGGGAGGCCGACATGCCGACTCGTGACAGCGGCGAGCAGCAGCACCGGTCACGCTCCGAGGAGACCGACAAGGTCGACGAGGAGACCGCCGCCGCGCCGTCGTCGGACCTGGCCGCCCGCAAGGAGGCGCTCGACGCCGACATCGACGCGATCCTCGACGACATCGACGAGGCTCTCGAGACCAACGCCGAGGAGTTCGTCCGCGGGTTCGTCCAGAAGGGCGGCCAGTGAGCACCGGTCGCGGTCCAGGTTCGATGCTGCCCGCGGCGTTCCTCCAGTCAGGGTCGTCGTCGTTCGCGGAGTTCCTCGCCAGCCACGACCCGAGCCTGCTTCCTGCGGGGCGCCCGCTGCCCTCGGGCACCTCGGTCGATGCCGTGCACGGCACGACGATCGTCGCGCTGACCTTCGCCGGGGGTGTCCTCATGGCGGGCGACCGTCGAGCCACGATGGGAAACATCATCGCGCAGAAGGACATCGAGAAAGTCTTCCCTGCTGATGAGTCCAGCTGCATCGGCATCGCCGGCACCGCCGGACTCGCCGTCGAGATGGTCAAGCTCTTCCAGGTCGAGCTCGAGCACTACGAGAAGATCGAGGGCGCCCAGCTCTCGGTCGACGGCAAGGCGAACCGTCTCGCCACCCTCATCCGCGGCAACCTCGGCATGGCGATGCAGGGGCTGGCCGTCGTGCCGATGTTCGCGGGCTACGACGCCGAGACGAGCGGTGGCCGCATCTTCAGCTTTGACGTCACCGGTGGTCGCTACGAGGAGCACCGCCACCACGGCGTCGGATCCGGCTCGATGTTCGCGCGGGGCGCGCTCAAGAAGCTCTGGCGCGACGACCTCACGCCGGTCGAGGCCGTGACCGTCGCGGTCGAGAGCTTGTACGACGCCGCCGACGACGACTCCGCCACCGGCGGGCCCGACCTCGCGCGCGGGATCCTGCCGGTGATCGCAATCGTCGACGTCGACGGCTATCGCCGCCTCCCCGAGGCCGAGCTCGACCCGATCGTCCGCGCTGTCGTCGCCGCGCGGACCGTGCGCCCCGACGGCCCGACCGCCCCGATCACGGGCTGAGCGAGGAGCAACGACATGCGAGGAACAACCCCATGAGCGTGCCGTTCTACGTCTCGCCCGAGCAGGTCATCAAGGACAAGGCCGACTACGCCCGCAAGGGCATCGCCCGCGGCCGCAGCGTCATCGTGATGCAGTACGCCGGAGGCCTCCTCTTCGTCGCGGAGAACCGCTCCCGCGCCCTGCACAAGATCTCCGAGATCTATGACCGGATCGCCTTCGCGGCGGTCGGGAAGTACAACGAGTTCGAGAACCTGCGGGTCGCCGGCGTGCGACTGGCCGATCTTCGTGGCTATTCCTATGACCGGCGCGACGTCACCGGTCGCTCGCTGGCGAACGCCTACGCGCAGACCCTGGGCACGATCTTCACCGAGACGCAGAAGCCGTACGAGGTGGAGATCGTCGTCGCGGAGGTGGGTGCCACCGAGCACGACGACCAGCTCTATCGCCTGACGTTCGACGGGTCCGTCGGCGACGAGTACGGATTCGTCGCCATGGGCGGCTCGGCCGAGGCGATCACCACTGCCCTGCGTGAGCGGTGGACGGCAGGGCTCTCCCTCGAGGCTGCGCTGCGTCTCGCCGTGGAGCTGCTGGGATCCGAGGCGTCCGGCAACGGCGCCGGCGGCGGCAGCACGGCCGGCGGCTCGGCCGCGTCGACAGGAGCAGCAACGGGCGCTGCGGCCAAGCCGTCGGGCGCCACCGGTGCCAAGAACGCGCCTGTCACCGCGGAGTCGCGGGTGCTCACCCCGGCTCAGCTCGAGGTCGCGGTGCTCGACCGGGACCGGCCGCGCCGCAAGTTCCGTCGGATCCCCGGCCAGCGGCTCGCCGAGATCCTCGACGTCGACGACGACAGCGACGACGCGGCGGGCGACCCCGCCTGACGCAACTGCGTCGGGTCCGCGCGCGCGGCGACCTGCGCCGGACTCATGGGGTGCCTAGGGTGATGGTGTGGACCGGCGAATCTTCGGCATCGAGACGGAGTACGGCGTCACCTGCACCTTCCGAGGGCAGCGGCGGCTGTCTCCGGACGAGGTCGCGCGCTATCTGTTCCGCCGGGTCGTCTCCTGGGGCCGCTCGAGCAACGTGTTCCTCCGCAACGGAGCCCGGCTCTACCTCGATGTCGGCAGCCACCCCGAATACGCAACGCCCGAGTGCGACGACATCACCGACCTCGTCACGCACGACAAGGCGGGGGAGCGGATTCTCGAAGGGCTGCTCGTCGACGCCGAGCGCCGCCTGCAGGAGGAGGGCATCGCGGGAGATGTCTACCTGTTCAAGAACAACACCGACTCGGCCGGCAACTCCTACGGCTGCCACGAGAACTACCTCATCGGCCGTCAGGGGGAGTTCTCCCGCCTCGCCGACACGCTGATCCCGTTCCTCGTGTCGCGGCAGATCATCGCTGGCGCGGGCAAGGTGCTGCAGACCCCTCGCGGCGCGGTCTACTGCGTCAGCCAGCGGGCCGAGCACATCTGGGAAGGCGTCTCGAGCGCCACCACGCGGTCGCGGCCGATCATCAACACCCGCGACGAGCCGCACGCAGACGCGGAGCGCTATCGCCGACTGCACGTCATCGTCGGTGACTCCAACATGAGCGAGACGACGACGATGCTCAAGGTCGGCTCGGCCGACCTCGTGCTGCGGATGCTGGAGCACGGAACCGTCCTGCGCGACATGACCCTGGAGAACCCGATCCGCGCGATCCGCGAGATCAGCCACGACCCGACGGGTCGCAAGACCGTGAAGCTCGCCAACGGTCGCGAGCTCTCCGCGCTGCAGATCCAGACCGAGTTCCTCGACCGGGCCCGAGACTTCGCGCAACGCCGCGGGCTGCTCGATGACCCGCAGGGGATCCATGCCCGCGTGATCGACCTCTGGACCCGCACGATCACCGCGGTCGACACCGGCAACCTCTCGCTCGTCGAGCGGGAGATCGACTGGGTCATCAAGCTGCGACTGCTCGAGCGCTACATGGCCAAGAACGGCATGGAGATGTCCAACCCGCGGATCGCCCAGCTCGACCTCGCCTATCACGACATCACGCGCTCGCGCGGTCTCTACTACCTCCTCGAGGCCCGGGGGGCCGTCGCCAGGGTGAGTCGCAACCTCGACGTCTTCGAGGCGAAGTCGGTGCCGCCCCAGACGACGCGCGCGAAGCTGCGGGGTGACTTCGTCAAGCGCGCGCAGGAGCGTCGCCGTGACTTCACCGTCGACTGGGTGCACCTCAAGCTCAACGACCAGGCTCAGCGCACCGTGCTCTGCAAGGACCCGTTCCGCTCCGTCGACGACCGGGTGGAGAAGCTGATCGCCAGCATGTGACGCCCAGCACCACCGCGACCGCCCGCGCTCACCGTCCCCGCGTGCGACACCCAGGATGGTTGTGTCCGACCGGCGAGATCCGGCGGAGCGGGTGCCCCGACGAAGGGTCCAGCCGGAGTCTGGCGAGGAGCGTGAGGTGAGTCTGCTCGAGCGATGGCGTACGCCGCGTCGCACGTTGCTCGCGGCACTTGTCGTGGCCGCGGTTGCTGCGTGCTCGTCGCCCGCGCCCGCGCCTGTGCCGACTCCGGTGCCGAACGCCAGCAGCTGCGTGCCGTTCTCCCGACCGACGACGGTCGAGGAGCTCGACTCGGTCGTGACGGCCTACCGCTCGGTCCCGTCGTTCCGCGGCGGGGACGTGGGGGCCGACGTGCTCCTGTCGGACGGCCGCGGGCTCTGGGTGTTCGGCGACACCCTGCGCGGGACGGACTTCCCCGGCCCGCGCTATGTCCGCAACTCGATGCTGCTCTTCAGCAGCAGCTGCATCACGGTGGTCTCCTCGACCGGCAACGGGGCGGTCATCCCGGACCGCGCCGACGGCGTGGGCTATTGGCCGATGTCGATCGGCAAGGTGAGCCGCGACGGCTATGACCTCGTCGCCGTCATGGCTCAGCGGGTGCGAGGGTCCGGAGACGAGGGGCACTTCGAGAACCTCGGACCGGCCATCGCGGTCTTCCGGGTCGATCGCGGGGGGCAGCCGGTGCTGCAGCGCGTCACCGACCTCGGTCCCGACTCCACCGACCGCCGCCGTCCGACCTGGGGCGCCGCCGTCTGGGTGGCGGACGACGGCTACGCCTACATCTATGGCACCTCCAACCCCGAGCAGCGCCTCGTCTTCGGCTTCGCGCTCTCGGTGGCCCGGACGAAGCCGGAGGACGTGGAGCACCCCGAGACGTGGGACTACTGGGACGGCCGGACGTGGCAGCACGACGCGGCCCGGGCCGAGGCGGTCATCGCCGCCCAGGGTGGGGTCTCGCAGACGCTGTCGGTGTTCGAGCGTGACGGCCGCTGGTGGGTCGTCTCCAAGCGCGACGAGTTCCTGGGCCACGACCTCGTGGTCTGGTCATCCCGGTCCCCGACCGGCCCGTTCTCGGCCTCGGATCCGGTCGCCCAGATCCCGTCGGACCTCACCCACCACCTGGTCCGCTACATGCCGCTGGCCCACCCTGACCTGCTCCCGACACCGGGTCACGTCATCGTCTCCGTGAGCCAGAACTCCGACGATCCCGCGCTGCTCGCCGCCGACCCGGTGCTCTATCGACCCCGGTTCTTCCAGATCGCGCTGCCTGGCGCCTGACTCAGCCCGGACTCCCGACTGGGCGCCGTGCTCACACCGAACCGACATCCAACCGTCACCGAGGTGTGCCCAGGGTCGCAGTCCTGGTGGACAGAACCGTCCCGCGGGCAAGTTAGGGTCGTTTCTCGTGAAGCCTCGCCTCCCGCGCCACCTCGCCCCCGTCACCGTCGTGCTCGCTGCGACGCTCGCGCTCGCCGGCTGCGGAGCATCGTCGACCAGCACCACGAGTGCGTCCGGTGCCACGACGGGCCGCGCGACGGGCGCCACCGGAGACTGTGCGGGGACGCCCACGGGTGCTGCGTACGAGGTCGGCAACGCCGGCGTCACCGTGACCGGCACCCTGGACGTGGCTCCGGTCGTGAAGCTCGGACCGGCCACCTCCCAGGTCACCAAGCTCCAGGTGTGCGACCTGGTGCAGGGCACCGGCGCGGCGGTGGCCGTCGGCTCGTCGATCACCGCGCAGTACATCGGCATCGGTGCCGTGTCGGGCAAGAAGTTCGACGCCTCCTGGGACCGCGGTCAGCCCTCGACCTTCTCCCTCGGCTCGGTCATCGCCGGCTGGACCAACGGACTCCCCGGGATGAAGCTCGGCGGCCGACGCCTCCTCGTCATCCCCGGTGACCAGGCCTACGGCGCCAACCCGCCGTCGGCCGAGATCGCCGCCAACGAGGCGCTCGT